>CAYTYL010000030.1:0-10817 GCA_964441715.1 uncultured Muribaculaceae bacterium
ATCTCTATTACGGCCTGCATCGCTGTGCCGACGGTTCGTGGGTTTTCAGGGAATTCGCTCCGAACGCCAACAGGATCTACCTGATAGGGGAGTTCAACAACTGGAAGCGCAGTCCGTCCTATGAGCTGAAGCCCGTGGGCGGCGGCAACTGGGAGATACATGTTCCTTCCATGTTCATGCATCACGGGGAACTGTACAAGCTTTTCATCGAATGGCCCGGAGGCGGAGGCGAAAGGATTCCGGCCTATGTGACCAGAGCGGTGCAGGATCCTGTCACCAAGCTTTTCTGCGCCCAGGTCTGGGCGCCGGAGCATCCTTACGAATGGAAATCTCCCTCTCCCGGCAAGAGAGAGCATCCTTTCATATATGAATGCCACATAGGCATGAGCTCCGAAGAGTGCAAGGTCGCAAGTTTCGATGACTTCCGCACCGGCGTTCTTCCGCGCATAGAGGAGCTGGGCTACGACACCATCCAGATAATGGCACTGCAGGAGCACCCGTATTACGGCTCCTTCGGCTATCAGGTGTCTAATTTTTATGCCCTCAGCTCCCGTTTCGGGACTCCGGAAGATTTCAAGAGGCTTGTGGACGAAGCCCATTCCAAGGGAATCGCCGTCGTCATGGACCTGGTCCATTCCCACAGCGTGGACAACGAGGCGGAAGGGCTCGGCAGATTCGACGGCAGGGAAGACCTCTATTTCTATTCCGGGCAGCGCGGCAGGCATCCGGCCTGGGGCTCCCGCTGTTTCGACTACGGCAAGGATGAGACTTTGTATTTTCTGCTGAGCAACTGCAAGTTCTGGATGGATGAATATCATCTGGACGGATTCCGTTTCGACGGAGTGACCAGCATGCTGTATTGGGACCACGGTCTGGGCAGAGATTTCAAGGGCTATGCGGACTATTTCGATGCCGGGGTGGATGAGAACGCCGTGGTCTATCTCGCTCTCGCCAATCTTCTTGTGCATGAGATCAATCCGGATGCCGTCACGATTGCGGAAGACGTGAGCGGAATGGCGGGCCTCGCCGCTCCTTTCAGGAGAGGAGGCATAGGCTTCGATTTCAGGATGGCCATGGGCATCGCCGACCACTGGATAAAGTGGATAAAGGAGAAGAAGGACGAGGACTGGAGCATGGGGGAGATGTGGTATGAACTGACCAACAAGCGCTCCGATGAGAAGACGATCAGCTATGCGGAGAGCCATGACCAGGCTCTTGTCGGTGACAAGACCATCATTTTCCGCCTCATGGACAAGGAGATGTACACATCCATGAACAAGGATTCGGTTTCGGCCGTGGTGGACAGAGGCATAGCCCTGCACAAGATGATAAGGCTGGTGACGCTCGCCACTTCCGGAGGCGGATACCTCAACTTCATGGGCAATGAGTTCGGACATCCCGAGTGGATAGATTTTCCGAGGGAGGGGAACGGCTGGTCCTACAAGTACGCGCGCAGGCAGTGGTCGCTTTCCGAGCCCGATTATCTCCGGTACAGCTACCTCAAGGCGTTTGACGCCCGGATGATCCGCTACTTCAGGGAAAGGAATGTGCTGGATGAGGCCCCGGCCCTCCTTGTCGCCGACGAAGAGAAGAAGATATTGATATTCAAGAGAAAAAACTCTATCTTTGCATTCAACTTCAACCCTGCGGGATCGTTCCCGGGGTACACGTTCCCGGCACCTGCCGGAGAGTACAGACTGTCGTTTGACACCGATGAAGCGAGGTTCGACGGCTTCTCGAGGCTGCAGAGCGGAGAAAGCCATCTGACCGTGAGACGCAGAAGCCCCGGCGGCAATGCTCCATTCACGGACGAACTCGCTCTTTATCTGCCGAGCCGCTGTGCCCTGGTTTTGGAAAAAATTAGATAACATACGGATTCTTATGGCTTTTTTGAAATTCAACAAGGCTGAACTTGTGAATCTTTCATATTCGCTCAAGAGAGAAATCATCTGTGCGAACAAGACGGGCGCCTATTGCAACACTTCCATCGTTGCCTGCAATACGCGGCGCTACCACGGACTGCTGGCCGTGCCCGTGGACAATTTCGGCTGCGGGATGTACATGCTCCTTTCCGCGCTGGACGAGTCGCTTGTGATAGACGGAAAACAGTTCAACCTGGGTATCCATTGTTACGATACCGTCTATGACCCGAGAGGTCACAAGTACATAGTGGACTTCCAGGCCGATCCCGTGCCCGAAATCACCTATAAGGTGGGCAATGTGGTTTTCAAGAAAACTCTGCTCCTCGTTCCGAACAACGACCAGATTCTGATACGTTACGAACTTGCCGAGGCTCCCTCGGACGTGACGGTGATGCTGAAGCCTTATCTGGCCTTCAGGAGCATACACGGCCTTACCCATGAAAACCCGGAGGCCGACACTTCCTACCGTACGGTCAACGGAGGCGCGGCGTTCAGGATGTATCCGGGTTTCCCTGATCTGAACCTTCAGCTGAGCGAGGCCGGAGCCGTTTATGAAAGCGACCCCCACTGGTACAAAGGCATCACCTATTCGGACGAGTACAGGAGAGGATTCGACTGCAAGGAAGACCTGTTCGTGCCCGGCCGTTTCCGCTTCGTGATGAAGAAGGGCGGTACTGCGGTGTTCTCCGCATCGGTCAACGAAATCGCCCCCGAAGGGCTGAAGAGGACGTTCGGCCGCAATGTCAGAAAGAGCGGCATAATCGAGGACTACCATGACGAACTGGTCCACTGTGCGGATCTGCTTATCAGGGACAGAGGCGGCAAGAAACAGATAACTGCCGGATTCTCATGGCTTTATACAGGTCTGCTGAGGGAAACTCTCTACGCCTTGCCGGGACTCACCCTCTACGCTTCGGGAGACAAGGGCGAGTTTGAAGAAATACTGGACAACCTTATAGCCGATGAGGAGGAACGTCTATACCGCCGTACGACCCAGATCGAAGCTCCGCTGCGCCTTGCCGATGTCCTTCAGGCCTACATCGAATTCGGCGCATCCCCCGCCAGGGTGTGGAAAAAATACGGACCTGTGCTGAAGGGCGTGATAGAGAGCTATTCTCCGGGCGTGCGGGCCGAGGCCGAGGTGCAGCCCAACGGACTTATATGGGCTCAACGCGATTC
Source organism: uncultured Muribaculaceae bacterium (assembly GCA_964441715.1). Classification (GTDB taxonomy): domain Bacteria; phylum Bacteroidota; class Bacteroidia; order Bacteroidales; family UBA932; genus Cryptobacteroides. The sequence goes on from CAYTYL010000030.1 coordinate 3,102, forward strand.
CGTCGCTCTCTCATGGATGAATGCTTATGCGGACGGTCATCCGGTCACGGAACGTGCGGGCTACCAGGTGGAGACCAATGCCCTTTGGTACAACTCTCTGTGCTTTGCCATCGATATGGAGGAAAAGTACAATTCTTCCGCAGGCAGGGACTTCATCGCGAAGTGGTCTCCCGTGCGGGATGCATGCAAGGCCAGCTACCAGCCGGTCTTCTGGTGTGCGGAGAAATCCTGCCTTGCCGATTATGTGGACAATGCCGGACAGAACACCGAGGTCCGTCCCAACCAGCTCTACGCCGTATGGCTGCCATACAGGGCTGTGGATGACGAGGTGGTCTGGAACGTGCTCCATGTCGTGAGGGACGAACTTCTCACTTCCCGCGGCATCCGTACCCTTTCGCCGCGCGATCCCGACTACAAAGGCGTTTACGAAGGGTCGCAGAGGGACAGGGATCTTGCCTACCATCAGGGTTGCGCGTGGCCGTTCCTGCTGTACTTCTACATCAGCATTGAATTCAGGCTTAAAGGCATATCCTTCATGAAGAGGGCACAGTGGCTTGTCGAAGGCTTCTACGATGACATGAACAAGCACGGCGTGGGAGCGTTCTCCGAGCTTTACGACGGAGATCCGCCTCATGAGCCTCACGGGGCCATCTCTTCGGCCTTGAGCACGGCCGCGTTGCTTGGCATAGGATATGAAATGGAAAAATATTGGGAGGACTGATCTATGAAAGTTCTGATGTTCGGTTGGGAATTCCCCCCACATATCGCCGGGGGGCTTGGAACGGCCTGCTACGGCATAGTGAAAGGTCTCGCCCACAACGGGGTGGAGACGTTGTTCGTGATGCCGTCCGCCTCGGGCGATGAGGACGGATCGGTCGCTGACATAATCAACGCCAGCGATGTGCCCGTAGCTTATCCGGATGACGCATCCGTGGACAATTTCCTTGAAAAGGTGCAGTTTCTCCACATAGGGACGAACATGGTCCCTTACATGGATCCCTCGGAGTTCCATGAGCAGGTGGAGGAGGAAAGGGCTCGTCAGGTGAAAGGTTTCCGCATCCAGTACGGCCAGAAATACAAGTTTTCAGGCAAATACGGTTCCAACCTTATGGAGGAAGTGGCCCGTTACGCTGTCGTGGGCGGCTCCATCGCATTTGACCATAAGGGTGAATTCGACGTGATCCACGCCCATGACTGGCTTACATATCCTGCAGGAATCGCCGCCAAGGAAGTGAGCGGCAGGCCGCTGATCGTCCATGTCCATGCCACGTCGTTCGACAGGGGCAGCGAAGACAATATAGACACGAGGGTCTATGCAATCGAAAAGAGAGGCATGGAGGCCGCCGACAAAGTCATCGCCGTGAGCGATCTCACCAGAAACATCGTCATAACCAAGTACGGTATCGATCCCGCCAAGGTGGTGACCGTCCACAATGCGGTGGACTTCAGCGGAAGGAGCGATGTGTCCGCGGAGAGGGGCGTGAAAGAGAAAGTCGTCACCTTCCTCGGCAGAATCACCTTCCAGAAAGGGCCGGGCTATTTCATAGAAGCTGCCGCCAAGGTGCTGAAGCGTACGAAGAACGTGCGTTTCGTCATGGCCGGAAGCGGCGACCTTATGAACCGTGCCATAAGGCAGGTCGCCAGGCTGGGGATTTCGGACCATTTCCATTTTACGGGTTTCCTGAAAGGTCCGGACGTGCAGAAGATGTTCGCCCTTTCGGATGTCTACGTGATGCCGTCGGTGTCGGAACCTTTCGGAATTTCTCCGCTGGAGGCGATGCGTTCCGGCGTGCCGTCCGTCATCTCCAGGCAGTCCGGTGCGGCCGAAGTGCTGAAATATGCGTTCAAGGTGGATTTCTGGGATGTGGATGCCATGGCGGATGAAATATATGCAATCCTCAACTACCCGGTGCTGGCGGATTTCGCCGCACGGAACGGCTATGACGAAGTGAACGCCCTTAAGTGGAACAACGCCGCCTTGAAGATTAAACATGTCTATGAATCAGTAATAAACAGATAAACATTATGGCCAAGAAATCAGTGTGTCTTTATTTCCAGGTCCATCAGCCCACAAGACTGAGGCTGTACAGATTTTTTGATATGGGCAAGGATTCTCATTACTACGATGACTTTGCCAACAGGACGATATTGAAAAGAGTCGCCCAGAAATGCTACCTGCCCATGAACGACCTGCTCCTGAGGACCATAAAGGAACATGACGGCCGTTTCAAGGTCGCTTTTTCCATTTCGGGATCGGCTCTGGAACAGTTTGACAGATATGCTCCCGAAGTGCTGGAGAGTTTCAAGGCTCTTGCCGGAACGGGCTGTGTGGAATTTCTGTCGGAGACCTATTACCATTCGCTTGCTTCATTGGCCAATCCCGATGAATTCGAGAATCAGGTGCTCAGGCACAAAAAGGCCGTCGAGCATTATTTCGGCGTCACTCCGGTGTCCTTCAGGAACACGGAGCTCATATACTCCAATGCGATAGGCAGGAAGGTCTATGACATGGGTTACAGGACCATCCTTACCGAAGGGGCCAGGCACATACTTGGTTGGAGGAGTCCCAACTACGTGTATTCCTCGGAGAATGCGCCGCGCCTGAAGGTCCTGCTCAGAAACTACGGCCTCAGCGATGACATAGCTTTCCGCTTCACGGGCAGCCATCTGACCGCCGACTCCTATGTGGACTGGATGAAACAGTCCGTGAAGGACGGCGGAGATGTCGTCAATCTCTTCATGGACTATGAGACTTTCGGAGAGCACACGCCGGCTTCTTCCGGTATCTTCGATTTCATGGAATACCTGCCGGTGGCCGTCGAAAAGGACGGGACTTTCCAGTTTGCCACGCCGGCCGAAGTCTCCAAATCCTGCAAGGCGGTGTCCGACATCGACATACCGGAGACCATCTCGTGGGCCGATGAGGAGAGGGACGTTACCGCATGGCTGGGAAACGAGCTTCAGCAGGATGCCTTCAACAAGCTGTATGCGCAGTATGAAAAGGTGTCTCTCATAAACAAGGATGACATCTGGAACGATTACGGCCATCTGCAGGAGAGCGACCATTTCTACTACATGTGCACCAAATTCTTTTCGGACGGCGAGGTGCACAAATACTTCAACCCCTATGACACTCCTTACGAAGCATATATCAACTATATGAACGTGTTGAGCGATTTTATCATCCGTGTGAACGAGGAAATGTCGCAGCTTGACGCTAAATTTGCGGCTTCGCCCGAATCGGGGATTGCGGTTCCGGCAAAAAAGAAGTCGGACAAGCTTAAGGTTCCCGTGCGGCCTTCCGTTAAAAACCAGCCGGAGGGCGTTAAAAACCAGCCGGAGGGCGTGAAATCCCGGGCCAAGGTGAAGACTCCGCGGACAAGCAAGAAATAATATGGTATGGCTTTAGACAACAAGAACATGCTTATCCCAGATTACCTCTTCGAGGTGAGCTGGGAAGTTTGCAATAAAAGAGGCGGCATATATACCGTCGTGGCCACGAAGGCCTTGAATGTGAAGGCTCAGCTTAAGAGGCATCACATTCTCATAGGCCCTGACGTGTGGATGAATCCGGGCAACAATCCGGATTTCCTGGAGGAGCCCAATCTTTATGAAGGTTTCCGCAGGGAAGCTGAAAAGAATGGAATCAGACTGCGCATAGGCAGATGGAACATCCCCGGAAAGCCGATAGCAGTGCTTGTCGACTACAAGGATTATCTCCCCAAGGTCAACGACATACTGGGCGAATGCTGGAAGGATTTCGGTGTGGATTCTCTGTCCGGAAACTGGGATTACAAAGAGAATTTCCTCTTCGGCTATGCGGCGGGCAAGGCTATAGAGTGTTTCTACAATGCGGTGCTTCTACCTTCCGACAAAGTCGTCGCGCAGTTCCATGAATGGCAGTCCGGTGCCGGTCTGCTGTATCTCAAGAGGACGGGGCTTCCGATAGCCACGGCTTTCACTACTCATGCCACGGTCACGGGCCGCTGCATAGCCGGAAACAATCTTCCCCTTTACGATGAATTGTCTTCTTATAAAGGAGATGACGTAGCTGCCCGCTTCAATGTGAGGGCGATGCACTCGCTGGAGAAGAAGTCTGCGGAAAACGCCGATGTATTCACCACGGTGAGCAACATAACTGCCGAGGAGTGCGCGCAGCTGCTTGAAAAGAGGCCCGATGTCGTCACCCCCAACGGATTCGAAGACAGCTTCACGCCTGAGAACGACAGGGAATACGAGGCCAAACGTTCCGAGGCCAGGACGCTTCTGTCCGAAGTGGCTTCTGCCATGAGCGGAAAGAAGGCGGCGGACGATGCCCTGTTCGTCGGGATAGGCGGCAGATATGAGTACCGTAACAAGGGAATCGACGTTTTCATCGACTCTCTCGGATCTCTGAAGAAAAGCGGGTACTCAGGCCGCGAGATACATGCCTTCATCATGATTCCGGCTGCACACAGGGGGCCTGACAAGACTCTGGCGGCCAAGCTGGGCGGAGACGGAAACGTCAGCTGCTTCACCCAGACGACCCACGAACTGATGTATCCCGACAATGACATGATCACCCGCAGGTTTGCGGAGCTCGGACTTGTCAACGCCGCGGACGACCGCATAAAACTGTATTTCGTTCCTTCCTATCTGAACGGAAGCGACGGGGTGTTCGACAAGACGTATTACGACCTTCTCATCGGTTTCGACCTTGCGCTGTTCCCCTCATACTATGAGCCTTGGGGATACACGCCTCTGGAGGCATTGGCATTCCGCATTCCTACCCTCACCACAAGCCTTGCCGGTTTCGGGCAATGGGTGGACGAGCGCTGCAAGGACTGCGCACATCCCGGCATCACGGTCGTGAAGAGAAACGACTCCAACTATGACGAGGTTATCGGGAATGTGGAAAAACGGATCGCCGAGGTGGCGTCTCTCGGCAAGGCGGATATGGTCAAATATATGGAAAACGCCAAGACCGTTTCGGCCATAGCCTTGTGGGACAATCAGATAAAATACTACAACGAAGCATATTCACTGGCTCTCTCCAAAGTCGTGGGACGCAAGGGAGCCTTCCCGAAATATATAGAGAAAAAACAAATGGATCAGAACAGAATTGAAATCAACACCCCCAACTGGAAAAGCGTCATGGTGACGCGACATCTCCCCGAAAAACTTTCCGGTCTGGAGGTCCTTTCCAAGAACCTCTGGTGGTGTTGGAACGAAAATGCCAAGGCGCTTTTCAAAAGTATAGACCCCGATATCTGGCACAGCACGGGCCACAATCCCATGGCGCTGCTGGATATGGTCAGCCTCAAACGCTTCAGACAGCTCGCCGAAGACGATGAATTCCTGGAGCAGCTTCAGCTGGTCATGGCCGATTTTGAAAAGTACATGTCGCTGAAGAGCGAAAGGAAAGACCCTTCCATAGCCTATTTCTGCATGGAATACGGTCTGGATTCTTCGCTCAAGATATATTCAGGAGGTCTCGGCATCCTTGCCGGAGACTATCTTAAGGAAACAAGCGACATGAATGTGAATCTTTGTGCGGTGGGTTTCCTGTACAGGTACGGTTACTTTGACCAGGTGCTTACGGCTCAGGGTGAACAGGAGGCCAAATATGATGCACAGGATTTCCTGAAGATTCCGGTGGAGCCTGCCCGTGACAAGGACGGCAACTGGCTCACTTCCACGGTCGCATTCCCCGGAAGAACCGTCACCGCCCGCATCTGGAAAGTGGCGGTCGGCAGGACGGACCTTTATCTGCTGGACACCGATTTCGAAGCCAACAGGGCGGACGACAGGCAGATAACCTATTATCTCTACGGAGGAGACTGGGAGAACAGGCTCAAACAGGAACTGCTGCTCGGCGTAGGAGGAGTCCGTGCGTTGAGGGCTCTCGGACTGAATCCGCAGATATACCATTACAACGAAGGACATGCCGCTTTCGTGGGCATGGAGAGGCTTCGCGAGTACATCAGCGGAGAGCATCTGGATTTTGCGGAGGCTCTTGAAGTAGTAAGGGCATCTTCTCTTTTCACTACGCATACTCCGGTGCCTGCAGGACATGACGCTTTCGACGAGAACATGCTCAGGCAGTACATCGGCCATGTGCCCGATGAACTCGGCGTGAGCTGGGAAACCCTCATGGGTCTCGGCAAGCTGAACGGGTATGACGTGAACGAGAAGTTTTCCATGAGCAAGCTTGCCGCCAATCTGTCACAGAACGTGAACGGAGTTTCCAAGCTTCACGGCAAGGTGAGCCAGGAGATTTTCGCCGACATGTACAAAGGCTATCTGCCCGAGGAGCTGTTCATAAGCTATGTCACCAACGGGGTTCATTATCCCACCTGGTGCGCCAGAGAGTGGAAAGCTGTCCATTCCAAGGTTTTCGGACCTGAGTTCAAGACCCATCACTACGACAGGAAATGCTTCGAAGGCATATATGATGTTCCCGATGCGGAAGTGTGGGAGGTCAGGAAGGAACTGAAGAAAGTTCTCATAAAGGCGGTGAACGAGAAACTCTCCGACACGTCCATTGCGGGCCACTATTCTCCCAAACAGGTGGTCAAGATAAAGGAGACCCTGCGCGATGACGTGCTGACCATAGGATTCGCGAGGCGTTTCGCCACATATAAGAGGGCGACCCTGCTGTTCAGCGATCCGGACAGGCTGGACAAGATAGTCAACAATCCTGTGATGCCGGTGCAGTTCATTTTCGCCGGAAAGGCTCATCCCGCCGACAAGGCAGGACAGGACCTCATAAAGCAGATCGTGGAGATTTCAAAGCAGCCGCGTTTCCTCGGAAAGATCGTGTTCGTCCCCGGATATGACATTTCTCTCGCCAAGAGGCTTGTCCAGGGCGTCGACGTATGGCTCAACAATCCTACCCGTCCTCAGGAGGCATCCGGAACTTCCGGAGAGAAGGCCGCGATGAACGGAGTCATGCATTTCTCCGTGCTTGACGGCTGGTGGGTGGAAGGTTACAAGGAAGGTGCCGGATGGGCTCTTCCCCAGGAGCGTACCTTCGATGACCAGGGACATCAGAACGAACTTGACGCCGCCACCATCTACTCCATAATAGAGAACGAGATAGCTCCCATCTATTATTCGGCGGACAAGCTCAGCGGCATTTCGTACGGCTGGATAAGCTATGTCAAGAACACCATAGCCAAGGTGGCGTGCAACTTCACCACCAACAGGATGCTGAGCGATTATCTCCGCCAGTACTATGAGCCTCAGTATTCCCGTCTGAAGAAGCTTGTCGCCGACGGCTACAAAGAGGCCCGCGAAATCGCTCTGTGGAAGGCTCATCTTCTGCGTGCGTGGAACAATATCAGCGTAGTGTCCTACACCCAGCCGGACGCTTCGTACAATCTTTCCCCGTCCGACCCTCTCAAGAGCGAGGTCGTGCTCAACATTGCGGATCTCATGCCGGAGGACATCGGGGTGGAGATGCTGTTCTGCACCACGGACAAGCGCGGCAACCTGCACATAGCTTCCAAGACGGAGTTCAAGCTCGAGTCCTTCGAAGACGGCATCGCCAAATACTCCACTGAAATCGTACCGGAGAACACCGGCATGTATCAGGTGGCGACGAGAATCTTCGCTCAGAATCCAAAATTGCCGCACAGGCAGGATTTCGGACTTGTAAGATGGTTATAGCGACCGGTTTTTTCGACGGTGTCCATCTCGGGCACCGTTTTGTGATAGAGACCCTCGTCAGGACCG
>CAYTYL010000030.1:10827-19902 GCA_964441715.1 uncultured Muribaculaceae bacterium
CATGGTCGTCACTTTCTGGCCGCATCCGAGGAATGTCCTGCAGGATGATGCGCGGAATCTGCGCCTGCTTACTTCCCTGGACGAGAAGAAATCCATGCTGTACGCTCTCGGTGTCGACAGGGTGGAGGTCATAAGGTTTACCAGGGAGTTCAGCCGTCTGTCCGCTGAAGAGTATCTGCGGGATGTGATAAAGGGCAGGCTGGGAGGCACCGCCATTCTCCTCGGCTATGACAACCGGATGGGCAGGGATTCCGGAGGGCCGGACGAGATAGAGAAGATAGCCGGAAAGGGCGGGCTCGACGTGGTGAGGACCGACCGGATTGACTCCGCGGGCGGCCCGACCATAAGTTCGACGGCCATCCGCAGGCTCATCTCCGCCGGAGACGTGAAGGATGCCGCGGCCATGCTCGGATATGATTACAGCCTTTACGGTGTCGTCGTGGAAGGAAACCGTCTCGGCAGAAAGCTCGGTTTTCCGACCGCCAACATGAAACTCTACGAACCTTTGAAGATTTTGCCGGGAAGCGGCGTGTATCTTGTCGAGGTGGAGACCGAAGGGAGAAAATTCGGCGGCATGTGCAATGTCGGGAGCCGTCCTACGGTAAATCCCGGCAGCGACATAAACGTTGAAACGAATATCTTCGGTTTCGATGAGGATATCTACGGTCTTGACATCAGGGTGAGTTTCCTGGACAAAATCAGGGACGAGGTGCGGTTTGACGATGTTTCCGCCCTTGCGCAGCAGCTGCGCAGAGACAGGGACGAGGCTGTGGCGATGTTCGAGGCCCGGAAAAAATAAACCGATAATTTCGGAAAAGATTCAAATTTCATTATCTTTGTAATAACAGGGTTCTGCCTTTGGGCAGGACTCCTTTTTAGTTGTCCGTATTGAAAAAATTATTATTGAGATGGCAGAAGTACACTATATGACTCAGGAAGGGCTTGACAAGCTCAAGAAAGATTTGGCTGATTCTTTGGCGCAGCGTCCGGTTATTTCGGCGGCTATCGCCGAGGCGAGGGAAAAGGGTGACCTTTCAGAAAATGCGGAATATGACGCCGCAAGGGATGCCCAGGCTTTGCTTGAACTCAAGATTGCCAATTTGAAGAATCTCATAGCCAATGCGAAGGTGATTGACGAGTCGCAGGTCGGCACCGAGAAAGTGCAGCTGCTCAACAAGGTGAAGATCCGCAACGTCGCCACAAAGCAGGAGATGGAATTCACGATTGTCGGAGAATCGGAAGCTGACTTTTCCCATGGCAAGCTCGCGTCCACCACTCCCATCGCCAAGGCTCTCATAGGCCATTCCAAAGGCGAGGTGGTCGCCGCCAAGGTTCCCTCGGGAGTCATCAAATTTGAAATTTTAGACATTTCCCTATAATGCCGACACTTTTTACCAAGATCGCCAAAGGCGAGATTCCTTCGTACAAAGTTGCGGAGGATGAGAATTACTATGCCTTTCTGGACATAAGTCCGGTTGCGCCCGGGCATACGCTCGTCATTCCGAAAAACGTGGAAGACGACTACATTTTCAATCTTGACGGGGAAACCTACGCCGGACTTTGGGCTTTCGCCCGTAAGGTCGCAAAGGCTCTGAAGGCGGCAGTGCCCTGCAAGAGGGTTTGCGTTGCGGTGCTGGGAATGGAGGTGCCTCATGTACATATCCACCTGATGCCGCTCAATACCGAATCCGATTTCGATTTCAAGAAAGAGCATCTCTCTCTTCCTGCGGAAAAGATGAAGGAAATTGCTGATTCAATTCTGGCTGAGTATGAAAAACTTTAAATCTATCCCTGCGGCGCTGCTTTGCGTGCTGGCGCTTGCCTCCTGCGGCAAATCCGTCAGGATAAGCGGGGTCGTGGCCGATGCTCCGCAGGACAGCCTGGAAGTAAGACTTCTGGATGTGAACAGGTACAAGGTTCTGGATACCGTGAAGACCGATGCTTCCGGAGCGTTCCGCTATTCCCTGGACGTGGCCAAGGGTCAGCCCGAGTTCGTGTACCTTTTCCATGGAAACACCAGAATCGCGTCGCTTCTTCTTCAGCACGGTGACAAGGTGAAGGTCAATGCCGACACTTTGGGCAATTATTCAGTCACCGGTTCAGAGGAGACCGAGAAACTGATGTCTGTGGAGAGGTCTGAGGCAGCTTTCGCCAACTCTTTCGCATCTTCCACGGCCAAGCTTGAGGATCTTTCTCCTGATTCGCCCGAGGCGGCCGATGTGAGAAGGGATCTGATGAAGCAGTACATTAGCTATTACAGGGACAGGGTGAAGTATGTGATGTCGAATCCTTATTCACTGACGGTCATCCCGGTGCTCTATCAGAAAGTGGCCGAAAACATGTATGTGTTCAACCAGCCTACGGATGCGCTCCATTTCCGCAATGCGGCGGATTCTCTCAAGAAGGTCTATCCGGAGTCGAAATACGTGAAGGCCCTTGACGAGGAGGCTCAGAGGAGAGAAAAGATTCTTGGCCTGAATACCAAGTTGTCATCCGCGGCCCAGGTCGGTTTTCCGGACATTGAGATGCCCGATGTCAACGGCCGCAAGGTCAAGCTTTCTTCACTCGAAGGCAAGGTCGTGCTGCTGTATTTCTGGACCTCGGATTCCGCCGGTCAGAAGATGCTCAATCTCGAGACGCTGAAACCGATATATGACGATTTCCATTCCCGCGGGCTCGACGTCTATGCCGTGTCGCTTGACACTGACAAGGCCTCATGGGCCGGAGTGGTCAAGAGCCAGGGTCTTGACTGGACCAACGTGTGCGACGGTCTTGGAACTGCAAGCACTGTCCTGAGCCTGTACAATGTCCCGCAGGTGCCGTTCATCTACATAATAAAGGACGGTGACCTTGTTACCGACGCCGCGGTGTCGGACGGACCTACGCTCCGGAAATACCTCAACTCGGTGCTGTAGTCCACGTTACGGCGCAGACGATAGAAAACCCCCTGAAGAAATGAACTTCCGGGGGTTATTTCGTATGCGGAAAATTATTTCGTGTGCAGGAATGAATTCTTCCTGCTGACCGTGGCCACGAAATCCTTGAGGTAGAAAGGTTCGAAATAGGCCGTGTCCTCGAACTTCTTTTCTTTCAGCATCTTCTCTGCCGGAATCCTCATTCCTGCCGCGTCGGGGAAGCTTTCCACGAACAGATTGCCTTCTCCGCCCATGACTTCCGCGCATTTCATGGCCCCGTCGCCGATGAAAAGCACGGGACCTTCAGCACGGAGTTCCGCGAAACTGTCTTTGTCGATCACCTTGGCCTCGGTCTTCCCGAGCCGGTTCCCTTCCGTGTCGAATACGGCCGTGTAAACCTCCATTCTGCGGGCATCTATCATGGGGACTATGTACCTGCACCCCTCGGGGACCAGCTTTTTCTCTATGGCCTTCCATGCCAGCGCGTCGGGAGAGCCGACGGCTATGAGCGGAATGTCGGCGCCGAAGCACAGACCCTTGGCGGTGGAAGCTCCTGCTCTGAGGCCGGTGTACGATCCCGGACCTTTGCTTACGGCCACGGCATCGCAATCCTTTACGGAAAGGCCGCGCTCCTTCAGAATGTCATAAAGCATCGGGGCGAGCATGGATGCATGCTGCCTGTCTCCGCATTCCTTGTAGGCTGTGACGGCCCCGTCCTCGGAAATCGCGACGGAACATAGGGAAGTTGACGTTTCGATGAGTATTATCTTGGACATGTCAGGATTGTTTTATTTCCCCGTAAGCTGGTTGAAGTAGGGGAATATGTTGTAGGCGAAGTCTTTGAGCGGCGAATAAAGCTTGGATGCGGAAAACGTGCTCTCGTCGACGAAGCGGTAGGATCCGTTCAGCGTGTTGAAGAGGACAAGCGGGATGCTGATCACCAGAAGCGCCGTGAACAGGGCGAACACGAAGCCCAGCAGCCTGTCGAGCCAGCCGAGCATGGCTATCTTCAGGACCTTCCTGAGCAGCCGGCCGATCAGGAAGAATACCATTATCACGACTATCATTATGAGAGTGAACACGCTGACATAGAGAAGTCTGCCGGAGACGTCCATGTATTGTCCCGCCCATCCGCACAGCGCTCCCGTGAAACGGAAGGAGAGCCATACTCCGGCTATGAGTGAAATGATGGCGGCGACCTGGGACACGAATCCTTTTCTCAGCCCGTTTATCAGGAAGGGAACGATGCAGATCAATATGACGATGTCAAATACGTTCATGGTACGCTTGTAGGGTGGATTTCCCGTAGGGTTGAGGAGCTCCGGGGCTGTTTTTCAAGTTCAGCTTTTGATGTTGAGAAAGTTAAGCAAGTTATTTGTATATTTGCAAATTCTTGTCGGCTCTGCGGCTGACACGCAAAAATAGGTAAATTTTACGAAACAGGAAATTATACGCGGTATGAAGTTCAGAGAGTATAAAGGCCTGGACCTGGTTGGGGTCGGGTCTGAAGTTCTGGAAAAATGGAAAAAGATACATGCATTCGAGAAGTCTCTCGAAATCAGGGAGGGTGCTCCCGAGTTCATTTTCTTCGAGGGACCTCCGTCTGCCAACGGAAAGCCGGGCATCCATCATGTCATGGCCCGTTCCATCAAAGATTCCATCTGCCGTTACAAGACCCAGACCGGCTTCAAGGTGCCCCGCCGTGCCGGTTGGGACACCCATGGACTTCCCGTGGAGATAGGCGTCGAGAAGAAGCTCGGAATACACAAGTACGACATAGGCAAAAAGATATCCATAGAAGAGTACAACGATACCTGCCGCAAGGAGGTCATGAAATATACCGGAGAATGGGAGAACATGACCGAGAGGATCGGCTATTGGGTCGATATGAAGGACCCTTACATCACCTACGACAACAGGTACATCGAGACGTTGTGGTATCTTCTTCGCAAAATCTACGACAAGGGGCTTCTCTACAAAGGATACTCCATACAGCCGTATTCTCCTTCCGACGGGACGGGGCTCAGCTCGCACGAGCTCAACCAGCCCGGATGCTACAAGGATGTCACCGATACGACCGTGACCTGCCAGTTCGAGGTCATCAAGGATGCCGATTCCCAGAAACTCTATGACTGTGTGTCAGTCCCGGTGTATTTCCTGGCCTGGACTACCACGCCGTGGACGTTGACCTCGAACACGGCCCTCTGTGTAGGCCCCAAGATAGAATATGTGCGTGTCATGTCGTTCAACCCCTATACCGGGGAGGAGGCGGTCTATGTGCTCGCGAAGGACCTCGTGGGTTCGCTGTTCAATCCGAAGGCTGCGGATCTCCCGCTTGAAAGCTACAGGAAGGGCGACAAGCTCGTGCCTTACAAAGTGCTGGACGGCAGCTTCAAAGGCTCCGAACTGGTGGGCATAAGGTACATTCAGCTCATACCTTGGTTCAAGCCGCTTGAAGGCGATGCGTTCAGGGTGATTCCCGGAGATTACGTAAGCACCGAGGAAGGTACGGGCATAGTGCACATCGCTCCCACCTTCGGTGCGGACGACAAGAAGGTGGCTTCCGACGCCGGCATTCCTCCCATGCAGATTGTCGATGCGTCCGGTGCCAGGCAGCCTCTTGTGGACAGACAGGGAAGGTTCTACAGAATCGAGGACATGGATCCCGATTACGTGAAGACCCATGTGGCCGACGGATACAAAGAGTTTTCAGGCAGATACGTCAAGAACGCCTTCGACGATTCGCTTCCCGCGGACGCGCCCACTTTGGACGTCGATCTCTGCATGATGATGAAGATGGACGGCCGGGCGTTCAAAATCCAGAAACATGTCCACAGCTATCCCCACAGCTGGCGCACGGACAAGCCGGTGCTTTACTATCCTCTTGACGCATGGTTCATCAGGACCACGGCGGTCAAGGAGCAGATGGTAGCCCTGAACAAAGGCATAAAATGGATGCCGGAGTCCACGGGTACGGGCCGTTTCGGGCAGTGGCTCGAGAACATCCAGGACTGGAATCTGTCCAGAAGCCGCTATTGGGGCACGCCTCTTCCCATCTGGCGTACCGAGGATTCCAAGGAGGAGAAGTGCATCGGTTCAGCAGCCGAGCTGTACGATGAGATAGAAAAGTCCGTAGCGGCCGGCTTCATGACTTCGAACCCTCTGAAGGACAAAGGCTTCGACCCTAAGGACATGTCCTTGGAGAACTACGACAGGATAGACCTGCACAGACCCTATGTGGACAAGATATACCTTGTTTCCGACAGCGGAAAGAAGATGACCAGGGAAAGCGACCTGATAGACGTGTGGTTCGATTCCGGAGCCATGCCATACGCCCAGGAGGGACTTCGCAACTTCAATTCGCCCATGTTCGGCGCCACGGCGGACTTCATCGCCGAGGGCGTGGATCAGACAAGGGGCTGGTTCTACACGCTCCATGCCATTCACACCATGATAAGCGGTACTCCGGCGTTCAAGAGGGTCATATCCAACGGTCTCGTGCTTGACAAGGAGGGCAACAAGATGAGCAAGAGGCTCGGCAATGCCGTCGATCCTTTCTCGGAACTGGACAAATACGGCCCTGACGCGCTCCGCTGGTACATGCTTACCAACGCACAGCCATGGGACAACCTGCGTTTCGACGAGGCCGGCGTGGATGAGGTCAGGAGGAAGTTCTTCGGTACTCTTTACAATACCTATTCATTCTTTGCCCTTTATGCCAATGTAGACGGTTTCGACCCGTCTTCCAAAGCTGTGCCTTTCGCCGCGCGTCCGGAGCTTGACAGGTGGATCATATCTCTGCTCAACACTCTTGTGAAGGAGACCCGTGCCGCCTACGATGCTTATGACGTGACCACGGCCGGCCGTCTTATCCAGGATTTCGTCTGCGACCATCTGAGCAACTGGTATGTGCGTCTGGGCAGGAAGAGATTCTGGGGAGGAAGCATGAACGAGGACAAGCTCAGTGCCTATCAGACTTTGTATGAGGTGCTCAGAACGGTGGCGGTCCTTTGCGCGCCCATCGCGCCTTTCTATTCGGACCGCCTCTATTCGGACCTTGTGCCCGACGGTGCGGAGTCCGTCCACTTCACGCTTATGCCGGAGGTTGACGAGGCAGTCATCGACAAGGATCTTGAAGAGAGGATGGCTCTCGCCCAGAAGGCTTCGTCCATGGTGCTGGCTCTGCGCCGCAAGGTGAACATAAAAGTCCGCCAGCCCCTTTCCAAGATAGTCATTCCCGTGATTTCCGAGACGGTGCGCAGACAGCTTGAGGCGGTGAAGAGTCTGATACTGTCGGAAGTGAATGTGAAGGATATGGAGTTCATTTCCGGGACTTCCGGCATAATAACCAAGAAGATCAAACCGAATTTCAAGACTCTCGGAAAAGTTTACGGCAAGCAGATGAAGGAAATCGCGGCTTCTTTCACCGAGATGGACCAGGATGTCATAAACGGCATACAGGCGGCCGACGCGGAAGGCAGGGAGTATGTACTGCATCTTCCTTCCGGGGATGTGTCCCTGAAGCATGGCGACTTCGAGATTTCTTCCGAGGACATGCCGGGATGGCTTGTGGCCTCCGACGGCCCGCTGACCCTTGCCCTTGACATAGAGATTTCCGATGACCTCCGCCGCGAAGGAATCGCGCGCGAACTCATCAACAGGATTCAGAACGTGCGCAAGGACAGCGGTTTCGAAGTGACCGACAGGGTGGTCGTAGAAATATATGCAGCCGACAAGGTGTTCTTCGACATCTCCGATGCGGTAGACCGTTACTACGACTACATAACTTCGCAGACATTGTCCGAGATTGACTCCGTATCTCCTGAGAAGGCTCCTGAGGATGCCGTCGAAGTCGAGTGGGACGAAGGTACCATAAAGTTGAGAATCAAGCGTAAATAATTATTGCTATGGAAGAGAAAAAGACACGTTACAGTGACGAGGAGTTGGAAGAATTCCGTGGAATCATCAACGAGAAACTGGAAAAGGCCAGAGCCGAGTACAAGCATCTCCGTCATATAGTCATGCATAACGGCTCGAATGATATAGAGGACACCACACCGTCATTCAAAACAGTGGAGGACGACGGCGCCGCGCAGCTCTCCAAAGAGGAGGCGAGCCAGCTCGCCGAACGTCAGTACAAGTTCATCAAAAGTCTTGAGGCTGCGCTTGTACGCATAGAGAACAAGACCTACGGCATCTGCCGCGAGACCGGAGAACTGATCCCCAAGGAAAGGCTCCGTCTTGTCCCTCATGCCACTTTGACCGTGGCCGCCAAGGAAATGCTCAAGAAACAAGGAAAGAACTGACCCTGATGAAATTGCGCAGAGGTAAGTGTTTGCTTGTCCTTGGCATCCTGCTTGTCGTCATAGACCAGGTTATCAAGTTTCTGGTTAAAACCGACATGACGCTCGGAGAGCATTTCAGCGTCATGGGGGACTGGTTTCAGATCCTTTTCATCGAGAATGAGGGGATGGCCTTCGGCATGAAGTTCGGCGGGGCGGCCGGCAAGCTTGCGCTTTCGCTTTTCCGTATTGTGCTCTGTGCCCTGCTCTGCTGGTGGATTACCCGTCTGGCAAGGCGCGGAGGCGATCGTGCCGCCGAGAGTGACAGAGGCAAGCCCCCGGTTCCCGCCGGAGTGCTTGTCGGTCTGACACTGATCACCGCCGGAGCTTTCGGAAACATAGTGGATTCCCTTTTCTACGGACTGATTTTCTCGGAGTCCACGCCGTATGCTGTCGCACGGTTCGGAGGACATTATGCCCCGTTCCTTTTCGGAAAAGTAGTGGACATGTTCTATTTCCCGCTTTTCAGGTGGCCGGAATGGATGCCGCTTGTCGGAGGAGACGTTTTCTTCGAGCCGGTTTTCAATTTCGCGGACAGCTGCGTTACGGTGGGTGCGCTGTACCTTATCATTTTCCATTGGAGGTTTTTCTCTGCGGAAGGAGAAAAGAAAAGCTGACCGTTGCCGTGGAAAAGAAAAACGGAATTATAGTTTGCAGCTATTGTCAAAATAGCTATATTTGC
Source organism: uncultured Muribaculaceae bacterium (assembly GCA_964441715.1). GTDB lineage: Bacteria > Bacteroidota > Bacteroidia > Bacteroidales > UBA932 > Cryptobacteroides. The sequence continues at coordinate 19,767 of CAYTYL010000030.1, forward strand.
AATCCTCATGCGTCTTTTTCGCGCATGTAGAGGGAGAGTTGGCCGAGTGGTTGATGGCGGCAGTCTTGAAAACTGTTGACCCGCAAGGGTTCGGGGGTTCGAATCCCTCACTCTCCGCAAAATCGCTGCAACGCAA
>CAYTYL010000031.1:0-19503 GCA_964441715.1 uncultured Muribaculaceae bacterium
GACCACTTCCGCGCCGGAATCTCCACATAGGAGCTCGGCTTGTATTCTTTGGCGACGGACTTGCCGTTGAGCTTCACGTCGAAACCCGATGTCGCCCAATACGGCACCCTGAGCTTGAGAGCAAATACGGCGGAGCCTTTCTCGACGGTAATCGTGGATTTTTCCGCAGGCCAGAGGCAGTCCTGACGCAGGGTAACGCCCTTGGCATCCCAGGTAGCCGTGGACGGCATGTAGAGAGCGATCCACATGGTGTCACCACCTGTGAAATAAGTCGCTTCCTGATATTTCACATGGTTTTCGGAACCGGTACCTCCGCAGCAGCTTTCCTGAGGAGTACGGTTTCCCCATGGTTTGGATGAGTTCAGACCCACGGAATACTGATAGGTCGTCTCATACTCATGGGCATTGACCGAACCTACTATCTGGTTGTAAAGAACTCTTTCATAGTAGTCCATGTATCGGGCATCGTCCGGATCAAAGCAGTTGAGGTCCTTGGACAGTTTGGCAAGATTGTAGGCGCAGCATGTCTCGTTCATCTCCGTCATGGGGAATACCCTTCCGCTGAACCTGTCGGTGTACGAAGCCGTGGTCATGCCGGTCATCTGGGAATAAGGCTGGCGGAACATTTCGCCTATGCCCACTCCGCCCATGGCATAACGGTAACGTCCCTGGATAAAGTTCCAGAAATTGTACGCCACATTATAATAGTAAGGATCGGAATTGAGCCTGTAGCTGCGCAACGCACCCACTATCATAGGTATATGCTGATTGGCGTGACGGGTGCGGATTTCATCCACGTTTCTGGAAAGGGGATCCATGAATGCGGGGCTGTCAAAGCAATTGGCCGCCTCGAGCAGACGTGCCTTTTCCTGGGGATCGCTTACCATTTCCGAAAGACGGGAAAGGGATTCGCACATTCCTCCGACTTCACCCGCAATGTACATGTTCCACATTTCGTAACGGTTGCCGGGTTTCGCACGGCGTTCAGCCTGAGTCCCGTCCGACTTCACATAGGTACGGTAATGCATACGGTTCCATACCCACAGGCCCATGTCCTTGGCTATGAGCAGCGCCTTGTCCGAAATCTCCTTGTCATCCACATAGTTGGCTATGTCAATCAGACCGGCGAGCTGCTTGTGCACAGAATAATAAGGAGCCCACACCCAATCCTGGTTGTTGTAAGGAGCGTACTTTTCGATGAGAACGCAGTGCGCCGCGGGAATCGCGTTGAGGTATCCGTATCCGTAATTTTTGTAATCCTTCTTGTATTCGTCGAAGTCGGACCAGCTGCCGTTCATGTCCTTAAGAGTCTCTTCAGGAGCATAATCCCTGGCCTCCCAATATCGTCCGAGTTCCTCATGCCATACGAAAGTTCTTTCCTGACAGGCTCTGAGTTCGTTTACCATCCGGCGTATATTGTCAAGGAGCTGAGCCTTGACTTCCTTGTCCTGGCATCCGGCATATGCGAAGGCTATGGCCGACATATAGTGGCCGGAGCCATGACCCTTCAGCTTGGTCGTAGGGGAATCCCATCCGTCGGCCTCCGTATATCCTTCGGTACTCAGGCCGTAAGTGTCCCTGTAGTTGTAAAGCTGCTGGTCGACAGGCCAGGTAAGCATGGCACGTATGTCAAGATCCCTGTTCGAGGTAAGTCTGTTGTTGCCCGTAAGCCGGACTTTGTCCAGAGGAAGAGGTTCGGCGACAGGAGTGCCGGAAGGGACCGTGGCCGTCCCCGCCACTACCGTGACATGCGCCGTCACAGGGTAGCCGGAAGATGTGGTGTTGTCTCCCGTGACATACCCTTTCACAGTATAGGCATTGCCTACGGGATTTAGGTTGGCGTCAGCCGATGCCTCGATGTCTTCGGTAGCCCGTGAGGAGTTCATCCACCGCACCGAACGATATTCGGAACTGCCGTCAGAATAAGTCACCCACACCCGGTAAGGGAGAGAAGGAGCATTGCCAAGCCGTGCCTCCACTTTGATATCCTCCACTTTGAGGATAGTCCTGACACCGGCCGACACGGACAGAGGCAGGAGGAAGGCCGCTGCTGCCGCTGACAGAACAGCCGCAGTCTTTCTTCGTAAATTACTCATAAAAGTTGAATCAATTGTTTTGAATTAAATCTTAATTGGAAAAAAAATCCACAGCTACTATATTTGCCGCCAACGAAGCAAACATATTTGCAGGTTGTAAAGTTATAATAAATCCAGTGAATCCGAAAAAATGCCATATCTTTTTCTTGCGATAGTATGCGGAGCTTCCCTTTCCGTCTGCTTCAAGGTTTTCAAAAAGATCAACCTCGACTCTCTGCAAGGTATCTTTGTCAACTATGTCACCGCCATAGCCGTAAGCATGATTCTCAGCGGAACGGGAGTGTCCGGCCTGGGCAGGACTTTTTCCGAAGCTTTGTCCTCCTCGTGGCTGTGGCTGGCCATTTTCGAAGGAGTCCTCTTCATGAGCGGGATACTCGCGCTGGCGCTCAGCACCCAGCGCTCCGGGATAGCGGTAACCAATGTCGCCGCGAGGGCTTCGCTCGTGCTTCCGGTCCTGGCAAGCTGGCTCTTCTACCACGAAGGACGGCCGAAATGGGCGATTCTGCTTCTGCTGCTTCTGTCAATGTTCATGATTTTCGGAGAGACAGGCAAAGGAAAAAAAATCTCGTTCAAAGACTCCCTGCTTCCGTTCCTCGTCTTCCTTGTCTACGGTGCGTGCGATTTCTTCCTGAAAGTTCTGAAAGCCAAGCTCGGAGACGGCAACGAAGGCGACATAATGCTGTTCATCTTCAGCACGGCCGCGCTTTGCTGCCTTGCCGCCTATCTCCTGCGCGGTGATTTCAGAGACCACCTGCTGGATTGGAGGGCATTGCCGGGAGGGATTGTTCTCGGGCTGCTGAATTCCGGATGTACGGCATTGATGATGAAAGCATTGGGAGACATGGAAGCCGTGGTCTTCTTCCCCGTCTACAACGCCGGAGTGGTGTGTCTGTCTCTCTTCGCCGGAACGGTCCTTTTCAAGGAAAAGCTTTCCACCGCACAAATCATCGGCATCATTCTCGCAATCATCTCGATCGTATTGTTCATAGTCCTTTAGAAACATGGCCTGCACATCTCCGACCTCACCTGATTTCACCTTTTCGGTTCCGGTCCGCACACACTTCGGATGCGGATGCATGGAAAATGCCCTCGAAAAGGAACTGGCAAGACACCCTTCCGCCACCGTAATGCTCGCATACGGCGAAGGTTCAGCCATACGAAGCGGGCTGCTCGGAAAAGTTTCCGGCATTCTCTTGCGAAACGGCAGAAAAGCCGTTGAATTCGGCGGAATAATGCCGAACCCGACCCTTGCAAAAGTCCATGAGGGAGCGGAAATGGCCGGAAAAGAAAATGTCGGGCTGATTCTCGCGGTCGGGGGCGGTTCCGTCTCCGACTGCGCCAAGATGATTGCAGTCCAGGCAAGGAGCGAAGACGACATCTGGGAAACGGACATCAAAAACGGAAAATACGGCACTCCCGCAGAGGCCGCAGAGAGGGATGCCATAGACGTAGGGACAATCGTCACCGCAGCGGGCACCGGATCCGACCAGAACAACGACGCCGTAATCACGAACGAAGCCGAAAAAATCAAATGCGATCTTTACGGGAGATATCCCCTGTTCTCCATCCTCGACCCGTCCCTCACGCTTACCGTACCTGCGGCACAATACGCCGCCGGTGCCTTTGACAGCCTGAGCCACGCGATGGAGACCTACTTCGGCAAAGAAACACGCTTGAGCGTGTCGGATGCGATGAACGAAGCCGTCATGAGAGACATCATCGCCAACATGAGGAAAGGACTTGCAGCCCTGAGGAAGGGAAACGCAGGCTCGGACGAAGACATAAGCGCCCGCGGTGAACTGATGTGGGACGCCGCAATAGCTGAAAACGGAATACTGAAAGCCGGGAAAAAGACCGACTTCCAGTGCCATATGATCGAGCACCAGCTCGGCGCATATACGGACTGCAGCCACGGCAGAGGCCTGGCGGTCCTTCACCCCGTACTATACAGAAGGCTCGCGGAATTTGACAAGAGCAGATTCGCCGATTTCGCCGTCAACGTATGGGGAATACCCCGGAACGCAGGCGATGACAACACTCTGGCCAGACTCGGCGTGGAAAGGCTGGAAAGTTTCATAAAGGAATGCGGACTCCCCTCCGATTTCAGGGAACTGGGAGCGGAGAACATGCTGGACGGCGAAACGCTCAGAAAGATAGCGGCTTCCACCATAATCAGCGACGGATGCGCGCACCGCTTCTCCCCTATCGAGATCCTGTCCGTCCTGAAAGAATGCATGTAGGGCCGATGCTTTTCATCATCATAATGACTCTGCTGCTCAGCATGAGCGGGAAAAGGGCCAAGCCCGACGGATTCATCGGAAAGCTTCTGATTTCCCTGATGAAGGCAAGCCACAAGCCTCTGGCGAAGTGGGGGCTCGGATTCGTCCGTTTCGGAAAAGGTTGGGAAATGCTTGACCTGGATTGCGGAGACGGTTCCACACTGAAAATACTGGAAAGAAGCGGCAAAGGCGGACGGACATACGGCATAGACAGCGGCAAGGAAAACGTGGAGCGAGCCAAAGCGCTGAACAGGAAGCAGCTGGGCAAAGACATCTTCATCCGGAGATGCCCCAGTGGAATAATCCCTTTCCGGGATGAATCTCTGGACCTGGTCTCAGCCGTGGACACGATCTATTTCTGGAAAAACCCTGATAAAACATTTCTTCAGATAAACAGAGTTCTTAAAAGGAAAGGGCTGTTCGTCATTGTCCTGGCGACCGACAGAGACAATCCGAAATTCGGAATAAAATGGACGAACTTCATAAGCGGCATGGTGATACGATCGGAAAAAGAGATCGGGACCATGCTTGAAAAAGCCGGTTTCACACTTGTGGAAACACACAGGAAAAAGCCTTCATACCTCACTCTGATAGCAGAAAAAACAGATATGAACCACCTGCCTTCCTTGCATTAAACGTCCTGTTTGATTACCTTTGTGGAAATTTGAAGTTTACTATTCAAAAACATATTACGCTCTCAACGGATGACTAGAACACTTAGATTCTTGTGCCTTCTTCTCACGGCTTTGGGCCTTTTTTCGTGCTCCGTGCCGCAATTGTCTTATTTTCAAGGCACTGAGGATGGCGACATATTGGACTTGTCGGGAAGTGAAGTAATCAGGCTGAAACCTGAAGACAGGATTTCGATAATCGTGAACAGCAAGACTCCCGAACTTGCCCAGCTTTTCAACCTCCCGGTCTATTCCAAAGGAATCACGGCATCCGGCGCAATCAACACAGGCTACAGCGTATCATCCTACACCATAGCGCAAGACGGTACCATAGACTTTCCCGTCCTCGGGAAAATACAGGTGGCAGGCCTGACACGTCAGGAAATCGCCGCAAACATAAAAGATGACCTAATCGGCAGAAATCTCATAAACGACGCGGTAGTCACCGTCGAGTTCGTGGACATGTCCTTTTCCGTCCTCGGAGAAGTGAACAGGCCCGGCCGCTACAGCATAGACAGGGACAACCTGACACTGCTGCAGGCCATAGGAATGGCAGGAGACCTTACCATAAACGGCCTCCGTGAAAACATTCTGGTGCAGCGCACGGTCGAAGGGAAAATGATAAACTACAGGCTGGATATCACGGACCTCGACGAACTGGTGAAATCACCGGCCTACAGCATCCAGCAGAACGACGTCATCTACGTCACCCCCAATGACAGAAAGATGAGGGAATCCACCGTGAACGGAAACAACGTGGTCTCCACCTCATTCTGGATTTCACTGTCATCGCTTGCGGTCACAATCGCCAACCTCATCGTGAACTCAATCAATTAAAAGGAAGTATGGAGGATCAGCTCAACAACACGAATATAAACGGAAGCGAAGAACAGCAGGACGGAATGGATCTCATGGAGCTCCTTTCCGTTTGTCTGGCAAAATGGAAATGGTTCGTCATTTCCGCGGTAATATGCCTCCTTCTCGGCGGGCTTTTCATACTTCGGACCGTTCCGACCTACACCCGTTCGGCATCACTTCTCGTCAAGGACGACAGGAAAGGAGTCAGCATATCCAACGACGTGAGCAGCGCGTTCGAAAGCATGGGGATGAGCACCTCCAGAACGAACGTCAACAACGAGCTCTACTCGCTGGAATCTCCCGCAACCGTCATGAGCGTCATCAGGAAACTGAATCTGGACGTAAGCTACAGGACCAAGGGCTTCTTCCGCGACACTCTGCATTACGGCACCACGCTTCCGGTGAAGGTTTCGCTTCCCGACATTGCGGACAACGAAGGAGCGAGTTTCATACTGGACTATGACAACAGCGGAAACTTCAGCAGAAGAAAGCTGATCACAAGGAAGTACAAAAAGAAAAACATAAAAGAAGTTTACAGCGGAACGTTCGGAGACACGCTTTCCACTCCTCTGGGAAGACTGGTCGTATCCGGTACCGCATATTTCGACCCGACCAAAGAACCGGTCGAGCTTTACGTATCACGGTCTCCGCTTATCTCCGCCACAAGCTCATTCTCGAAAAGGCTCACCGTGGAACTGGCCGACAAACAGTCATCGGTCCTCAATCTGGGCTTTACAGACGCCTCCATCCAGCGTGCCGAGGACTTCCTGAACACCCTCGTGGAGGTCTACGGAGACAACTGGGTAAAAGACAGGAACGAAATAACCAGGGCCACGTCACGGTTCATAGACAGCCGTCTGGTGATGATTGAGAAGGAGCTCGGCACCGTTGACGAGGACATCTCGTCATACAAATCGGCGAACCTCATCCCCGACATCAAGGAGGCATCCAAGATGTACATGGAGCAGGCTTCCGACGCTGAAGTGAACATCGTCACCCTCAACAACGAGGCCTACATGGCGAAATACATCCGCGGATACCTCACCGATTCGGAGAAGCAGAACATGGTGCTCCCCATGAACGTGGGCATCCAGAACGAAAGTCTGAACAAACAGATAAGCGATTACAACCAGCAGCTCCTCGATAGGAACAAGCTTGCCGACAACAGCAGCGAATCCAATCCGCTTGTAGTTGATGCCGACAAAGCGCTGAAAAGCATGAGATCGGCCATCGTCAACGCCATCGACAATGAGCTTGTCGGACTCGAAGAACAGATAAAGAGCCAACAGAACTACGGCGGAAAAGCCATAAGCCAGATTGCGTCAAATCCGGATCAGGCAAAATATCTCATAAGCGTAGAAAGACAGCAGAAGGTTAAAGAGGCTCTGTATCTTTTCCTCCTGCAGAAAAGGGAGGAAAACGAACTTTCCCAGACATTCTCGGCATACAACAGCAGAATCATCACTCCGCCTTACGGAACCGAATGGCCTTCCGCTCAACGCAAAAAGGTCATACTGCTTGCCGCGCTCATCCTCGGCCTCGCCATCCCCTTCGGATGCATATATGTAATGCAGGTCACCAACACGACGGTAAGGGGCAGAAAGGACATAGAGAACAAGCTTTCCATCCCGTTCCTCGGAGAAATCCCGCAGTACCTAAAGGAAGACGGACGCAAGTCTCTGTTCAACTTCAACTCGCGCAAGAAGCACCTGAACGACAAGAACGGAATCGTGGTGTCGGAACAGAACAGCCGGGACTACATAAACGAGGCGTTCAGGGTACTGCGCACGAACCTGCACTTCGTATCGGCAAACAAAGGCAATGTCTCCGTAATCACATCCTACAATCCAGGCAGTGGTAAATCATTCATAATAAACAACCTGGCAGTAAGCATCGCGATAAGGAAGAGAAGGATACTGCTCATAGACGCAGACCTCAGAAAGGGTTCGACTTCGCAATACTACAACAGTCCGAGACATGGACTCAGCAACTATCTGGCGGGAGACATAGAGAACGTTAAAGACATCACGATAAAAGTCGAAGGATACGATAACTTCTACATCATCCCGTCGGGAGCGATTCCGCCCAACCCTTCGGAACTCATCGCCGATGAACGTTTCCCGCAGCTGATAGAAAGTCTTAAAAAAGACTATGACTACGTATTCATAGACTGTCCTCCCGTGGACATAGTGGCCGACACATCGATTATCGACAGGGTAGCCGACAGAACTCTCTTCGTGATAAGGGCTGGACTGTTCGAAAGGAACATGCTCCCCAACCTTGAAAAGGACTTCAAGAGCAACCGCTTCGTCAATATGGAACTTATCCTCAACGGAACGGACATCTCCATGGGATCATACGGTCACAGATACGGATACCACTACGGGTACGGATACGGTCACCGTTACGGTTACGGCTACGGCTATGGCTATGGCTACGGCTACGGAAAGAAAGCCGATGAGACCAAAGACAGCGGCAAGAAAGAAAGCGGTAAATAGCAAACTTTGGATTCTTACAGATACCATATCCACTCTCCATACAGAGTATGCCCGCTTGGCGCCCATGTGGATCATCAGCACGGGATAGTTACCGGATTCGCATTCGACAAAGGAGTCGACTTTTACTTCAACCCCACCGATGACGGCAGCGTAAGGCTCAGAAGCACGTCCTATAACGGACATGTGGAGTTCTCCGTGGAAGACAGGACCAGAGTCAAGGAAGGAAACTGGGGAGACTATGCCCGAGGTGCGAAATACGCCCTTAGCAAGGTCTTCAAACTTAAGAGAGGGGTCGAAGGCATTCTGCAGGGTTCACTTCCTGTCGGAGGACTGAGTTCAAGCGCGGCTGTTCTGGTCGCATACGTGATGGCGCTTGCGAAAGCCAATGACATAGAACTTACGAAGACCGAGACGGTGAGGCTTTCATCTCTGGCGGAAAGAGAATACATCGGATTGAACAACGGCATTCTCGACCAATCGTGCATAGTCCTCGGTGAAAAGGATTCCCTGCTCTTTATGGACACGGACAGCGGAAAATACCGTCTGATACCAAAGAAATCCACAATGCCTGATTTTCATCTCGGCATTTTCTTCTCGGGGCTTACAAGGTCTCTGATTTCCAGCGACTACAATCTGAGAGTGAGCGAGTGCAGAACGGCGGCATGGAACATGCTCGCCTATATGGACCAGCCGCTGAAGCCGCTGGAGGAAACTTACCTGAGGGACATTTCCAGGAGCACCTTCGAATCGACCCGGGACAGAATGCCGGCCAGATTTGCCAGAAGGGCCGAACATTTCTACACGGAATACCGACGTGTGAGACAAGGCGTCACGGCATGGGAAAGCGGCAATCTCGAACTTTTCGGACAGCTCAGCAAAGAAAGCTGCGAAAGCTCCATCCGCAACTACGAATGCGGTTCTCCGGAACTGATTGCGCTCTATGACATATTCAAGGACATGGACGGCGTATATGGAGGCAGGTTCAGCGGGGCCGGATTCAAAGGCGCGTGCATAGCCTTGGTCGATCCTGAAAAAGAAGAATACATCAGGGAAAAAATCACAAACGAATATCTCGGAATGTTCCCCGAATACGAAAAGACTTTCGAAATACATTTCTGCAGAACGGACAACGGGGCACGTTTCATATAATCAAGTTGAAATGAGAATTCTGATCACCGGGGCAGCCGGCTTTATAGGGGCCAATCTCAGCAGGACAATTCTGAGTGAAGACGAAAATGCCGTCATTGCGGGAATGGACAATCTGAACAGCTACTATGATGTAAACATCAAAAAGTTCAGACTCGGAGAAATAGAGAAAAGTGCAAAGATTGCATCGCACTGGAGATTCATTGAAGGGGACATTGCGGACAAAGCATTGATCCAAAAAGTTTTCCGCGAGTTCAAGCCCGAACTGGTGGTCAATCTTGCCGCCCAGGCCGGGGTAAGATATTCCATAAGCAACCCGGACGCCTACATACAAAGCAACATCATAGGCTTCTACAACATCCTCGAAGCATGCAGGCATTCATACGACAACGGAGAAGAAGGAGTGAAGCATCTGGTCTATGCCTCCAGCTCTTCCGTCTACGGTTCTAACAAGAAAATACCCTACAGCACCGAGGACAAGACCGACAGCCCGGTATCGCTCTACGCCGCCACGAAAAAAAGCAACGAGCTCATGGCGCACGCCTACAGCAAACTGTACAACATTCCCTCTACAGGTCTGCGCTTCTTCACGGTATACGGGCCGGCAGGACGTCCCGACATGGCATACTTCGGTTTTACTGACAAGCTTCTCAAAGGGGAGAAAATAAAAATATTCAACTACGGGAACTGCAGGAGAGATTTCACTTATATAGATGATATAGTTGAAGGCATCATAAGGGTCATGCACAAAGCTCCCGAAAAAAGGAACGGAGAAGACGGACTTCCGCTGCCTCCCTTCAAAGTCTACAACATAGGCAACAGCTCCCCCGTCAATCTCCTGGAGTTTGTGAAAATCCTTCAGGAAGAGCTGGTCAATGCAGGCGTACTCCCGACCGACTACGACTTCAAGGCCCACATGGAGCTGGTTCCGATGCAGCCCGGAGATGTTCCTGTCACCTATGCCGACACTTCCGACCTCGAAAGGGATTTCGGATACAGACCCTCGACGAGCCTTCGTGACGGACTGAGATCATTTGCCGTGTGGTATCATGACTTCTTCCTCTCCGGCAACGGACGCTGAGCCGCAACGGACGCTGAGCCGCAATGTCCGCTGAGCCGCAACGGGCGGTAAGGCGCGATGAGCGGTGAGCCGCGATGACCGCGGATCCGCGATGATCGCTGATCCGCGATGATCGCTGATCCGCAACGGACGGAGCCAAATGAATCAACGGGCCGGATTGTCAGCGGTTCGGATACACAAAAAGATATAATTGCAAAAAACCGGCGCCCTTTCGGAAGCCGGTTTTTGCGTATCATAACATCAGTGCGGGCATCCCCGCACCTGCATACATCTCAGGCACGGACAGAATCTTCCGGCTTGAAATAGACGAGATCCTCCGCCTTGAAGTTCGAGATATAGGACGCATGTCCGTTGACCTCTTCTTCGGCCATTCTGACATAGACATTGGCACTCTTTCCGAAAAGCGCTTCATCGCGGTCCGCATCACGGATAATCAAGAGTGAAAGCAGGATGTCGCCCGTCATGTCGTAAAGCCGGCGGGCAAGGAAATCGTGTGCCGTCTGATTGTCCAAAGCCTTTACATAGTCAATCGCTTCCCTGTATTTCCCGAACATAGCCGACACTCTCTCCTTCAAAGGCTTGAGGCTGTCTTTGACATCCTCGGCAAGCATCTCCTCGAAGATGGAAGAATAGGTGCCGTTGGTGATATAGCGGATGGCCGCCACCACCTGAAGCTGGGTTGTTCCTTCGTAAATGGAGAAAATACGCGCGTCGCGGAAAAGACGCTGGCACTTGTATTCCATGATGAAACCCGAACCGCCATGTACGGATACGGCATCATAGGCCGACTGGTTGGCATATTCCGAGTTCATACCCTTTCCTATGGGGGTGAACGCATCGGCAAGCTTGGAGTAGTGCTTCATCTCCTGCTTTTCCTCCGGAGTGAGCTTGCGTTCACGCTGTATGTCATCAAGTGTCTTGTATATGTCCACATAACGTGACGTCTCGTAAAGAAGACTGCGTCCCGCATCAAGCTTCGCCTTCATCCTCGAAAGCATGTCATACACCGCAGGGAATTCTATTATCTTGGTGTTGAACTGGGCTCTCTCCTTTGCGTAAGCCACGGCTTCGTTGTAAGCCTCCTGCTCCAGGCCTACGGACTGGGCGGATATGCCGAGACGGGCTCCGTTCATGAGCGACATGACGTATTTGATGAGCCCGAGACGGGTGCTTCCGCACAGTTCCGCCTTGGCGTTTTTGAAGGTGAGCTCACAGGTGGGAGAGCCGTGGATTCCAAGCTTATGCTCGATATGGCGTACGTCCACTCCGCCGTCCTTCCTGTCGTAGATGAACATGGAGAGTCCCCTGCCGTCACGGGTGCCTTCCTCCGAACGTGCAAGCACCAGATGGATGTCGGAATCTCCGTTCGTAATGAATCTCTTCACTCCGTTAAGCCTCCAGCAGCCTTCCTTCTCGTCATAAGAGGCCTTCAGCATAACCCTCTGGAGGTCTGACCCCGCATCGGGCTCCGTCAGGTCCATGGACATGGTTTCCCCTTTGCACACGCGGGGAATATATTTTTCCCTCTGCTCTTCGCTGCCGAACTCATACAGGGTGTCTATGCAGCTCTGAAGAGACCACACGTTCTGGAAACTTGCATCCGCCGCGGAGATTGTCTCCGAAAGCATGGAGAAAACTACCATGGGCACGTTCAGACCGCCGTACCTTCTCGGCATGTCGACGCCCCACAGACCGGCTTTGGTCACCGCGTCAAGGTTCTCATACGTCTTGGAAGCATAAATCATTCTGCCGTTCTCAAGATGGGGACCTTCAAGGTCGACGCTTTCGGAATTGGGAGCTATCGTGTTCGCCGCAACATCTCCGGCGATTCTAAGCAGCCTGTCATAGTTGTCCAGGGCATCCTCATAGTCCACAGGAGCGTCTTCGTATTTTTTGCTTTCACTGTAACCGCGCTCCTTGAGCTCGACTATCCTTTTCATCAGAGGATGGTCCAGATAGAAACGCATTTCGGGATGATCACTATAGTAATTCGCCATATCTACTTGTTGTTTTGCTTGTAAGATTTAATGAGTTTCGGGACTACTTCCTCAACGGAACCGACTATCACGTAATCAGCAATCTTGTTGATGGGTGCGTCAGGATCTGTGTTGATGGAGATTATGATCCCCGAGTCCTGCATTCCGGCAATGTGCTGGATCTGACCTGAAATGCCGCATGCTATGTACACTTTGGGATGGACCGTAAGACCGGTCTGTCCTATCTGGCGGTCATGATCCACCCAGCCTGCATCCACCGCTGCTCTCGAAGCGCCGACTTCACCGTGAAGTTCCTTCGCCAGCGAGAACAGGAGATCGAAGTTTTCCTTCGAACCCACACCGTAGCCGCCGGCCACGACGATGGGAGAGGATTTCAGATTGTTTCCGGCCTTTTCCACATGACGCTCAAGCACCTTCACCACATAATCTTCCGCAGGTACATACTGCGCAACCTCCGGATAGACGGTTTCGCCTTTGTATTTTTCATCCAGAATCTCTCTCTTCATAACCCCCTCACGCACGGTGGCCATCTGGGGACGATGATCCGGATTCACTATGGTGGCTACGATGTTCCCTCCGAAAGCCGGACGGATCTGATAGAGAAGGTTGTCGTAATGCTTCCCGCTCTTGGCATCGTCGTAGCTTCCGATTTCAAGCTCGGTGCAGTCTGCGGTGAGTCCGCTGCCGAGTGAAGAAGATACGCGCGGACCGAGGTCACGTCCGATTACCGTCGCGCCCAGAAGGGCGATCTGCGGCTTTTCTTCTTTGAAAAGATTGACAACGATGTCCGTATGGGGCGCGGATGTATAAGGGAAAAGACCGGGCGCATCGAAAACGAACAGCTTGTCGACTCCATAAGGAAGAATCTGACTCTCGACACTGCCTTTTATCCCCGTACCGGCTATGACGGCATGGAGCTGCACTCCCAAAGAATCGGCGAGTTTGCGGCCCTTTGTCAAAAGCTCTTGAGATACCTCGGCTACTTTCGTGCCTTCAACCTCGCAATATACTATTACATTATTCATATCTGACAAGAGTTTTTAACCGATTATCTTTTCATCAATAAGCTCTCTGACAAGACCGTCCACATCGGCATCGGATGAAGAAAGAGTCTTGCTTTCCTTTGCCTGGAACACAATGTTCCTCACAGATTTAACCTTGGTGGGAGACCCGGCAAGGCCGCACTGTGCAGGATCGGCATCTATGTCGGAAACGCTCCACTGGATAAGATTCAGGTACGGACGTTCTTCGTAAAGGGCGGCATATTTGTCTCCTTCCTGTCTTTCGGAAGGGCAGGCCGCTCTCTTGTATTTCAAGGCAAGCCTTGCATTGGCCGGACGGCAAGGGGCCGCACTGCCGTTTACGGTGACCACGCACGGAACGGGCACTTCCACAGTCTCGGCTCCCCCGTCGATGCGTCTGCGGATGACAAGTCTGCCGTTCTCGCACTTTTCTATTTCTTCGGCATAAGTTACCTGATTGAGACCAAGTTTCTGAGCGACCTGAGGGCCGACCTGCGCCGTATCGCCGTCAATCGCCTGACGGCCTCCGATGACAAGATCCACGCCGCCGATTTTCTTGATGGCCGTAGACAGTGCATACGAAGTGGCGAGAGTGTCTGCTCCGGCGAAAAGACGATCGGTCAGAAGCCAACCTGTGTCAGCCCCTCTGTAGAGACCTTCACGTATTATTTCCCCCGCTCTTGGAGGACCCATCGTAAGAATCCCGACAGTGGAGCCGGGGTTCTGCTCCTTCAGGCGGAGAGCCTGCTCGAGCGCATTAAAATCTTCCGGATTGAAAATCGCCGGAAGTGCGGCACGGTTGACGGTGCCTTCCGCCGTCATGGCGTCTTTTCCGACATTTCTCGTATCCGGTACCTGCTTGGCAAGCACAACGATTTTCAATTTCATATTTTAGGTTTTTAGCATTAAACTACGGACCTTTCAATCCGCACATCTTGGCAAATATACGGATTTTTATTTATAGAGCTTGGCGTATGGTCTTATGTAATAAGCTTTGCCGCCGTTCTTCTTGAGGCTGTCTATGGCGCCGGAACGGGGCATGTCCACGATTATCCCCAATTTCATGTCCGGGAAAGAAGTCAGCATGGAAAAGTCTCCGTTGCTGTCCCCTCCTACCATCAACGGCTCCCGGCCGCCGTGGGAAGGAGCTATCCTCGAACGTATGAGCTCGCTCTTGCCCTCGGCGTAAGTTACCGGATAGGAAGGCTGATAAACGGCATCCGGCGAGATGAATTTTCCCGAAGAAAGCCTGATTCCGAACACCTTGTCCTCGGGCAGTCCGAAATACTCTTCGCTGCATGCGAGAGCCTCCACCACAATCTCGGACGATGCGCTGCATATATACACGTCTATGCCGTTTTCCTGCATGTCCCTATACATGGAAAGGACATTTCTGCCTATCTTCATTCCTCTGGGAACGTCGACGCTCACCTTTCCGGCTTCTCCCATATCCGGAGACGACCATTTCTCTTCGCGCGGCTTTGAGATGAGAATCTCCTCCTTCACTGCCCTGAGCGTCAAGGCTTTGAGTTCATCCGCAGTCATTCCGCTGAAAGGTCTCAGAATCCACAGGCATCCCACCTTCTCACTGCCGAAAGTATTGTCCACACCGAGGGAAAGCGCCCAAAGTTTGGCACGGAAATCCTTGAACTGTTCACTCTCATGCACTTCGTCAAGGCTGAGTTTACGGTTGTTGATGTAGTTGTCGTACAACCAGTTGTAATCGCTGTACAGATCCGTGGCCAGCATTCTGGCCGACACTCCGGCAAACCCGTCCAGCGAGCGGTCGATGTCGGGAACGCAGTTAAGAAACGCCGGATACATAGACTCCGGAGGCATCTTGAATTCCAGATTGTCAATCGCATAGACCAGAAGCGCAAGCGAAATGTCTCCGGCTATGGACGTGTTGTCGAAATCAAAGACCGCATAGGGCTTTGCCTGCACATCATAGCCGTCAGAACCTGAGCCATATCCCCGGATTACACGCTTCACCGGATTGGAGCATGAGACAAACAGGAAGAACAGCACCGCGGCGGCACACGTACGGACAAAAAGATTGCGCATTTTCAGTTTTTCAAAAAAGTCAGAATGTAAATACAACTCCCCCTCTGAACCAGAACCCGGGCTGGGGAATGTTCCCATGGTCGTAATAAGTTTTGTCAAGAAGGTTGTCTCCTTCCACATAGATCTTCAACCAGTCGGAGTTCCAGTTCAGACGGGCGTCAAGCAGAGTATACGGCTCATATGATACCTTGCGGCCGGTGGAGACATGATTCTCGAACAGCTCATATCCCCCTACCCTGTCGTGCCAGCGGCATGACAGATTCAGGAAAAGCCTGTTCCATATATGGAAATCGGCCACTGCCACGATCTTGTTGCGCAGATACTCCAGGGCATACCGGGACTGGATGTCCGGTTCCTGCTTCTTGTCCTGGTCTATGTGGCTGTATCCCAGATAGACATTCCTGACGAAGAAATCCTTGTACCCGAGCATCACTGGAAGGTCGAAACGCAGGGTAATCTCTTCGCCCAGAGTGTTGACTTCGGTATAATTGACCGAACGCCACACCGCATCGTCCCCTTCGCTGATGTTCCTCACCCAGTCAAGCATGTCGGTCCCATGGTGGGCATAGACGCTGAGGACGGCGCTGAACCCTGACCTGATGTACTTCACACCGCCTTCAAGGGACTGCATCTTCTCAGGGTTAAGGTTCCGGTCCGCCTTGTGGCCTCCCACCGAGTAGTACAGCTCGGTGAAAGTCGGCATCCTGAGAGAAGTGTTGTAAGACGCATACAGTTTCCAAGAATCCGATATTCGGAGACTGGCATCCGCTCCCGGATAGAAGCCGAAACCTTCGTGAGTCGCGGAATTTTTAATGGCCGATATTCCTGCCGAGAAGGTGAACCTGCTGAGTATCAGACTGTGATCGAGATAGAGATTCAGATTGGTCCGGTTGCGCCCGACGACATAGCGCCCGTCTTTGCCCTTGGGTTTGTCCAGGGGATCGCCGAGATTGGTGCTGACGATGTCTTCATTTCTGATTTCCGCTCCGAAAGAAGTCCTGCCGGCGGAGCTGCTGTATTCAGCACCGATATCGGCGCCCAGGACGCTTGTCCTGTGACGGTTGTAAGGCACGGAAGAAGGATCGCCGCGGAATAGTTCGAAGCGGTCCGTGCCCCTGTTCCAGTAAAGCGCGGGCTTGAAAGACAGCTTGCCCCGGGTCTTCATGGACAGAGAGGTGAACGTCTTGGCCGTACGTTCATACTGATTGTCGTATCGGGCGCTGTAGAAGGTGTTGGATCCGAATCCTTTACCGGAAAAGCCGAACTGCCATTCGAAATCCGCCGCGTCGGCACGGTATTGTCCGGACCAGAACGCTTTTTGGCCTTTAAAATCCATGTTGAGTCCTCCGGAGTCAGATCTGGAATAGCCGTCAGACCTGGAAAAGCTGCAGGACAGCTGGCTTGAAAAACGGCCTCCGGAGATGTCATGGCTCACACCGCCGTTCAGGAATCCGTATGAGCCTCCCTCCAGATGGACGGAGGTTTTGTTGTCGGCTGCTTTCTTTGTGACAATGTTTATGGCGCCCACCAGGGAAGAAGTGCCGTAGACTCTCGCCGCCGGGCCTTCGAGTATCTCTATCCTGTCTATTTCATTTGTGCTGACAGGAAAATCCACCGCATTGTGTCCCGTCTGCGGATCGCAGATGTTTATGCCGTTCAACAGCACGGCTATCTGGTCGAAAGTTCCACCCCTTACGCTTATGTCGGTCTGCATCCCCATGGCTCCGCGCTGCCGGACATCCACTCCCGCCGAATACTTGAGAACGTCGTTCACGCTCATGGCGGGCATGGACGCCAAAGTCACGCTGTCCAATACAGAAACAATCCTCGCGCTTACGCCGAGTTCCATGGCGGAACGGCTTCCGGTAACGGCTACGGCTTCAAGATTGTAGACGGAATCCCTGCTCTCGGACATTCCCGGATCGGCCGCCGACGCGCATAGGGACAGCAAGGTGCAGGCACAGGCACCCAACGCCCCTGCAAGTCTTTTTTCGAAGGACGCGGCGCCTCCGAAAGTCATTTTTCCTCTCATACTATTTATTTTCATGGCACCGCAAAGGAACTAAAAAAAACACAGATACAAAAGATTTTCCTATCTTTGAAAATTGCCGTTTTACCGGCATTTTCAGAAACAAACACTTATATGAAAAGACTTCTTTCCACAATCGTGCTTCTGGCGGCAAGCATAGCCGCTTTCGCCGGAGACTACACCAAAACATTAAGACTGGACTACATCTTTACGGGAACCAACAAAGAAACCGAGATTTCCCTTGCCAAGATGAAAAGCCTGGACGGCTGGGCAGGCAGACAGGTCAACATGGACAAGATTCTCGTCCAGGGCAACGGAGCTGTAAAAGTCAATGACAAGGCGAGCGGCAAGCTGCTCTATGTCAACACCTTCTCCACTCTGTTCAGAGAATGGCAGAATTCGGAAGAAGCCACCAGGGTGCGCAAATCATTCGAAGTGGTTCTGCTTGTACCCATGCCCGAGGCACCGGCTTCCATAAGCGTGGAACTGTACAACGACAGGCGCGAGACGGTCGCAAGCTATTCCTTCGACATGGACCCGACCGACATCCTCATCCAGCCCGTCAGATGCGACTACCCCAGCAGATACATAATCAAGTCGGGAGACCCTAAGGACCATGTGGACATAGCCTTCGTCGCCGAAGGATACAGAGCCGAAGAGGCCGAGCTCTTCTATTCCGAAGCGAAAATGGCCGCAGAAGCCATACTCGCACACGAACCGTTCAAATCCATGAAAGACAAGATCAACTTCGTGGCGGTAGCGGCTCCTTCCCAGGAAAGCGGCATCAGCGTTCCGCATGACAACCACTGGGTCAACACGGCGCTCGGTTCACACTACGACACCTTCTACTCCGAAAGATACCTTACCACTCTCAACATATTCAAGCTTCACGACGCACTCGCATCCGTTCCATACGAGGACATCATCATTCTGGCCAACACCGAGCATTACGGAGGAGGCGGAGTCTACGGACAGTATATGCTTTCATCCACAAGGCACGCACAGTCGAAGCCGGTGATTGTCCATGAGTTCGGACACAGTTTCGCAGGACTCGCCGACGAATACTTCTATGACGACCAGTACGAACAGTTCTATTTCCCGGACATCGAACCCTGGGAGCCCAACATCACGACGCTCGTCGATTTCGACTCCAAATGGAAGGACATGCTCCAGACCGACAAGATCGTGACCAAAGCCGAGCAGGATGCCGAAAAGAAAGCACAGCGCGAAGCATTCGAAAAGGAAAGCGCGAAAGCCAAGGCGGAAGGCAGAAAACCCGTGTTCCCCAGACCGGACTACAGCACCGCCGACTACAAGGTGGGTCTGTACGAGGGTGCAGGATACCTCAGCGAAGGCGTTTACAGGCCATGGCCGGAATGCCGCATGAAAATCAACGAATTCCCTGAATTCTGCCCCGTATGCCAGAGAGGCATAGCCAGGATGATAAACTACAGGACCGTCCAGGAGTAAACACCTTCCGGCAGCAAAATGAAGAGAATAAGCGTTCCGTGGCTGAATGCCAATTATTCCAAGACAGAAGCATTGATTCCGATGCGTGACGGAGCAAAGCTCTACACCGCCGTCTACAGCCCGGTCAATGCAGAAGGGAAAAGGCCTCTTCTTCTGGTAAGATCCCCCTTTCCTCTGAAACCCTACGGAGCGGGACGCTATTCTTCCAAACTCAGAGGAGAGCTGGCGTCCTACGTGTCAGCCGGATACATAATCGCACTGCAGAATGTCAGGGGAACGTACCTGAGCGAAG
>CAYTYL010000032.1:0-19354 GCA_964441715.1 uncultured Muribaculaceae bacterium
GGACGTAACTTTTTTTGTTTGCACACAGGCCGGAGACTATATGTGCAGGCCGCGATGAAGAAGTTTTTTCTCATAATTCTTTTCTTGATGCCGTTTCTGTGCTGCCAGGCCGGGAATGTGCGCAGGTATAGGGCGGTCGCCGTACGGGATTATCCCCATGACGAGAATTCCTATACGCAGGGATTGTTTTTTCTCGACGGCCAGATGTATGAAAGCACAGGCCAGTATGGCTCCTCCACTTTCAGGAAAGTGGACTTGGAAAGCGGAAAAGCCTTGAGACGCTTCGATTTCAAGAAGAAGTATTTCGTGGAAGGTTCATGTGCCCTCGACGGCAAGATTTTTATCCTTACGTGGACAAGCAAAGTGGCGTTCGTCTATGATGCCGGAAGTCTGGAATATGAAACTTCATACAGCTATCCCCGTGAAGGATGGGGACTTACCACCGACGGTGAGAGTCTTGTCGCGAGCGACGGCTCTTCTACCCTCTTCTTCATGGACAAAGATTTCAAGCTGAAAAAAAGTTTGAAGGTGACGATGGACGGGCGTCCCGTGACCTATCTGAATGAACTTGAGTACATCGACGGAAAGATATGGGCCAATGTCTACATGACCGATTTGATTGTCGCGATAGATCCGGAAAACGGAAATGTCGTTTTTACCGTAGACTGCACTGGGCTGCTGCCTGACAGCCTCAGGGATGAACGGACAGATGTGCTGAACGGCATAGCGTTCAACCCTACGGACGGCCGTATTTATCTCACGGGGAAATATTGGAAAAAATTGTACGAAATTAAGCTGGAAGAAAAGAAAGACTGATTTAAACAATATAATATAATATTATATCAAGCGGGGGTACTCGGCATGTCGCCGGGTTGAGAGAGACCCATTAAACCTGATGCGGGTAATTCCGACGTAGGGAAGGCTTTTTTCTCAAATGCGCGTAAGCGTGGCCCTTGCATAAATGTAAACCATTATGCAAGTTTTTTTATTGATTGCGGCGAGCGCAATGCTGTCTTCGCCGTCCGTCGCGGGTCAGAAACCTGACACCGCCTCGGTTGAGCTTCTTGATGAAGCTGTCGTTCAGGGGGTGAAAGTTCAGAAGAACGCTCCTTATGCCGTCGCAAATGTCGACGGTAAATCTCTGCAAAGTTTTGCGGGTACCGGTAAGGAACTTCCGTTCCTCATCTCGACTACTCCCGGCGTTCTGTCCTGGAGTGAGAACGGAGTCGGAACCGGAACAAGCTACATGAGAATCCGCGGAGCGGGAGACTCCAGGATAAACGTCACCATAGACGGCGTTCCTCTCAACTCTCCGGAAGATCAGTGCGTATTCTGGGCTAACATGAACAGCTATTCGGCTTTGCTGGGCAATATCCAGATCCAGAGAGGCGTCGGTTCTTCCACTACGGGAGACGGCGCGTTCGGAGGATCTGTGGCCCTCCGTACCAAACCTTCTTCTTATGTGCCGTATGTTCAGCTCAATGCTTCATACGGAAGCTACAATACCTATAATACGGGTATATCGCTTTCCACTGGTTTGCTCGGCAAGCACTTCGTGGGGGACGGTGCTTTCCATATGACGGGGACTGACGGATTCGTTCATGGCACATCCGGAAAATCAGGCTCATGGCTCGGCGGATTGAGCTGGATAGGAACAAATGTCGTGGTCCGTTACAAGAACATAGGCAACTATGAACATACGGGACAGGCATGGAATGGAGTTACTGCCGGAAATGACGATCTTTCCCTGATGGACGGCATCTACGGTGTTTCAACGGGTATAAAGACATACAAAGACATGTATGAGGCAGGTCTCGGAAGATACAACTCTCTGTATGAATATCTTGTGACTGACGATTCCGGCAGTTTCGTGAAGAATGCCGACGGCAGGTACATGACCGGGAGACATTCGATGCAGGATGGTTCATACTGGTCCAGGACAACGGACAATTTCTGGCAGGATCACAATATCCTCTCCGTTGCCTGGGATATGAGTGAATACTGGAAGTCGAGCCTTTCTCTCCATTACACCTACGGTTACGGATATTATAATGAATTCAGAGCCAACAACAAACTGTCCAAGTTCGGTTTCGCTTCCTTTGCCGGAGCGGACGGACGCGAAGTGAAGCGGAGCGATTTCGTACGCAAGAAAGGACTTTCCCAGAACGCCGGAGGCGCCATATATAACATCAGCTATAAAAAAGACGGCTGGGATGTAATCGGAGGTCTTTCGGCCCAGCTTTTCCGCGGAAACCACTTCGGGTATCTTACATATGTCTCCAATCCGGAAGTCGTGGCCCGTTATCCTCAGCTCTCGGGATTGAATGATATGAAGTTAGGAGACGGAAAGTACAAATACTACGATTCGGATGCAAAGAAGGACGATTACAGCGCTTTTGTAAAGGCATCACGTACCTTGGGCGAGCATTTCACGGTATTTGCAGACCTTCAGTACCGTCATGTGCGTTATACGACCGACGGTGTAAACGACAAGTTCATCGAACGTGAAGACGGAAGTTATGAGAATCAGCGTCTCGACATCGACAAGAACTATGATTTCTTCAATCCTAAGGCCGGATTGAGCTACAATGTCGGCGACCACAGGGCATATGCCTCGGTCGCTCTCAGCAACAGGGAGCCGGAGAGGAACAACTTCACGGACAACGGAAATTACCCTGCGCCCAAAGCTGAGCATCTGAACGACTTCGAGCTTGGCTACCAATACGACGGAGACATCTTCCATGCAGGCGTGAACCTGTATTATATGGACTATGTGGACCAGTTTGTCCAGACGGGTGCCAAAAGCGACATTGGAGAGAACCTGACCACGAACATCAAGGACTCGTATCGTGCCGGAGCTGAACTTGAAGCCGGTGTCAGGGCAGCGTCATGGCTCTCACTCGAGGCCAATGCCGCGCTGAGCAAAAACAA
This sequence comes from uncultured Muribaculaceae bacterium, assembly GCA_964441715.1. Taxonomy (GTDB): domain Bacteria; phylum Bacteroidota; class Bacteroidia; order Bacteroidales; family UBA932; genus Cryptobacteroides. The sequence continues at coordinate 2,932 of CAYTYL010000032.1, forward strand.
GATAAAGGATTTCGACGAAGTGGTTGAGGATTGGGACAACGGCAGTCAGACGATCCACTATGACAACTCCACGCTTGCTTTTTCCCCCTCTGCCATTCTGAACGGTTTCGCCGTTTTCACGGTAAAGGGCCTTCAGGCGACATGGCATACGGGATTCGTGAGCAGGATGTATCTGGACAACACCGGGTCCAAGGACCGTTCACTGCCGGCCTATTCGCTTTCGGACATCAGTTTCAGCTATCCTGTCAAGCTCAAGGGCGTGCTTAAGGAAATCGATCTCGGTCTGGACGTCAACAATGTGTTCAACACGAGAGCCGCCGTTTCGGGCTGGGTTTATTCTGCCATATATGCTTCAGGCGGACACCCGAATGACAACCGTTATTATCAGATAGGGTTTGTTCCTACTGCCGGAACTACTGTCATGGGTAAGATCAGCCTGAAATTCTAAAAGCGTTCTTATCCTTGCAAAAAAACGAGCCTCGCATCACTGCGGGGCTCATTTGGTTAGTTAGTAGTGTGTTTACCTGAAAAAAGGTTTTTTAATTATGTAATCGGTTAGATATGCTTCTTTTTTTCGTCAATTGTACGGTAAGGCCGTATATCGTTTTAACCATGAAACAAAGTTAATCGATGAAAATCATATATGCAAGTTTTTGCATTCTAAATATTATTTTTGCACCGGTTATAGATAATTTTTACATATCACATCGGCATGAAAATGAGTATTGCTAATGCGGGGGCGGCCCGCGCTTTTATCTTATGTACGGCGATTCTGTGTTCGTGTTCCGGTAAAGAAAAGATGCCGGATGTCCGTCCGGAACAAAAAACTTTGACCTTTTCTTTCCGCACACGGGCGATAGGGGAAAACGCATACCATGACGTTCCTTCAGAAATAACCATGTACGGTTATTCCGCCGGTTCTTTATACGGCCCTTTGAAACTTGTGCCGGAAAACGGAAGAGCTTCGGTGCAGTCAGCTCCAGAAGCATCCCTATACTTTCTGAGCGGAGCGGAGGCCAACACCGTCGCAGGTATGGACGAGACTTCATTTCTGAACGGCAAGGTGTCCTTTTCCGGAGCAGACGGTCCGGCCGATTACCTTACAGGGACCGTAAAACTTCCCTCGACCCTTTCTTCCCTTACTGATGTTTCAGTGGAAATGGAGCATGGGACGGCGAGGATTGACCTTAATACCGGACAGGATTCTACAACGGTAGTCAAATCCATACAAATTGAAAACGCACCTTCTGAGAGCTATATTTTCCCTTCATCAGTTTCCAGGGCGGCCTTGGAAGGACGGACTTCTTACATAAAGGAATTCGAGGGCGAAGGCATGACCTCCGGATTTGCTGCCGGAGTGGCATATTGCTATGAATCTGAGACACCTGTCAAAGCAGTCATTTCATGCTCTCAGAAAGGAGTTCCGTTGCGTTTGTCGGTCGATATTCCGTCAATCGAGCGCGGAAAAGCCTATGAAGTGCAGGTGCTTAACATAGGAGCGGAAATCAATGTGCTTTTTTCCGTAAAGGAATGGGAAGACGGACTGACCGTATATGCACAGCCGGATGCGGACGGGCGGATTCTTCTCGACGAGACATATTCGGTTATCCCGGATGGGGTGCAGGCCGACTATGAGGCAAATGTGGTCAATGTACCATATACGGGAGCCTCGGAAATGAAGCTCGTGTTTGCGGCCCCTTTCAGGGTGGAGATTTCCTCGGTAAAGGGGCTGAACGGAACAGCCGCGGTAGGCGAGGCCTCCTATTCCGAAGCGGAGGATGGAAGGGTTCTTACATCTGTTAGCGTCTCGATTCCCGATCAGGGAAAGGGAAGACTCGGATATTCTATTGTGCTGGGCCTAAAGAATCCTTTGCTTGAGAATACGTATGATTATCTCGAAGTGCGTGTGGCTCCAAGTGCGAAAGTCCTTGAAACTGTGGATATTGCCGGAAGAACATGGATGGCCTTCAATGCGACGGGGTCAGATCTGGATTCAGATCCCATATACCTGTCCGATGACCTTCAGAGCGTGGAGGCGATGTACCGGGAAAACTGGCGGGTGAGCGCCGGCTGTTTCTATCTTCACGGAAGTCCGTATAAGTATGATATCTACACCCGTTACGATCCCATACCTGCAAAAGGTGCGATTGACAATCAGAATGGGTGGAACACTGATTTCGAGGATTCCGCCTACTTGCCGTGCCCCGAAGGGTACCGCGTTCCGACAAGGAATGAGCTTAATGCGCTTCTTCCCGACGGGGCGCGGATTCCGGGAGAGTACACTGCCGGAAACGGAGACAAGATAACGTCTGAGATAGTGGAGGCTTCTTCCATGACGGGAGACAACAAAGCTGCAAGGTATCTTAAGCTTACTTCTGCCGCATCAGGACAGAGCATGTTCATCCCTTTTGCCGGCGTGAAGAATGACAAAGAGAAGGTTGCCAATCCGAGGAATTCAGGAACAGGCATTTATCTGTGGTCTGGCGAGAGACTGAATGCTGCCGGCGGCATGGCCTTTACCAAGAGAGTGCTGTTGAGTTCGGACGGAAAGACCGCCTCTGTCGCAGTGGAGAGCAGGGCGAGACAGTCATTCGCATCCGTACGCTGCATAAAAAAGTAGAATCATTTTCAGCTTATGAAAAAGATGAGAAGGACGATAATATCGTTGCTGTCAATGACGGCGGTACTTTTTGCGGCGGCTTCCTGTTCGAAGGATCCGGTTGCCGGAGATGAAGGGACGGGAGCGCAGGTAAGCCTGCGCCTTGTCCTGCCTGATGCCGTGAGAGTCATCACGAAATCGGCTGACAATGATGATATTGACGAGCCGGAGCTGCCGGACATGCCGGCCGATACTCTGGCCCCTGTCGATTATGACGACAGTTCCGGAACGGTAACCCCCGGAAAAGATACGATCCGCAAAGTTTGGTTTGTCGTGGCGGACAGCCGCGGGAATGTGCTGGACAAGCATTATTCGAGGGTCGCTGAAGACAATTCATGCATTTTGATAGAAGGAATGCGGCGCGGCAGGTACATCGTGGCCGTCCTTGCATCTACGGGAGACGGAAACGATGTCCGGGTGACCGTGCCGTCCAGACTTTCGGAATGCTGGTTCACTACGAAAGACGGAAATCCTCTTTTCAGCAACGATTTCTTTTACAAGGAAGTCAGCCTGGAAATAGGGCCTGATCAGAAAAACCGTAAGGGTACTGTCGAGCTTGAAAGGTGTCTGACGGATCTGCGGGTGCATCTGGATATGGGTGACGTTTACATGCGCCGTTTTGTCAAGGACGTCAGGATCGTTTTCGATGAGGGAACCAAATATGGAGAAGGGTTCAATGCGGACGGTACCGTATCTGAGGGTGGTGACATGCCTGTGCTAGATGCCGCACGCGACAGTTCTTTCAAATTCCTGCCTTTTCAGGAATCTCTTTCCGGAAGGGTTGAAGTGTTATCGGTTACCAGCGACAGCACGCGGTTTACCCGTTCCTACAGATTCTCCGGTCTGAAAGCCGAATCCGGCAAGGTCGCCCGCATAAAGGTCGCCTACACTCATCCGGAACAGCGTAACGGTGAGATCTATGTAAGGGAGGCGGATTACGCTTACCTTCCATATCTGGATACGATGTTCCTGTCCGATGAAAATGCTTCCGTGTACTACCGCATGAACAATTCGGCGAGACAGTTCAAGGTTGCCGAGCCTCTGCAAGTTTCCATTAACGGGAAACGTCTGTACGTCAAACTGTTTTCTCCGAAGCCGGTAACAGACGTCACGATTCGCGCCCGTTTCAACAATATAAGTTCCAAGAAGGTGACTTTGGCTCATTTCGATGTGCTTTATCCGTTCATGGAGGCATATTTCGATTTGCCTGTTACGAGCCGCGACTGTGTTTTCTCTACCGAAGACGGCAGGAGAATGGAAATCCCCGCCATGGAAGATTTCTCTTCCGCAAGCGTAACGCTGGAGGTGGATACGGGAGAAGATCCGTACATGAAGATGATAAAAACCATCAGGGGAAACTGGCAGGTCCTGTTCGACCATGTAAGCTACAGCTGGTCGCATGAGATGACCCCGTCGCTGTGCCGCAATGCCGTCGCTCTTGTTACGAACATGGCATACATGTTTTCGTCCCAGTATTTTGAGGACGTCATTAAGCCCGTTTTCGATGCCGGTGAAATATGCACTGTCAGCGGTGACAAATCTACCGCGATCAGCTACGACACCATAAAAGGCAAGGTGCGCGGATATAACTGGATACGCTGCGGAAACTGCGGCGGATACGGGGGCATGGGCAGCGCGGCGTTTTATTGGCTTGCGCCATATTGCTGGACGAACCATTATTATGATGTGGAGGAGAACCAGGGGCCTGAAACATATTCAAGGCAGGCGATTTTCCATGAATTCGGCCATGTGATAGGATACGGGCATTCTTCCGACATGACATACGGAAACGGAATGTGGTGGAAGACATGTGCCCGCATTTACTGTGAAATGGGCCGCAAAGGCCTTCTTCCTGTCAACCGCAGCGGGGAAGTCAGCGGTCTTCCGATGTAGGCCGTATGCTTTTTCCCAAGGAAAAAGTATATTTGTATCATGATACCTTCATTTGAGAGCGATTACAATAACGGAGCTTTGCCGGAAATTCTCGAGCGTCTTGTGACGACCAATCCGGAGAAAAGCTCCGGTTACGGGGATGACAAGTACACGGCCTCGGCCAGAGAAAAAATACGTTGCGCATGCGCCATGCCGGATGCGGATGTCTTTTTCCTTGTCGGAGGCACGCAGACGAACTCCACCGTGATTGACACTCTCCTTCGGGGTTGCGAAGGAGTGATCTGTGCGGAAACGGGACACATCAACGTCCACGAATCCGGAGCGGTCGAGGCTTTCGGGCACAAGGTCCTCGCTTTGAGGAGCGGTGACGGCAAGCTGCATGCCGATGAGCTGGAAGCATATCTTGCCGCATTCCGCTCTGACGGAACCGCACCACACATGGTCCAGCCGGGTATGGTCTACATAACACTTCCTACCGAGCTCGGAGCCTTGTACGGCAGAAACGAGCTGTCATCCATATATGAAGTGTGCAGAAAATACGGAGTTTATCTCTATGTCGACGGCGCACGGCTCGGCTATGCTTTGGCATCGGACGGGAATGACATCGATCTGCCTTATCTGGCGCGGCATTGCGATGTTTTCTATATCGGAGGCACCAAGGTCGGGGCTCTTTTCGGAGAGGCTGTCGTCTATTCCATGACAAGGGCACCCAAATATGTTTTCACGGATATAAAGCGGCACGGTGCTTTGCTGGCCAAAGGCAGAATGCTTGGAATACAGTTCGATACTCTGTTTACGGACGGACTTTATCTACGCATTTCCCGCGTTGCGGTGGAAAAGGCGGACGAGCTTAAAAGGCTATTCCGTGCCCATGGAAGGAGCATGGCCTGGGAGTCTCCTACAAATCAGCAGTTTGTCGCTCTGACTCCTGAGGAAAAGGAGGCTCTTGCGGAAAAGGTGAAGTTCGAAGTGTGGGAACCGCTGCCGGACGGCCGTGTCCTGTGCCGCTTCGTGACCAGCTGGGCCACGGAAGAATGGGAAATGAGGGCGTTGGATGAGGCCCTGGACGAGGTGTTGAAGTAAGAGCTTATCTGTCAAGCAGATCGGGCCGCAGTTTCTTGGTACGGGCGAGCGCCTGTTCGTCCTGCCACTGACGGATGAGTTTCGGATTGCCGCTCAGCAGCACATCCGGAACTTTCCACCCTTTGTAATCGGCGGGGCGGGTATATACGGGAGGAGACAGAAGTCCGTCCTGAAAACTGTCGCTCAAGGCGGAAGTCTCGTCTGTGAGTGCTCCGGGAATAAGTCTGACGATGGAATCCGTCAGCAGGGCGGCCGGTATTTCTCCTCCGCTGACCACATAATCGCCCACGGAAATCTCCATGGTTACCAGATGTTCACGGATTCTCTGATCCACTCCTTTATAGTGGCCGCAGAGAAGGATGAGGTTTTCTTTCAACGACAAGGTGTTGGAGATACTTTGGTCGAGCTTTGCTCCGTCGGGGGAAAGGTATATCACCTCATCATAGCTGCGCATGTTCTTGAGCTCGCTTATCATCCTGTCGACGGGTTCAACCATCATGACCATGCCGGCATCGCCTCCGTAGCTGTAGTCATCAACGTTTTTGCGCGGTCCGAGACCATATTCCCGCAAATTGTGGACATGGATTTCCACCAATCCTTTTTTTATGGCTCTTCCGACAATGGAATGGCTGAGCGGACTTTCCAACAGTTCCGGAACAACGCTTAGAATATCGATCCTCATTTATCCAATTATCTTTCTGACTGCAAATTTAAGAGAAAAATTCTGTACATTTGCATTTTATGTATCCTTGCAGGATATATGCGCATTTTTTATTAACGTAACTCTATGATTATATGAGTGAAGAGATTAAACCTGATGTCCAGAAGACAGCAGATGTAGAAGAACCTAAGGATAACTTCCAGGAAATCAAGGAAACGGTCGTCAATTACGCTGAAAAGACATTGGCGGAGCTGTCTGAACTGTTCGAGAAATTCATGGATGATGCCGACAAGGTCAGGAAGCCTAAGGAAGCGGAGGCTATAAAGTCCGCTTTCTACAAGAAGCTTTCCAAAGAAAAAGCCGAGGCGGGACTGTCGTCGGAGGTTGCGGAACCTGCAGAAGACGAAGTGGCCGAGGGTGTGTCGGAAAGCACCGCGGACGATGCCGGAATTGAAGAGACGGCTGCTTCAGCGGACAATGCCGTAGAGAACGTTGATAAAGCGGACGGATCTAAAACAAATCCGTTCGAAGCCATAGAGGAAGGCTTCAAGTCGCTGTATGCCAAATACAAGAAGGAACGCGCCGAATACAATAAGAAGCAGGAGGCCGAAAAGGCTGACAATCTCGTGAAGAAGCAGGCCGTCATAGATGATCTCAAGGCTCTGGTGGAAAAAGAAGGAGAGGTCAGCGCCGCTTTTCCCGAATTCCGGGAAATCCAGGCCCGCTGGAGGGCGATAGGTCCCGTGCCGATACAGAATTTCAGGGTTTTGAACGACACGTATCAGTTCTATGTAGAGCAGTTTTACGACAAGGTTCAGATCAACAGGGATATGCGGGATCTTGACTTCAAGAAGAATCTGGAGGCCAAGACCGAGTTCTGTGAGAAGGCGGAAAAACTTGCTGAAGATGAAAATGTGGTCGAGGCTTTCAAGGAACTTCAGAAACTCCATGAGCAGTGGAAGGAATTCGGGCCCGTCGCCAAGGAATACAGGGAATCGATCTGGGAAAGGTTCAAGGCCGCTACTGCTGTCATAAACAAAAAGTACCAGGCTTTCTTCGAGGCTCAGAAAGAGAAGCAGTCCGAAAACCTTGCGGAGAAGACCAAATTGTGCGAGGAAGTGGAGGCGATCGCCGACAGGGAGGATGTCAAATCATCGGGTGAATGGAATTCCCTGACAAAGCAGATTGAAGAAATCCAGCAGAAATGGAGGACAATCGGATATGCCTCACGTAAGGAAAATCAGAAGATCTATGACAGGTTCCGTGCTGCTTGCGACAAGTTTTTTGAGAAGAAGCGTGTCTTCTATACAGAGTTCAAGGACAGCATGAATGAGAATCTTGAAAAGAAGATGTCTCTGATAGATCAGGCTGAAGCTCTCAAATCAAGCACGGAGTGGAAGAAAGCTACCGACCAGTTCATCGCGCTTCAGAAGCAGTGGAAAGAAATCGGAGCCGTACCCCGTAAAAAATCCGAACAGCTGTGGAAGAGATTCCGTGCGGCATGCGATGAATTTTTTGCGGAAAGGGACAGACAGGCCAAACCCGAAAACAATTTCTACGCGAATTTGAAAGCAAAGCGTGCGCTTATAGAAGAAATCAACGCATTCCAGTCCGATGACGAGCAGGTCGTGAAGGATGCCATGCAGAATTTCAGTGAAAGATGGAATGCCATAGGTTTTGTTCCTTTCAAAGAAAAAGAGAGCGTCACCCAGGCATACAGAGATGCCATGCATGCCAAGTTCCCTCAGTTTGCGGAACGCGGAGGCAGGGGAGAGCGCAGAGATTCCGCAAGACAGCGCGCGTCTTCACGTCCGCTTTCTGAAAAAGAGAAGCTTATTCAGAAATACAACGGTTTGCAGCAGCAGATCGACACATACGAAAACAATATAGGATTTTTCGCCGCTTCCAAAAACTCCAGGCCGTTGATCCAGCAGATGCAGGACAGAATCGATGCGGCCAAGAAGGAGTTGAAGGAACTTGAAGAACAAATCAGGCAGATTGAGAACACGCCTGAACAGTAAATTCCCATAATTGATTTTTTCACGTGAATAAAAACAGTGTAATAGGCTGGATACTTATTGCCGTCGTAATGTTCGGCTTCATGTGGTTCCAGTCAAGGCAGTTCAAGAAACAGGCAGAATATCAGGCTCAGCTCGACTCGATCGCGGCTGTCGAAAAATTCAAGGCTGATTCCATCTATGCGGCCACCCATGTGGCTGATTCGAACGGAGTCGTAAGCGTGTTGTCTCAGGAGACGTCCGATGTGTCCATATACCGGGATTCCCTTCTGGAAACGTCTTCAAAGTCGGAGGCTTCTTTCTATACTTTGCACAATGACAAAGTGGAGATTGTATTCACGACAAAGGGAGCGCAGCCATATTCAGTACAGATTAAGGATTATCTGACTTACGGAGGCTCTCCTCTGTACCTTTTCAAGGCCGGAGGCAGCGAAATGGGATATTCCATTTTCGCAGGAGAAAACATCAACACCAAGGACTTCGTTTTCGATGTCGCCGAACATACGGACTCTTCCATTGTAATGCGGCTTCCTTTTTCCAAGGGCGGTTACATAGAGCAGCGCTATGTGCTGCGAGGAGACTCTTATGCGGTTGACAATACGCTGAGTTTCATCGGCATGGATAAGGTCATCCCCCGTAACGTCACCATGTTCGACATGGATTGGGATGTGACCGTCCCGCGTCTGGAGAAAGGCTACAAGAACGAGAGCCAGTATTCCATGGTCGACTATTACTTTTCGGGCGACAAGAAGCCGAGCTCTGTCGGGCGCGGCAGGAATGCCGTCAAAAGGATAGACAGCCGTCTCAGCTGGTTTACTTTCCACCAGCAGTTCTTCTCTGCGATAATGAGGGCGAAAGAGGAGTTTTCCTCAGGAGAGCTCGCTGTCAATTTCGTGCCCGAGGATGATGAAAGCCACAATCTGATGACTTGTAACGCCAGTATGCGTTTCGACTACAGGCAGGGTCCCGAGGCCCGTTATGAAAACGAGTTTTATTTCGGCCCCAATCATTACCGGACTCTGAAGTCATTTGATCAGAAATACGAGAAAATCATACCTTTGGGAGGTTGGCTCGTCGGCTGGTTTACGAGGTTCGTCATTATTCCGCTGTTCGATTTCCTGCACAAATACATCAGCAATTTCGGACTTATCATCCTGTTGATGACCCTCATAATCAAGATTGTGGTGCTTCCTTTCACGAACAAGTCCTACATGTCGTCCGCCAAGATGGCCGCCCTTAAGCCGGAGATGGACAAGATAAATGAGAAGTATCCCAAGCAGGAAGATGCCCTGAAGAAACAGCAGGCTCAGATGGACCTGTACAAGCGTGCCGGTGTCAGCCCCATGGGCGGTTGCCTTCCTACGCTGCTTACGTTCCCTATTCTATGGGCCATGTTCCGTTTCTTCCCCGCTTCCATAGAGCTTCGTCAGCAGCCTTTCCTGTGGTGCAAGGATCTGTCGGCCTATGACTCGATAGTCGATTTCGGAACAAGAATTCCTCTGCTTGGAGACCATCTGTCCCTGTTCGCTCTGCTGATGGCTCTTACGATGTTCTTCTATTCCAAGCTCACGATGCAGAGCCAGACTTCTTCCAACGACCCGAATGCGGCCGCCATGAAGTTCATGAGCATCTACATGATGAATATCATGATGTTCTTCATCTGTAACGGTCTTTCAGCCGCATTGAGCTATTACTATCTGCTGAGCAACCTTTTCATGATGCTTCAGAACTGGATTCTCAGGAAATTCGTCGTGAAGCCTGACGAGATTCTTGCCAAGGTGGAGGCATCGCGGAACAAGCCTATGCCAAAGTCCAAGTGGCAGCAGAGACTGGAAGAGGCACAGAAGATGCAGCAGAAAGCATTGAAAGAACAACAGAAAAAACGTCATTGACAATGGGAAATGTCGCTGACAATATAGTTTCGGTGAAAGCCTCGCTTCCTCAGGGAGTGAGGCTTGTTGCCGTTTCAAAGTTCCACCCCGTTCCGGAGCTGAAAGAAGCTTATGACGCCGGGCAGAGGCTTTTCGGAGAAAACAGACCGCAGGAGCTTGCTGAAAAGGTTCCGCAGCTTCCTTCCGATGTGGAATGGCATTTCATAGGCCATCTGCAGACCAACAAGCTCAAGCTTGTCCTGCCTTACGCTGCAATGGTTCAGTCGATTGATTCGAAACATCTGCTGGATGCTGTCAATGCATGGGGTGAAAGCAACTCGAAGCGGATACGTTGCCTGCTTGAACTTCATCTCGGTGCGGAGGAAACCAAGCATGGTTTCACGGAAGATGAGATAAAAGATGTTTTGTCCCATGCCTCGGACTACGGGGCCATGGTTTTCTGCGGCCTTATGGGTATGGCTACCAACACGGATGACGAAGCGGTCGTGAGAGCGGATTTTTCCCGTATTTCCGGATTTAAAAAAGAAATCGGTGCCGCTTATCCTCAGCTGACGGATTTTCGGGAACTGTCGATAGGCATGACCCACGACTACAGGATAGCTTTGGAATATGGTGCTACCATTGTAAGGATAGGTACGGGCATATTCGGTCCTAGAGAGTATTGATTAAAAAGATGAGTGTATTATGGTTGCAATTGTCATAGCGGCGGCGGCAGTGCTGCTGGTCATCTGGGGGATAAGCGTCCAGAACAAACTTGTGAAGCTCGATGAGTATTCCGCCAATTCCCTCAAACAGATTAATGTACAGCAAGTAAGCAGGTACGATGCCATAAAGGCGCTTGTGAAGCTTACCCGGGAGTATTCGGCCTACGAAGGAGAGACTCTTCAGAAAGTCGTGGAAGCTAGAAAAATAACCTCTCCCGCATCCCCTTCGGCAGAAGACATCAACAGAAACGAATCCGTGCTCGCTGACATGGCGTCCAAAATTGTCGCCGTCGCCGAGAGATATCCAGAATTGAAAGCCAACCAACAGTATCTCAAGACCATGGATGAAGTTACCCGCTATGAGGAGAATGTCAGGCTCAGTCGCATGACATTCAACGATACGGTGACAAAGTTCAACAATGCGGTCCGCATGTTTCCCGGCAGCGTGATTGCTTCCCTGCTTCATTTTTCAACTAAGGAATATCTGGCGGAAGACAAGACCAGGACGGATTACCCGGAAATCTGATGATTTCGAGATGTGTGGCGGCAGCGCTCCTGTCGGTTGCGTTGCCCTTTTTTTCTTATGCGCAGGAAATCCGCCGCATCGATACGGAAGTGAGCCTATATGAGGACGGTTCCGCTCAGGTCTGCCAGCATTGGGACGTCACGGTAGTTGACGGCACGGAATGGTATATTCCCGTATCCAATCTCGGAGAAATGGAAATCAGCGATTTTACCGTCTCGGAGGGAGAGGTGGAATTCGAAAACGTAGGGGCATGGGATGTAAGCGGGACTCTTGAAGAGAAGTCGGGCAAGTGCGGGATAGTGGATAAAGGAAAGGACGGAGTGGAGCTTTGCTGGGGGCAGGGAAGTATCGGTCCGCACGAATGGGTATGTTCTTACAGGATTTACGGTCTGGTGCAGAGTCTTGAGGATTATGATGCGTTCAATTATCAGTTTGTCAATCCGGGGCTTTCGGCACAGCCTGAGCACATTGAGCTGCATATTAGGGACGGGAGCGGCGGCATGGACTGGAACAGCTCCAACACCCGCATCTGGGCCTTCGGCTTTGAGGGAGAAATCAACCTGACCGGCGGACAGATATCGGCCTCTTCATTCGGTGAGGTCCGATATGTCAATGTGATGGTACGTTTTGACAAAGGGATGTTCTCTCCGGCATTGTCTCAGGACCGCGATTTCGAATCCATGCAAAAGAAAGCCTTCAAAAACAGCGGGTATGCGGAAGGGTTTCCATATTGGCTGCTTGTCATGGCCGGATTGGCTGCCGTAGCCGTGGCCGGTTTCATCTACATGCTGATATGTATGATAAGCGGACATGTGTACAGAAAAACGATGTTCGGGAGGTCGAAAATCACCGGATGGTACAGGGAGGCTCCTTTAGGGAATGACATTCCGGCCGTATGGTATGTCTATAAAAACGGCAGGCGCTTCTTTTCCAAGGCCTCGCCTGACAAATTGGTCGGGACATATTTCCTGCGGTGGATTATGGATGGTGCGATAAGTGTCAGGGCGGATGGGAACAAGCGTGGAAAGTTCTCTCTTGTTTTCAGTGAAAAAGTTCCGTCTTTCTCCTGTGAAGAAGAAAAGGTTTTTTATGACATGGCCGTGGAGGCATCCGGTGACAGGATTCTTGAAACGGCGGAATTCAAAAAATGGTCCGGGGACAATTACGAGAAGCTGATTTCCTGGCCTTCAGACATAGAAAATACCGGGTTCTCGCATCTTGTGGAAAAAGGCTGCCTGAGAGGTATGCGCAGAGCCGCAGCAGGCATGGAAGGAGAACTTTCCAAAGTCATCGAGTTCCGCAATTTCCTCAATGACTTTACTTTGTCCGGGGAGAGAAACGCAGAGGAAGTGAAACTCTGGAGAGATTACCTTGTCTATGCGCAGATGTTCGGCATTGCGGAGAAAGTTTCACGGCAGTTCAGGACTTTGTACCCCGATTTCTTCCGGGAAGTCGCCGAAAGTTCCGGATTGGATTCCGTTCAGCTGCTCTACCTTGTGAATATGGCTGACAGAATGTCCTCAACCGGATATGCGGCAGCTCTGTCGCATATGTCCGAATTGTCTGCGGATGCCAAAGGCGGTTTCGGAGGAGGCACTTCATTCGGCGGCGGAGGCGGATTCTCCGGAGGCGGATTCGGCGGCGGAAGCCGTTAGGATCTTCCGTTGTCCCTCAGCGTTTTGATCATGGATGCGGCGATTGCCGCCGATGCTCCCTTGCTTCCCAGCAGATGTCTGATTTCTGAAAAATCGGAAAGCATCCGTTCTCTGTACTCCTTGTCTTCCGTCAGCCTTGTAACTTCCGTCATCAGATTGTCCGGAGTGAAGTAGTATTGTATGAGTTCCTTGAATGACTTTCTTCCGAGGATCAGGTTGCCGAGGCTTATGCTGTCTATCTTTATGATCTGTTTTGCCACGTTGAAGTTGAACGAAGAACCCGAATATGCGACGACTTGCGGGGTTCCTATCAGACAAGTTTCCAGAGAAGCGGTCCCCGAGTTGACTACAGCGGCCTCTGCGAAGCGGATTGTCGCGTATGTTTCGTTGAACACGACTTTAAGGTAATCTTCGCGTCCTTTAAGGTAGGGGAGATAGTCCTGCATTGTTCTCGACGGCGCTCCCGCTACTACGAACATGTATCCGGAGTATTTTTCCGTCTTGTGCATCCTGTCGGCAAATTCGGAGCATACCGGCATCATGCAGCTTACCTCTCCTTTTCTTGAGCCTGCGAGAATCGCGATGAACGGCTTGTCCTCAAGTCCGCATTTGTCCAGATAGTCTTTGCGGCTGATGCTCATGCCTTCCGAACCGTCAATCGCATCTATCAGCGGATTGCCTTTGTACACATATTTGACCCCTTTTCTGTCGAAATATTCCTTTTCGAAAGGGAAAACTATGAAAAGGCAGTCGACGAAGGCCTTTAACTTCTTTATCCTGCCTTCCCTTGACGCCCAGACTTTAGGAGCTATGTAATAAAAGACCTTGAATCCCTTTTTGTGGGCAAATTCGGCAACTCTGAAATTGAAGCCTGGATAGTCTATAAGTATCACTACATCAGGATTGAAGCGTAGGATGTCATCGCAGCAGCTTTTGAATTTGCCGAGGAAGGAATTCAAGTGCAGCAGAATCTGGCTGAATCCGATTACGGCACCGTCATTATAATCTTTGACAAGTCCCTCGCCGCTCTGGTGCGAGTGATAGACGGTGTCCATGAGGCTGCCGCCCCAGAAACGTATGTCCGCTGAAGGATCTTCGGCATAGAGCCCTTTCATCAGATTCGATCCGTGAAGGTCTCCGGAAGCTTCTCCGGCAATGATATAGTACTTCATATGCTTTTCTTGAAATCTGTACCTATGCCGGCGCTTTGCAGCCTCTCTTTTTCAGCGTTGTCGGCAGTGAACACGTTATTCGGGGTGACGGATACATATCCGGCGGCTATCGCATGGTTGTCGGCATCCGGACCGTTCTCCGGGGAATCCACGTAATCTCCTGTCATCATGTAGAACTCCTCTCCTTCCTCTTCAGTTACTGGCAGCACTCCCAACGACTCCGGAGTCAGCCCGTATTTCTCGTAGGCGGAAGGGTTCCACTCTCTGAATTCCCTGACCCATTTTCCTATGCCCATGGTGGTGACTTTTATTCCCTTGATTTCATGTACGGGAAGAGCCGGAAAATTGATGTTGTAATAAATCCCCTTGCGCACAGGCAGATTTGCGGAAATTTTTTCGAATATGCCCGGAAAGAGTTCTTCTACGGCCGAAAAGTCGGCATCGGGCCTCATGTCGCACAGAGATACCCCTATGGAAGGGATGCCGTTGAGGGTGCCTTCCTGACATGCTCCGAGAGTCCCCGAATAACATGCCCCCGTGGCGGCGTTGGAACCGTGGTTGATGCCGCTTATGATGAAATCGGGCTTGTCCGGAAGAAAATTGAGTCCGAACTTGACGCAGCTTGCCGGAGTGGCGTCAAGGTAAGCCCAGGGGACACCGCATACGGATCCGAGATTTTTGTATGCCAGTTTTTTCAGACCGAGGTCCACCGCCATTCCCATTCCGGACTGGTGTCTTTTCGGTGCGATTACATGCACCTCTCCATAATGTTGCATTATTTTTGCAAGTGTAAAAAGACCTTTGGCTTTGTACCCGTCGTCGTTTGTCAGCAGAAAGCGCATGTGTATGAAGAATAATCGTTTAATCAAAATTAATTATTGCAAATATAGGCAAATTCCCAAATTTTGTTTAATTTTGCGGTGATTTAAAAAGTTTAGTAGTGGATATAATTAACTTTTAAAAATAATCTGAAAATGGTAAAAATTGGTATTAACGGTTTCGGCCGTATCGGACGTATGGTTTTCCGTGCAGCTGTCGAGAACTTCTCCAATGACATCGAGGTTGTAGGTATCAACGATCTTCTCGATCCTGAATATCTTGCCTACATGCTCAAGTATGATTCAGTTCATGGCGCTTTCAAAGGAGAAATCTCCGTAGACGGTTCAACCATGATTGTAAACGGAAAGAAAATCCGTCTTACCGCTGAAATGGATCCCGCAAACCTCAAATGGGACGAAGTAGGCGCCGAGATTGTCGTCGAGTCGACAGGTCTCTTCCTCACGGATGAGAAAGCCCGCAAGCACATCCAGGCCGGTGCTAAGAAAGTGATCATGTCCGCTCCTTCAAAGGATGCGACTCCCATGTTCGTTTATGGCGTCAACGACAAGACCTATGCCGGACAGGACATCATTTCCAACGCTTCCTGCACAACAAACTGCCTTGCTCCTATTTCCAAGGTTCTTAACGACAAGTTCGGTATCGTACGCGGCCTCATGACGACCGTACACGCCACCACCGCTACTCAGAAGACCGTCGACGGTCCTTCCAAGAAAGACTGGAGAGGCGGCCGCGGTATCCTCGAGAACATCATTCCTTCATCGACAGGCGCAGCCAAGGCCGTAGGCAAAGTTCTTCCTGAACTCAACGGCAAACTTACCGGCATGTCGCTCCGTGTCCCTACTTCAGATGTTTCTTTCGTTGACCTTACCTGCGAGCTTGCAAAGCCCGTTACTTTCGAGGATATCAGCAAAGCCATGAAAGAGGCTTCAAAGGGTGAACTCAAAGGAATCCTCGGCTACACTGACGAGGCTGTCGTTTCCACAGACTTCCGTGGCGATTCCCACACTTCCATCTTCGATGAGAAGGCCAGCATCCAGCTCGATCCTACCTTCGTAAAGGTTTGCGCATGGTACGACAACGAGTGGGGTTATTCAAACAAAGTGCTTGAAATGGCACGCGTCATCGCGAAGTAAGAGAACTCTTACATGAAAAAGAAAGAGGAGCGTCCGTCAGGATGCTCCTCTTTCTTTGATGAAGGTGACTGAATCATATATCAGTCACATTCTCGTCATGCGTCCTTGTATTTCAGAACAGGATGCCTTGCAGCTCCTGTTTCATCAGGTCTGCCTATCGGCGTGTTGTGCGGTGCCGTTTTCAGCA
>CAYTYL010000033.1:0-1616 GCA_964441715.1 uncultured Muribaculaceae bacterium
GTAGGGAGACTGCGCAGGCAGTTCAGCAGACTGAGGCCGGATGCCGTGTTGATCGCGAAGTCTTCATCGCGGCCGCCTTTTTCGGGGGTGATACCTCCGCATATGTCCGCCCCGGCTATCTCCGCCACGGAGGCGATTTCCCGCAGTCCGCTTTCCAGCTGAGATTGTGTCATGTCCCCCTGATCCCAGTCCGTCCTTGCGAAATCGCGTCCCAGGACGTCTTTGTCTATGGAGATATAGACTTTCCGGCCCTTGAGACATGACCAGTCGGGCCATGCTCCCCCTCGCGGGAACACCTTCACGTTTGCAAAGCCGGAACATTCGTCCGCCAGCGAAGGATTAATGCCGGCAATCATGACCGTGCCTACATGCCGGCCGTGTTTTTCCAGGAATGTCCTGAGCCATCCTCCGCAGCTGAGCGTGTCCCCGAATGCCGACGGCTGCATGTCCGGGTGGTTGTCGAAAAGCACGACCGACATGTCGCGGCATTTCTCAACCGCAGCCGACATCGTGAGCATGGTCATGTAGTGGTAGTCTCCCGTGTCTATCCAGTTGACGGGCAGGACTCTGCCGTGCCATGTGCCGCTGTCGTCCGGCGGAAATGCCGTGCTCCGTTCCTTCAGACGGGCTGACGCCGCGGCCGTTCTGCGCAGGATTTCCTCGGCTGCGGAACCGTCGCAATAGCAGTTGGTGCCCTGGATGTCGCGGCAGTCTACCAGGAATACGGCGTCCGACGCATCCGCCGGCGGACCGCTGATGACGGACTCCGTCCCGTCCGCCGCGTGCGGAGGGGGCAGATTGGGGAAGATGGCTTCGTGCCGGCACAGTCCCGAGAAATCATAGACGGTAGAAACAATTCTTCTCATGGTTCTGTCATCAGGGCATAAGAGCAATTTAAGAATTTCTTTGACGCAAATGAAACAAATCGCTATTTTTGTCGCATTGCCTTAAGAGTCGGAAGTGACTGTCCGAAGTACATGACCATAAAACCGGAAACTTATGAATCCAACAAAAGATGTCGCACTTGTGCTATCCAGCGGAGGCCCGCGCGGCTTTGCGTACATTGGCGCTATTGAGGAACTTGAGCGGAGAGGTTATGACATCACCTCGGTCGCGGGATGTTCGGCGGGGTCTCTTGTCGGAGGCATCTATGCTGCCGGAGGTCTTGCCGCATTCAAGGAGTGGATTTTCTCTCTCAACAATTTCAAGGTCCTGTCCATGCTGGACGTTTCCATCAGCCGTTCATATCTGGTCAAAGGCGAGAAGGTCATGGAATCCATAAAGGAAATCGTGCCTGACGTGAGGATCGAGGATTTGCGCATCCCATTTACCGCCGTGGCCACTGACCTTTACACCGGAGAGGAAGTCGTCTTCGACCGGGGCGATCTGTTCGCGGCCATCCGTTCCTCCATATCCGTTCCTTTCCTTTTCCGTCCCTTCAAGTATGGCTACCGGACCTTGGTCGACGGCGGCCTCACGAATACTCTGCCCATAAACCGCGTGGCGAGGAACGGACACGACATAGTCGTGGCCTTTGATGTCAACCAGGTGGAGGAGAAGAAGATAAGTTCCTTCCTCAAGGAGTCCTACAAAGAGGAGCGGGAGCGCAGGCTCAC
>CAYTYL010000033.1:1626-18666 GCA_964441715.1 uncultured Muribaculaceae bacterium
AAAGGCGGGGAGCGATGCGAACATCTCCCTGATTGACAAGGTGAAGATCATAGGAGACGAAGGCCAGAAAATAATCAGGAGCAAGATTGCGGAGAACAAGACCAAATCGCCGGTCGCTGCCGAAGAAAACTATTACACGGTCATAATGCGCTCCTTCAATATAATGAACCATGCGATCTCCGAATACTCCAAGCGGCTCTATCCGGTCGATGTGCTCGTGGGCATGAGTTTTGACGCCTACGGGACCATTACCGACTATGCCAAGGGCAGGGAGCTTTGCGAGAAAGGCCGTGCGCTCATGGCGGAGGCTTTGGACAGATATGAAAATGAACAGTTGCGGAAATGATTTTTCCGTCATAAAAGAATTTTGACTGGTATGAATAAAAAATTACTCTTTGGCGGAGCGGTGCTGCGCGCCGCTGTTTTGGTTTTGGCGGCATCTTTTGCTCTCTCCTCCTGCGGAGGCGGCGGAAAGGACATCGCGGTGGCCACGGCCGAGGTTGCGCCGGGAACTTTCTCTCTGAATACATTGCCGGACAAACGTCTGGTCAAAGGCGCTTCTTCCGCCAGACAGATGCTCATGGACGGCTATACGATAAGCGTCGGTCCCGTGACGGAAGGGCTTTGGGCCGAGGTCATGGGAGGAAAGGCCGATAACCCGGATGCTCCCAAGGCGATGCTTTCGTACAATGATTGCATCAAGTTCACCAAGAAGCTTTCCAAGGCGACGGGCAGGACCTGGGTCGTTCCGAGCGAGGCCATGTGGGAGTATGCCTATAAAAACGGGGTTCTGACTTTGGTCGACGGGGCGAAAGAGTGGACATCTTCCGTTGCGGAGGATGTTTCCGATGCCAGGATTGTGCGCGATGCCAAGTCGAGGGAGTCCGTTCCGGAATATGTCAGCGGAGCGATTGTTTTCAGGGTCGCCGTCGCCGACGGGGAGCCCTGTCCCCGGAATATAGTCGATGCCATGAACGGGGTTCAGAGCGACAGGGAGCATGTGTCGTCCGATGAAACCGTCATCGTAAACGGTGTGAAATTCCCGATGGTCGGAGTGCCGGGCGGTGCCGGGACAATCGGCGCCACTGCGGAGCAGGGTACTTATGGAGAGGCTGATGAGAAACCGGTGCATGTGGTTGACATCGAGGGTTTTGAGTTGGGCAGGACGGAGGTGACCGTGGCTCAGTGGCTCGCCGTGATGGATGTCCTTCCGCTCGGAAACTATGAGAAGGAACCTGAGAAGCCCGTCATAAACGTTTCTTGGTTTGCCGCACAGGAGTACATCCTTAAGCTCAATTCGGTGAGCGGCAGAAAGTTCAGGCTTCCTTCCGAAGCGGAGTGGGAATATGCGGCCCGCGGCGGTGCAAAGACAGGGCATTTCCGCTATGCCGGGTCCAACAGGATCGATGATGTCGCGGTATATACCAAGGACTCGGATGTCCGGAAGGTGCAGAACGTGGCCACGAAAATGCCCAATGAGCTCGGCCTTTACGACATGAGCGGCAATGCCTGGGAATGGTGCATCGACAGATATGCTCTGTACGGGTCTGAGAATAAGGATGATGCGTCCGCCGGAGCGGAAGCGTCGCCGTCGGGGGCTTTTTCGCCCGTTTCATCCGAAAGGGTGATGCGCGGTGGCAGCGCGGCGTCGGCCTGGAAGGCATGCAGGGTTTCCAACCGCTCCAAACTGCCTGCCGACAATGTGAAAAGCAGCTTCGGCTTCAGGCTTGCCCTTTGACGTTGAAAAAATGTCTGAAAAAAATACGGAACGGCAAAGTTTTTGATTGAATTCACTTCCGTTTTTGAAATACACACAAGATGGCTAATACGATAATCGGACATATTTCCCAGATTATCGGGCCTGTCGTTGACATACATTTCGACATCCCCGAAAACGAAGCGGCTCTGGAACTGCCCCGCATCCATGATGCTCTCAGAATCAAAAGGCTTGACGGCAGGGAACTTATAGTGGAAGTGCAGCAGCATATCGGAGAGGATACCGTGAGGACTGTCGCCATGGATTCCACCGACGGGTTGAAAAGGGGACTTGAAGCGGAGAGTCTCGCCTCTCCGATCACCATGCCGGTAGGCCCGCAGATCAGGGGCAGGGTCATGAACGTGACGGGAGACAGCATAGACGGTCTGGGCAATCTTGACAGGGACGGCTCACTGCCCATACACCGCGAGCCCCCCAAGTTTGAGGACTTGACCACGTCGCAGGAAATCCTTGCGACAGGCATCAAGGTGATAGACCTTCTCGAGCCGTATCTGAAAGGCGGAAAAATCGGACTTTTCGGAGGAGCCGGAGTGGGCAAGACCGTGCTCATCAAGGAGCTTATCAACAACATAGCCAAGAAGCATGACGGGTTTTCGATTTTCGCCGGCGTCGGCGAGCGTACGAGGGAGGGAAACGACCTTCTGCGCGAGATGATCGAGTCCGGTGTCATACGCTACGGCGACGAGTTTCAGAAAAGCATGGCGGAGGGTCATTGGGACCTTTCCAAAGTGGACAGGAAAGAGCTTGAAAAGTCTCAGGTCGCCATGGTTTTCGGGCAGATGAACGAACCGCCGGGAGCGCGTTCTTCGGTTGCCCTTTCGGGGCTTACCCTGGCGGAGTCGTTCAGAGACAGCGACGGCGGGGCCGGGCCGAGAGACATACTTTTCTTCATAGACAACATATTCCGTTTCACCCAGGCAGGATCGGAGGTGTCCGCCCTTTTGGGCAGGATGCCTTCCGCAGTGGGATACCAGCCTACGCTGGCCACTGAAATGGGTCAGATGCAGGAGAGGATCACCTCCACCAAAAACGGATCCATCACCTCGGTGCAGGCCGTTTATGTGCCGGCCGACGACCTGACGGACCCCGCTCCGGCCACCACGTTCACCCATCTGGATGCTACCACGGTGCTCAGCAGGAAGATAACCGAGCTCGGCATCTATCCGGCCGTCGATCCTCTTCAGTCCACGTCCAGGATTCTGGACCCTAATGTGGTGGGACAGAGGCACTACGATGTGGCGCAGAGAGTCAAGCAGATTCTTGAGAGATACCAGGAGCTCCAGGACATCATATCCATCCTCGGAATGGACGAGCTTTCCGACGAGGACAAGGAGACCGTGGGCAGGGCCCGCCGCGTGCAGCGTTTCCTCTCCCAGCCTTTTGCCGTTGCCGAACAGTTTACCGGAGTGCCCGGAGTCATGGTGGAGATAGACGACACCGTCAGGGGGTTCGAGAAGATTCTCGACGGAGAGGTGGATTATCTGCCCGAACAGGCTTTCCTCAACGTGGGGACGATCGAAGATGCCATAAAGAAAGGAGAAGATTTGCTCGCCAAGGCAGGCAAGTGACGGAAGGAGGATGTTGAAGGTTATGAAAGATATCAGGCTTAACATAATCACTCCGGAGAAAACTCTCGTTGACGAGGATGTCGACAATGTCACCCTGCCGGGCACTCTCGGTCCTTTCGAGGTTCTGAAGGATCATGCGCCCATAATCTCGTCTCTTGAGAGGGGAAAGATAAGCTACAGGACTGACGGGGAGATGCATGAAGTGGAGATCAGTTCCGGTTTCGCCGAGGTAAGGGACAATCTCGTTTCAGTCTGCGTGGAAATATGAAAAAGCTCTGTCTCATACTTGCCGCTTTCTTCTCGCTGCTGCCGCTTGCGGCCGGGGCCGAGGATTTTGACATGGACGAATATCTGTACGGCCATGTGAGGGATTCGTATGAGTGGCACATCACCACCGTGAACGGAAAGCCGGTCAGCATATACCTGCCGGTGCTTCTGTACAGCAGGACAAGCGGATTCCATTGTTTCAGCTCCAGACATCTGGAGGAGGGTTCCTACGAAGGATTCAGAATCGCGGGCAGCGATGAAAAATATGCGGACAAGATAGTGGAGACCCTTCCGGACGGTACTGTAGTCAAGCCTTTCGATTTTTCCGTCACGAAGAATGTGCTGGGGCTGATGATAAACTGTGCGCTCCTGCTTTGCATAGTGCTCGGAACTGCACGGTGGTACAGGAAGCATGATGCCGCGGAGGAAGCTCCGAAGGGTTTCGCCGGATTCATGGAGATGCTTGTGACGATGATAGAGGATGACGTGATTAAGCCGAGCGTCGGACGGGAGTACAGGCGTTATTCACCGTACCTTCTGACGGCTTTCTTCTTCATTTTCCTGAGCAATCTCATGGGGATAGTGCCGTTTTTCCCGGGAGGTGCGAACATTACCGGCAACATCGCCGTGACGTTCGTCCTTGCCATGTTTACCTTCTTTACCGTCAATCTGTTCGGCAACAGGCAATATTGGAAGGACATTTTCTGGCCGGAAGTGCCCGCGTGGCTCAAGGTGCCGGTGCCTCTCATGCCCGCAATCGAGCTGGTGGGGATTTTCACCAAACCGTTCAGCCTTATGATCCGTCTTTTCGCCAACATGCTGGCGGGGCATTTCATGATTCTGGGCGTGGTGGCCGTAATCTTCCTGACCGTGGAGATGGGGACTTTCATGAACAGCGCTCTCGGAGCGGTGGCCATACTGCTGGGCGTGTTCATGGACATGTTGGAAATACTGGTTTCATTCATACAGGCTTACGTTTTTACAATGCTTTCGGCGGTCTTCATAGGACTGGCGCATCCGGAAGCTGAAGTGAAATGATTATTGATTTAAAATTATAATGCTATGTTACTCACAATGTTACTTCAGGCTGTAGGAATAGGTAGACTTGGTGCCGCCATCGGTGCTGGAATCGCTGCGCTGGCAGCTGCCATCGGCATAGGCCGCATCGGTGCCGCTTCTCTCGAGGCCGGGGCCAGACAGCCGGAAAAGGCCAATGACTTCCGTATGACCGCCATCATCATAAGCGCCCTCATCGAGGGAGCCTGCCTCTTCGCGATAGTCGTAAGCCTTATCGTCAAGTAGCGATGTCTCTCATTACTCCTGATTTCGGCCTGCTCGTGTGGATGACCCTGATTTTCGGGATTGTCTTCTTCATTCTCGCCAAATTCGGTTTTCCCATGATCACTTCTTCCGTGGAGAAGAGGGCGGCCCGCATAGAGGATTCCATCCGCAAAGCCAGGGAGGCCGAACAGCGTCTGCAGGATCTGTCCGGGGAGCAGAAGACTCTCATGGACCGGGCGCGGAAGGAAAGGAACGAGATGCTCAAGGCTGCCTCGGAGACCGGGAATCAGATCATTGAGAAGGCAAAGAGCGAGGCTCAGGCCGAGGCGGACAAGATAATCGCCAGGGCCAAGGATGAGATTGCGGCGGAAAAAGAGGCTGCATTGCGTGACGTGCGCGGTGAGCTGGCCGAACTTTCCATGCGCATAGCGGAAAAGGTCGTCAGGAAAGACCTGGAGAGCGATGACGCTCAGAAACAATATATCGACCGTCTTGTCAAGGAAATTTCCGACAAAGACAGGGGCGGCCGTGTGAACTGATAAATTGCGGACACGATGAATACCGGAGTAATCGCATCGAGATATTCCAAAGCTTTGATGAAGTTTGTCGGGGGAACGCCTGACGGAGATGCGGTGTGCGGCCAGGTCATGACCCTTGAAAAGTCGTTGAATCTGGTGCCGAAGCTCCGTCTGGTGATCAGTGACCCGTCGGCGGTGTCTCTTGAGGAGAAGCTGTCCTTGTTTTCGGCTTCCGTGGACGGCGGGCTTAACCCTAAGCTCGAGACTTTCATCAGGCTCGTCATGCGTAATGAAAGGGAGTCTTATCTCAGGCTCATTTTCCATGACTTCGCGGTCAATTATCTGAAATCCCGGAAAATCCTCATGGGCAAGCTTGTCACGGCTGTGGATTCGCCTTCGCTTGCGGATACGCTGGCCGGGATTGTCAGGGAAAAGACGGGCTATGAGGTCAGGATCGAGAAGGTCGTGGATCCGGGGATTATAGGCGGATTCGTGTTTATTGTGGATGATTTCAAGCTTGACGCCGGCGTGGCCGGGCAGATTGCCGGTCTGAGGCGCGGGCTGTTGAAGAAAAGAGCATAAAATATGGCGCAAAACAACATAAAGGCCAGCGAGATTTCGGACGTGCTGCTGCGTGAGCTGGAGTCGGTCGATATCACTGCGAAGTATGAGGAGGTCGGGACGGTTTTGGAAGTCAGCGACGGTGTCGCCCGCATCTACGGGCTTGTGAACGCGGAGTCGGGCGAGCTTCTGGAATTTGACAGCGGAGTCATGGCCGTGACCATGAATCTGGAGGAGGACAATGTCGGCGCTGTGCTTCTCGGGCCTACCGAAATGGTCAAGGAAGGCATGGGCGTGAAGAGAACCGGCAGGATAGCGTCCGTCAATGTCGGCGAGTCCATGATCGGCAGGGTCGTCGATCCTCTGGGCAATCCGATAGACGGAAAGGGAAGCATCGGAGGGGAGCTCACGGAAATGCCTCTTGAGAGGAAAGCTCCGGGAGTCATCTTCAGGCAGCCTGTAAGCGAGCCGCTGCAGACGGGCCTCAAAGCCATAGATGCCATGATTCCTATAGGAAGGGGGCAGCGCGAGCTCATTATCGGCGACCGTCAGACGGGCAAGACCGCCATCGCCGTGGACACCATAATAAACCAGCGCGGCGAATTCCTCAAGGGAAAACCTGTTTACTGCATCTATGTGGCCATAGGCCAGAAGGCCTCGACGGTGGCCAACATAGTCCAGACGCTGCGTGCCAAGGGGGCGATGGACTATACCGTCGTCGTCTCCGCCACGGCCGCGGATCCTGCCGCATTGCAGTATTATGCTCCATTTGCGGGGGCTGCCATTGGCGAGTATTTCAGAGATACCGGGCGCCATGCCCTTGTGGTTTACGACGACCTTTCCAAGCAGGCTGTGGCCTATAGGGAGGTTTCCCTTATCCTCCGGCGTCCGTCGGGACGTGAGGCCTACCCGGGCGATGTGTTCTACCTCCATTCCAGGCTTCTGGAAAGGGCGGCCAAGATCATCGGCCAGCAGGAGGTCGCCGAAAAGATGAACGATCTGCCGGATTCGCTGAAAGGCAAGGTGAAAGGAGGCGGATCCCTCACGGCCCTGCCTATAATCGAGACTCAGGCCGGCGACGTGTCGGCATACATCCCTACCAACGTGATTTCGATCACCGACGGTCAGATTTATCTGGAAACCGCCATGTTCAACCAGGGTTTCCGTCCCGCGATCAATGTGGGCATCTCGGTGTCCCGTGTGGGAGGCAGCGCCCAGATAAAGAGCATGAAGAAAGTGGCCGGCACCCTGAAGATAGATCAGGCGCAGTACGCCGAACTGGAATCTTTCTCCAAATTCTCCTCGGACATGGACAAGGTGACGGCCATGTCCATAGACAAGGGCCGTAAGAACAAGCGGCTGCTGGTCCAGCCTCAGTACAGCCCCATGCCTGTAGGAGAGCAGGTGGCTATACTCTATTGCGGGACTCATGCCTTGCTCAGGGATGTCCCGACGGAGTCCGTGCTCAAATTCCAGGACGAGTTCCTTGCCAGGATGCGCAGCTCTCACCAGGATATCCTCGACCGGCTTGCCGAAGGAAAATATGATGAAGACATTCAGAAGGTCATAGAGGAGACGGCCGCGGAAGTCGCTTCCATGTTCAAAAAGTCCGAATAAGGAGGTTATGGGCATATGGCTTCGCTAAAGGAAATCAAAAACAGGATAGCGTCCGTGGGCAGTACGCTGAAGATTACTTCGGCCATGAAGATGGTCGCTTCGGCCAAGCTGCATGTCGCCCAGACTGCCATAGGAAATCTTCTTCCCTATGGAAGCCGGCTCTCCGGCATTCTTGCCCATCTGCTCAGGACGGCGGATGCGGACGGCCCTTATCTGCAGGCCAGGCCTGTGAAGAGGCTTGCCGTTCTCGCTTTCGCTTCCAATTCGTCGCTGTGCGGTGCCTACAATGCCGATGTCATAAAGACGGTCCGCAAGATTATTGCGGAGTACAAAGCCGCCGGGGTGGAGGAAATCACCGTATATTCCGTCGGCCGCAAGATGGCGGAGGCCATGCGCAAATCCGGCTATCCTTGTCCGGAGGACTATACCGCCCTGTCCGCAAGGCCAGGCTACGCGGGTGCCGCTGCCCTGGCCGATTCTCTTACGGCCGGATTCCTGTCGGGTAAGTTCGACAAAGTGGAGATTGTATATACCCACTACAAGACCACTGCTTCCCGTACTGTCACACGCATGACTTATCTTCCCATGTCTCTGGACGATGCGGTCCCGTCGGCCGGACCGGACGGTCATGCTTCGGCTGCGGACGACGACGTCATAGTGGAGCCGGATGCGGGAAAGCTTCTGGAAAAGCTTCTTCCCATGGTGGCCCGGATAAAAGTCTATACCGTGCTGCTCGATGCCTGCGAGGCGGAACATTCAGCCAGGACTGTGGCCATGCAGGCCGCGACCGACAACGGCAACGAGCTGCTGCGGGAGCTGACTCTCGAGTTCAACAAGGGCCGTCAGCAGAAGATTACAAGTGAAATACTGGACATAGTCGGAGGTTCCGTTTCTTAGATCATGGAGTTTGATTCCGGCATAAGGCTGCGGGACGTCAGGACCGTTCACATATCCTCGGACAGGGATTTCGACTCGTTCATGCGTGCGTTGTGGGATGTGTCCGGGGAGGAGTCGCGGGAGGTGGCCGACACTGGCGGCGGAGAAATATGGCTGGATTATTCCGATTTTCTCAGGACCCGCCACATGGTCGTGAATGTTTCGGCTTCGGAAGGTGGCTATGAGCTCAGATTCAGGAGCGGTTCCAAGCCGAGCCTGTTCTCCGATGTGGTCATTATGGCCTTGTGCCTTCTTGCTTTCCGTCTTTTGGGCAAAGTTTTTGTACCGCATCCTCCTTTGGCGGCTGCTGCCGGTCTTGTCCTGTCTCTTGCCGCAGTGATTTTGGCACTGTTCCGGGTCGGGAGACGTTTCGGTAACGCCGAGGTTGATGAAATAATCAAGAAGATTGAAAACATATGAAAAAATTTTTCCTTTCCGTCGTTTCCGTAATCCTTGCGGCCGGGATGCTTTCCGCTCAGGATCTCATAAAGTACAACTACAAGAAAAACAATAAGATATACACAGGGAGCGAGCGCATCCGGGTCGCCGCTTCTTCTTCGAAGGACACTCCCGTCACCGTGAAGCTTTCCAGGGTTCTTTTCGAGGACGGCCAGCCCCTGTACATCCTGAGACTCGAATTCGAGGAAACTTCCGCCTGGAAGATGCCTAAAAACGCTCCTCTGACCATAGTCACTTCCGAGGGCCGCAACATCGTGTTGAAGAACAGTTCCGACAGCCCCAACCTTGTCGCCCCCAAGGGCATAAGGAATGCCGCTGGCAATACTGTCTATCTCAATTACGGAGAATACTATCTGGATGCTTCCGACATGAAGAAGATCGCTGCCGGAATCACGTCCATAGATGCCACGAAGAGATGGTCGTCGGACGGTTTCATCAAAGTCCAGTACAAGAACAACGAACTTGGCTCCGCCATCGCCAGGCAGTTCGATGCGATAAACAAGGCTCCCTCTCCGTCTTACGAGCTTGGAAGCAACCTGAACTCTCTTCAGGACCAGAGCGGCAGCCGTCTTGCCGAAACCAGGCAGGAAAAAGTCAATGACCGGCTTTCCGTTTCCCTTGTCTATCTTTACTATGCGGCGAGCAATACTGAAAGCATAGACCTGAATCTTTTCGTCGACGGTCAGACCGTGCCCTTCACTTCGCCTGTCACCGTGACTACCAAGTCCGGCGCCGTCATCAATCTGAAGCAGGAGAAGGATCTTGCCGCGGGAAGGGTCATCTGCTATCCTTCCGTCGAGCAGATCAAGATGATGGCCGGCGGGGTGTCCCGCATAAGCATCAAGACCACCGGGTCGGAACTTGTCTTTACCTTCCCCGGCGATGAATTCGGAAAGGCGGTTGACAAACTCTACAATTCTTTGGAAACAGTGGCTGTTCTCTGATTTAATTTGTATTTTAGCGGATGAGCGGCCCGGCCGTTTTGTGCGTTGCCTCGCCGCCTGCATGTTTAATGCAAACAGCTAAAACGATTGTCTCATGGATAATGCCAATACGAAGAAGTCGGCCTGCATTTCGGCCGCCGTGTGCATAATGATCGGACTGATTTTCATCGGTCTCATGCTGCCCCGTTCTTTCAGAGTTTTCCGTTCTTTCGACAGGACCGTCACGGTGCGCGGCCTTTCGGAGAGGGAAGTGAATGCGGACAGAGTCATCTGGCCCATCGCGTACTCCGTGGTAGGCAACGATCTTTCAGCCGTCTATTCCGAAGTCGAATCTAAGAATGCCACGGTGATTTCCTTCCTTGAGGAAGGCGGAATCCCCGAGGGGGATATATCGGTGGGAGTTCCTTCCATATCCGATGCCTATGCCCAGGAGTATGGAAACAACGACAGGCGTTACCGCTATGTCGCGACCTGCGTCGTGACCGTGGGGACTTCCAAGGTGGACGAAGTGCTGTCTCTCATGAAGAAGCAGACCAGGCTAATCGAGAACAACATTCTGCTCAGTTCGGACAACTGGAGCTACAAGCCGCAGTTCTCCTTCGAGGGTCTCAATGATGTGAAGCCGGAGATGATAGAAGAGGCCACGGCCAATGCACGTGCCTCGGCGGAGAAGTTCGCCAAGGACAGCCGCAGCCGCATCGGAAAGATACGCACTGCCAACCAGGGGGTCATGTCCATTGAGGACAGGGATTCCAACACCCCTCAGATCAAGAAGGTGCGTGTGGTCACCACCATTGTCTACAATCTGTCCAATTAGTGCCTATGTCCAGAGATAATTCATTGGTCGCTTTTCTGGCCGGTGCCGCTCTCGGTGCTGCGGCCGTGCTTCTGGCCGACAAGAAAAAGGTTTCCGCCTTGTTGGACAGGGTGGAGAAGGCTGTCGTCGGCAAGAGCGGTGACGAGCCTTACGGTCCGGATTCGGACATGGATGAAGCCCCGGGAGGTGATTATGCCGCCGATGAGGCGAATCCCGGCGTGGCGAATCCCGGCGTGGCAGGTTCTGACGAGACGAATCCCGGCGGGGCGAATCCCGGCGGGGCAGGTCCCGAAGACAAAACCGAATAAGCCCGAAGCGTATATGTCCGATTACAAGAAACCTGTCGAGGACCTTGCCGACGACCTCAGGGAATACGTGGACTTGCGCGTGGACGACCTCAAGCTGAAGATAGTGAAGGGTCTTTCCATTGCCGCGTCCAGACTTATCGTTTCCCTTGTCCTCGTGATGCTGATGAGCTTCGCCCTGATAACCTTGGCTTTCGTTCTGGCTTTGCTGGTCGGCGGCGCTACGGGGAATTATGCTTTCGGCGCTTTTCTTTCCCTCATATTTGTGCTCATCGTCCTGGCCGTAGTGTTCTTCTTCAGAAAGAAGATGTTTACGGGGGGATTCGTGAGAATGTTCATGCAGATTTTTTTCCCCGATGATGATCAACAGTAAGGAAATAACCAATCTAAGAGAGCTGGAGGCCGCTCAGGCAAGGCTCAGAAACCGCATACGGTACAAGCGGGCCGACATCGCAGCCGGTCTGGACAGCGTGAAAGCTTATTACGATCCTGTGAATGTTCTCAAGCGGGCCGTCACCGGCGCCGCCTCTCTGGTCGACTGGAAAACGGTCGCGCTTACTTTCATTTCTCACCTTAGAAAAAAACTCTAACAACCGAATCATGACAAAACCTATCGTTTCAAAATGGTGCTCTGCGGTTTCCGCGTTGCTGCTATGCAGTTTCGGCGCGTCAGCTCAGGGGACCTTGCAGGACTATGTCCGCGGGTACCAGCTCAGCAAGACTTTCTCAAGGGAAAATGTTTTGCATTGGGCTCAGTATGTCCAGTGGAAAGACTCCACCGACACTCTCTATTATCGTGTGCAGACAGCCGACGGGCCTGTCTACGTGAGTTACGATGCGGACAAAAAACAGAAAAGGACTTATTCGAGTGCGGAAGAGATGAACAAGGCTCTCGGTCTGCATAGACCTGCGGCCGCCTACGGGAACTTCGCTTCTTCCGGCTCCAAGTTCGGACCGCGCGAGAAACACTGGATGGAAGTGGACGAGGAGACGGACGCTTTCCCCGTACCTTCTCCGGACGGAAAGCTGGAGGCATACATAGACGGCCAGAATCTCACCGTCCACGAGGTGGGCACTCCTTATTCCACGGCCCGCACCTTGTCCACGGACGGCACATTGGGATGCTATTATTCGAACCGGATTCTCTGGTCTCCTGACGGAGAGTACATTTTCGTGTGCAAGCGCCGTCCCGTGCCCAAGCGCTACGTTTACTATGTGGAGTCTTCCCCTCAGGGACAGGTGCAGCCGGTGCTGCACAAGCAGGAATATGCCAAGCCGGGCGATGAGCTCCCCCAGTATTATCCTGTGATTTTCAATGTCAGGACAGGCGAACGTGTGGCAGCCGACGGACAGTCTCTCTCAAACCAGTATGAGCTCGGCTATTTCGGCTGGAGCAAGGACGGCAGAGAGGTCTATATGGAATACAATCAGCGCGGACACAAGCTGTATCAGCTGCTTGCGATGAATGCGCAGACAGGAGAACTTCGCGTGATCGCGGAGGAAAAGGCGGACACTTTCGTAAACTGGACCAGAATTTACCGTCATTTCACCGAGGACGGGAAGTACCTCCTGTGGACGAGCGAGAGGGACAACTGGAACCACCTGTACCTCATAGACATCGCCAAAGGCACATCGGAGGAGCCCAAGCTTCTGACCAAGGGCGACTGGTGCGTCAGGGAAATCGTCAACGTGGACGAGAAGAACCGCCGCATCACTTTCTCCGCCTCGGGCATGAACAAGGAAGAAGATCCTTATCTCATCCATTACTACAGCATAGGGTTTGACGGAAGCCGTCTTGTAAGCCTCACTCCCGAGGAGGGCAACCACAGGGCGGTGTTCAGTCCTGACGGGAAGTATCTTGTCGATACATATTCTCTCGTGGACAAAGCTCCCGTGACGGAACTTCGCAGAACGTCGGACGGAAAACTTGTCGCTGTGCTTGAAAAGGCAGACATTTCCAGGATAGAGGCCGCCGGATGGAAGGCTCCGGAGCGTTTCGTCGCTCCCGGACGGGACGGCGTGACTCCGATGTACGGCATCATATACAGGCCCGTGAATTTCGATCCTTCCAGGAAATATCCTGTGATTGAATACATATACTCCGGTCCCGGCGATGCCTACACCAGAAAGGATTTCACTTCCTACGACTATTCCATGTCCACTCTTGCGGAGCTCGGATTCATCGTTGTCCAGCTTGACGGCATGGGCACATCCTGGAGAGGCAAGAAGTTCGAGGAGATCTGCTACAAGAATCTCAAGGATTCCGGTTTCCTCGACAGGAAGGCATGGATAAGGGCCGCCGCCGCGAAGTACCCCTACATGGATGCCGACAATGTGGGCATTTTCGGCTGTTCGGCCGGAGGTCAGGAAGCTGCCGCGGCTGTCATTTT
Source organism: uncultured Muribaculaceae bacterium (assembly GCA_964441715.1). Lineage (GTDB taxonomy): Bacteria > Bacteroidota > Bacteroidia > Bacteroidales > UBA932 > Cryptobacteroides. The sequence continues at coordinate 15,067 of CAYTYL010000033.1, forward strand.
CCACGGAGATTTCTACAAGGCGGCTTACTCCGCCTGCGGATGCCACGACAACAGGATGGACAAAATCTGGTGGAACGAACAGTGGATGGGCTGGCCTGTGGACAAGTCATACGAAGAAAACAGCAATGTGGCGAATGCCTGGAGACTGGAACGCCCTCTGATGCTGGTGGTGGGCGAGCTTGACGACAATGTGGATCCTTCCAGCACCATGCAGGTGGTGAACGCACTCGAAAAGGCCGGTAAGGATTTCGAGCTTGTAGTCATCACAGGCGCCCATCACACCATGGGAGAGGCGTTCGGAGACCATAAGCGTTACGATTTCTTTGTGCGTAACCTTCTGGGTGTGAATCCTCCAAAGTGGCAGGAGCTTGACAAGGCCCTTGAATCCGGGAATAAACTTTATTAACAATCATAAGATGAAAAAGAAACATATCTTATTTCTGGCCATGGCGCTGTCGGCTGCAGTTCCGTCATTCGCCGCCGGGCCGGAACTGACCATCGAAGACCTTTATGTGAAAGGTACTTTCAGAGCACGCGGCGCCGCGCGTCCGGACTGGATGGAGGACGGAGTGTCCTATTCCACCCTTACCTCCGAAGGCCTTGTAAAAAACAGCGTTGCCACGGGTGAGAAGACCCTGCTGGTCCCCATGTCGGCCTTTGTGCCTGAAGGCGGCTCAAAGCCTGTCTCCATCGAGGGTCTGGACTGGTCAAAGGACAAGACCAAACTTGTGGTCTATACCAACTCTCAAAGAGTCTGGAGGATGAACACGAGAGGGGACTACTGGATAGTGGACGTCCCTTCCGGCAAGATTCATCAGCTCGGAGTCGGACTGGATCCTTCCCGGATGATGTTCGGAAAGCTTTCCGATGACGGCAGCAAGTTCGCATACGTGTACTACAACAACATCTATGTCGAGAATGTCGCCGACGGCACACGCCGCCAGCTCACTTTCGACGGCAGCGACAGCATCGTGAACGGAACTTTCGACTGGGTTTACGAGGAGGAGCTCAGCGACCGTGACGGATTCCGCTGGAGTCCCGACGGCACGAAGATAGCCTACTGGCAGTCCGATACCGAAGGTACGGGAACTTTCCTGATGATTGACAACATAGATTCACTCTATTCATTCACCATTCCGCTTCCCTATCCCAAGGCAGGCACTACCAACTCCGCCGTCAAGGTGGGCGTTGTGGATGTGGCCACGGCCAAGTCCGAGTGGTTCGATGTTCCCGGCGATCCGAGGGAGAACTATATCGCGAGGATGGATTTCGTGCCGGGCACCGATGAGGTGATGATCCAGCAGCTGAACCGTCTGCAGAACACCAACAGTGTTTATTACGGCAATGTCAAGACCATGGCTCTCAAGAAGTTCTACGAGGACAAGGACGATGCTTTCCTGGATATCCACGACAACATCGAATGGCTTGACGGGAACAAGTATTTCACATGGACCAGTGAAAAGGACGGATGGAGACATCTTTACCGTGTCAGCCGTGACGGCAGCAGCGAGACTCTCATAACCAAGGGCGATTTCGATGTCATAAGCATCAGCTGCATCGACCCCAAGGGAGGGTATGTCTACTATCTGGCTTCTCCCGAGAGTGCTGTGGAGCAGTATCTTTACAGGAGCAAGCTCAACGGCAAGGGCACCGCGGAGAGGGTTACTCCTCAGGGCTTCAGCGGGCATCACAGCTACAGCATAGCCCCGGGTGCCAAGTATGCTTTCTACAGCTACGGCAACAGCTACACTCCTTCGGTCTATGAGATGATCACTCTCCCTGACCACAAGACTCTTACCGTCCTGGAAGACAATGCGGCCCTCAAGAAGGTCTACGATTCCTACGGCTTCAACCACAGGGAGTATTTCCAGGTGAACATCGGCCCTGCCGTCCTTGACGGCTGGATGATCAAGCCCCGTGACTTCGACGCATCCAAGAAGTATCCCGTGATATTCAACATCTACGGTGAGCCTGCCTCCTCCACCGTCCAGAACAGCTGGAGCGGCGGCGACACATGGAATCAGCTGCTGGCCGAGAACGGCTACATCGTCATGAGCATAGACCCTCGCGGCACCAACAATCCTAAAGGACGCGAGTGGCGCAAGAGCATCTACGGAAAAGTGGGCATTGTGGCGATGGCCGACCATGCCAAGGCCGTGAAGATGGCTGAGGAGATGTTCCCGTTCATGGATCCCGAGCGCATAGGCGTCTGGGGATGGAGCGGCGGCGGAAGCTCCACGGCCCACCTCATGTTCGAGTATCCCGATGTGTATTCCACCGGCATCGCCGTTGCGGGTGTCTATTCACAGTACCTCTATGACAGCATCTATCAGGAGCGTTACATGGGACTTCCTTCCACCAATCCGGAAGGCTACCGTCTGGGTTCTCCCATCAACCATGCCGCCGGCCTGAAGGGCAACCTCATGCTGATCCACGGCACCGGTGACGACAATGTCCACTATCAGAGCTGCGAGATGCTCGTGAACGAGCTTATCAAGCAGGGCAAGATGTTCTCCATGATGTCCTACCCTATGAGAAGCCACGGCATTTACGAAAGGGAAGGTACGACTCTCCACCTCTACAGCACCATGCTCAAGTACTGGAAGGAGCATCTCCCTGCCGGTCCGCGTTAGCCCTGCCCCCCCCCCCCGGTCCGCTTTCTGCAGTCCGGAGGCTCTGCCAAAATGAACAGCATCCCAATAGTTTTACGTCTAACTACTGGGGTGCTGTTCTAACTGCTTAAATTAATCTGACGCTTCTAATGACTTTTTGAACATTCTCTCAGATATTGACAGCTCCTCACCATCCTTATAGCGGAAGATTTTCCATTCATCCTTGTCAAGGATCGGAAGATAGAAGATATGGTTGCTGATCTTTGCCGAGCAATGACGGTAGAAGTCTTTCAGCATGGAGACTTTTTCCTCATATTCTTCAGAGTCAATCATTTGTTCTCGACTTTTATTAACACTCTTAACCTCGAAAACATGTATATGTCCAAATTTGTCAGCCATGACGAAATCGGGGAAGGAATCGTGAAAACCATGGAAGTAGTATTGGTACTTGATTTCAGATGAAGCAGGAAAGTTCTTTCCCCATAGACATCTCTCTTCATCGAGTACATTTTTTGAGCACTCCATATCTTTCTCACAGTCTTTCAGCACGTCCGCCCACAGTCTTTCAGCTTCGCTGTCGAAAGAAAAACTGTCACTGCTGCCATCCTTGCGTTTCCATACCCATGAGTCTATCTTTTTTTTCTGGTCCGTCTCCATGTACGATGACGCGTCAGGAAATGAAACTTCATTGTCCACCTCAATGCTCTTGTCGTAGTCGCAGATAAAATTGCCAAACTCTTTACATATCTCCCCTGACATTTCTGTAAATCGCCACCATTTCTGCGGACTGTTTTCAGCGTATTGGTAGCACAATTCTTGCACCTCATCAGGACATTGTTCCAGTTTTTTCCACAATGCGAAAATGCTCTGGTTTGTTACTGCCTTTGATTTGCTCTCGATGATCTTAGTAGCATCGAAGTCTTTTCGTTCTGTAAGGTTGACAAGCCGAGTGGTCTTGACCTTTATCTTCTGATGCGTGTCTGTTTCA
>CAYTYL010000034.1:0-18170 GCA_964441715.1 uncultured Muribaculaceae bacterium
AACCAGCTTCGTGAGAAGATAGGAATCATGTTCGGCAACCCCGAAACCACCACGGGAGGAAACGCCCTGAAGTTCTATGCTTCGGTAAGGATAGACGTGCGCAGGGTGACGCAGATAAAGGACGGAGACGAGGCTCTCGGCAACCGCACCCGCGTAAAGGTGGTGAAGAACAAGATGGCTCCGCCTTTCAAGAAAGCGGAATTCGACATAGTCTATGGAGAGGGCATCTCCAGGATAGGCGAAATCGTAGACCTCGGAGTGGACATGAACATCATCAACAAGAGCGGATCGTGGTTCAGCTACAATGACCAGAAGCTCGCACAGGGACGTGAAGCCACGAAACAGCTGCTGAAGGACAACGCGGAACTCTGCGATGAGATAGAAGGAAAGATAAGGGACGCGATGAAAAACGTGCAGGACTAAAGTTCGGAATTCTCCTCGGCGAGAGCTTTGCTGAAACAACCTCTGCAAAGAGGCTCGTACACATCCTTCTCTCCGAGGACCACGAGCTTGCGGCTTGCCGAAAGGCGGTGGGAAAAGCTTGCAAGGGCTCCGCACTTCACGCAGATCGCATGGACCTTGCTCACGTCCTCGGCGACCGCCATGAGCGTGGGCATGGGGCCGAAAGGTTTGCCGGCATAATCCATGTCAAGTCCCGCGACTATGACCCTCACTCCCCTGTCGGCCAGACGTATGCAGACATCCACAAGGCTGTCGTCAAAGAACTGGGCCTCATCGATGCCGACCACCTGGACATCGTCCGGGACGAGAAGCATCCGGGACGGATCTTTCACCGGGGTGCAGGAGATGCTGTGGGAATCGTGCGAAACCACATCGATGTCCGAATAGCGGGTATCCAGAGAGGGCTTGAAGGTCTCTATCTTCTGGTTTGCGAACTGAGCGCGTCTCAGCCTCCTGATAAGTTCTTCGGTCTTGCCTGAAAACATCGATCCGCATATTACCTCTATGCAGCCCGCTTTTCCTGTTTTTTCTGCAAACATTTGCCTATTTTTGTGAGTCTTGTCGTTAATAATGAAGCCCGCGTCAACGGAACGCAGGCAAATATAGTCAAAAGGCAGCGTATGTTACAAACACATGACAACATTCCGGACGATGTCCGCAGCCTGCTTGAGGATCTTCTCAAGAGGGTGGAAAAACTGGAAGATGAGGTCGCGGCCCTTAAAGAAGCCCCGGCATCGGTATCGGCAGAGGAGCCGGCGGAGGCATCGGAAGGGGAGCTGAAAGAAGAAGCGATTGACCTGGACATCGACATTCCTCTCGGAATCAGCGATGCGGACCATGACGGGGCGGCCCATGACGGGGCGGCCCATGACGGGGCGGACGGAACGGATGCTGAAGCGCCGGGCGGAACGGATGCCGAGAAGGTCTACGGCACGACGGAGACGCCGGGCGATGCCGATGCCGCCGTATCAGAGAGCGATGCCGGAGCGGATGCACGGAACGCTGATGAGGCAGAACCGGCGGATGAGGCAGAACCGGCGGACGAGGCGCAGAGCAAAGCCGAAGCGGAGAGCAATGCCGGAGCTGATGCCGAGAAAAAGGCCGGACCGGAAGCGGAGAAAGAGAACGGGACGAAGCGGCAAGCGCCGGAAGTCAAAGAGATAGAGACTCTTTTCGGAGAGATTGCGGAAGAAGAGCCCAAACGGGCGCACAGGCGCGAGGGAAAAGCGGTAATGGACGTGATGGCGGACAAGTGCGCATGGCTGCACGACATACCGGGGACGGAAGTCAAGTCCTTGAGAAGCGCGATAGCCCTCGGAGACCAGATCGTCTATATAAGGAAACTGTTCCGCAACGACACGGCCCTGTATCAGAGCACGATAGAGAAACTCAACGGAATGAGGACGCTGAAAGAGGCCGTGGCCTACATCGGAGAGACCTTCCCGGAATGGGACACGGAGGGCGATGACGTCTACCGTTTCATGATGGCCGTAAGAAGAAAAATCCGCCGGTAAACGGCAGAAGGAAAACGATATCGGAGAATGGCAGGAAAACTTTACATAGTCCCCACGCCCGTCGGAAACTTGGATGACATGACTTTCAGAGCAGTGAATGTCCTGAAGGAGGCAGACCTCATCCTGGCGGAAGACACCAGAACCAGTTCGGTCCTGATGAGGCATTACGGGATAGAGACGAAGATGCAGTCCCACCACAAGTTCAACGAACACCAGACCTCCGAAGTCATAAAGGACAGGATTCTCGCCGGACTGAATGTCGCTCTGGTAAGCGACGCCGGAACTCCCGGCATCTCCGATCCCGGATTTTTCCTCGCAAGACTCTGCGCTGAAGAAGGAATCGATGTCGAAACCCTGCCGGGAGCTACCGCATGTATTCCGGCATTGGTCTCATCCGGACTTCCCTGCGACAGGTTCTGTTTCGAAGGTTTCCTGCCGGTAAAAAAAGGCAGGCAGACTCTGCTGAACAGCCTTGCGGAGGAAACCCGCACGATGGTTTTCTATGAATCGCCGCGAAGACTGGTCAGGACACTCGCGCAGCTGGCCGAGGTGTTCGGCGGAGAACGGAAGTGTTCGGTGGCAAGGGAAATCTCCAAAGTGCATGAGGAACACCGCAGGGGCACGCTGGCCGAAGTGCTCGAATGGTTTTCCGCACATGAGCCCAAAGGGGAAATCGTAATAGTGGTAGCGGGTGCTGCCCCCGAAAAGAAGAGCAGGGAAGAAACGGATCCTTCCGAAAAGAGATCCAGGCGTCACAGGGAAGAGGAGGCAGACATGGAGAGAGATGACGGACAACGGAAGCGAAGATAAAAAACGCAATACTTCCACATCATTCGCTGCAGGGGCGGTCGCCCTTGTTTTTCTTGCGATAGGATACCAGACCGCTCTGTTCGTACACAGGGCCGCAGTAGCCGGAATTGTCAGCAAAAGGGACAATCCCGACACGGTATATGTCTACCGTTCAGACGACTACCGGAGGCCCCGAACGGAGGGGAAAGTCCGGACGGAGGGGCACGCCCGGGCAGAGGGGCACACCCGGACGGAGAGGAAAAATGCCGTCCATTCTCCCCAGGCACAGAAGGTCAGGGAGAAATACGGAAAACGGAGTTACGAATCCTTCAGCTTCGATCCCAACACGGCATCGACTGAAGAACTGGAAAGGCTCGGCTTCTCCGCAAAACAGGCGAAATCAATTGACAATTACCGAAAAGCGGGCGGAAGATTCCGTAAGAAAGAGGACTTTGCCAAGTCCTTCGTGGTGGCCGATTCGGTCTACAGGAGGCTGGAGGATTTCATAGAAATAGCCGGCACGGACATGAACGAGGCCGATTCGGCGGCTTTCGATGCCTTGCCGGGCATCGGCCCGTACTATGCGTCAAGAATCGTAGCATACAGAAAGCGGCTCGGCGGTTTTTCCTTCAAGGAACAGCTGATGGACCTGAAAGGATTCGACAGGGAGAAGTTCGACAAGCTGAAAGAGCTGATAAGCATCGCATCGCCCCGCCGATATCCTCTGTGGACTTTGCCGGAGGACAGCCTCGCGGCCCACCCCTACATAGGAAGGCAGGCGGCGCACGGCATCATCCTTTTCAGAGACAACAATCCGTCCTCCGCATGGAGCGTGGCAAATCTGCGCAAAGCAGGGGTTCTTTCAGAGAGCGATGCCCGGAAACTGGAGCTGTGCACAGATCCTTAGCTCCGTCACCGACGGACCGGCAATCCGGCCGGCAACCGGGGCTCATCCGGGGCTCATCCGGGCCGCATCCGGGCCGCATCCGGTCGCAACCGAGGCGCAACCGGGGCTCATCCGGGGCCCATCCGGGACTCATCCGGGACTCATCCGGGGCCCATCCGGGGCCCATCCGGCCGAAACCGGACTAACGGGAGTCCGGATGATGGCTCAGAATGTTTTCCTGCCAGGTTTTGGTGTCTATGTGCGTATAGATTTCCGTGGTAAGGATGCTTTCATGCCCGAGCATGTCCTGGACAGTCCGCAGATCCGCTCCGTTCTCTATGAGATGGGTGGCGAAGCTGTGCCGGAACGTGTGGGGGGATATCTCCTTGTGGATGCCGGCCGCCATCGCCTGCCGCTTCACCATGTTGAACACGGACACCCTGCTGAGGCTTTTACCGTTCTTGTTGAGAAACAGAAAGTCATCGTAACCCGGCTCAGCTTCAGGTCTCGCTTCCATATAGGCCCTGACGGCGTCCATCGCGCTTTCACCTATCGGGACTATGCGCTGCTTGTCGCCCTTTCCCGTCACACGCACATAGCCCTCTCCGAAAAAAAGGTCGGAGATGCGCAGTCCCACGCATTCAGAGACTCTGAGTCCGCAGGCGTAAAGGACTTCCAGGATGGCCCTGTCCCTTTTGCCGGAAGGTGTGTCAGTCTCGACGGAATCCATTATAGAGTCGACCTCACCGACAGACAGAACCGAAGGCAGATAGCGGCTGAGCTTGGGAAAATCTATGCCTTCACAGGGATTGTCTTTCCTGAAGCCCGAGAGCTGCATCCACGAGAAGAAAGATCTGAAGGCGCTCAAGGCTCTCGCCTGGGAACGGGGACTGACCTCCTTTCCGGACAGATATTCCAGTATCGTATCCTTGTCCACTTCTTCCGGCGGCCTGCCGCAGGCGGAGAACAGTTCCTCAAGGTCGGAAAGATAGGAGTCCGCAGTGTTTACGGACAGGGATCTTTCGACCTTGAGATAGAACCTGTATTCGTCCAGAACGCTTTTCATCAGTCAATACGCCTACCGCCGGGCGCCATGTGGCACGGAGTCTCCCGCCGGGCGCTATGGTACGGAGTCTCCCGCAGGGCGCTACAGCGTACGGTACTTCCTGCCATATTCGAGCTGCTGGCCAAGGTAGTCGTCCTTGTACTCTATGATGTAGTCGGTGACCGCACCGTCCTTCACCACAGGGACGATGTCGGGGTTGATGAATCCGCCATAGGGTTTGAGGTTCAGGGCTTCATACCTTTCGCGGACTTCCTTGTGGAGCTGAGGGTCTATGTTGACCGCATAGTTCTCTATGAGAGCTTTGCCGGCGGCGTAGTCCCCTTCGCTCTTTATTCTCTGGATTTCCGCGAGGAGTTCGGCGAACAGACCGCGCAGGGCTTCGTAATCGTTTACGACAAAGTATGTCTTCCCTTCCCTGGTCTTCTTTTCTATCACATTGTCTTTCAAGCCTTTTTCGTAGCACCACTGGGCGATGAGCTTGCGGTTCTGCATGTGGGCCTCGGTATTGGGCCTGCCAAGCTCCACCCGTGTGAACTGCACGAACAGGCCGTTGCGTATGTAGTTGGAATAGTGGGGCTTGTAGGCCTCCTTGTCGGGGAGGATGCCAAGCTCGACCATTTTGGGATCGGCGATGTAATAAAGGCCGAAAAGGTCGGCGCGGGCCTCTTCAAGAGCGGACTGATACTCCCCGAGAGCGGAAGACGACACTCCCGGCAGCAGCTGGCCCGATGCGTGGCCCAGGCATTCGTGCAGGTCGGTGTGGATCTCATCGTCATATTCCCCGTACTTTTTGTAAGCATCTATCTCTTCCTGAGAATAGGCGAACTCGGTGAGCGTGCTTGCCGGCATCTCCAGTGCGGCAAGGTCGTAGGCATGGGTTATGTTCGCTATGGTGACTGACTTAGAGCCATGTTCCTTGCGGATCCAGTCCGCATTGGGAAGATTGATTCCGATAGGAGGGGCCGGATAGGTAGCTCCGGCCAAAGCCGTCACGTTCACCACTTTGGCAGAAATGCCCTTCACCTTCTTCTTACGGAAACGCGGATCTATCGGAGCATTGTCCTCGAACCACTGCGCATTGGCGCTCAGGAGTTCGGTCCGGGCAGAAGCGGCGGAGTCCTTGATTTCCACCGTGCCTTCATAGGTAGCCTTGCGGCCGAGAGGGTCGTCATAGTCCTCGATGAAGCCGTTGATGAAATCGATCTGGCCGAGGGTGTCCTTGACCCATTCTATGTTGAATTCATCCCACTTCCTCAGATCTCCGTCCGTGTAATAGTCTATGAGTATGCCCAGTTCCTTTTTCTGGGTCTCGTTTTCCGCAACCTCGCGTGCCTTGGCGAGCTCTTCACAGATCTTGGCTATCGCATTGCCGTATATGCCTCCTATCTTCCACTTTTCCTCCTTCACCTTGCCGTCGGCGCCTTTCACGATCTTGGAATTCAAGCCGTAGGACACCGGTTCGGGGTCATCGGGATCCATGATGGACTTGTAGTAATCCTCCACCTCCTTTCTCGTGACCCCTTCGTAGAAATTGACTGCGGACAGGGCGACAATGTCACCCGTCGCGGACGTGGACCTTCTCTGCGGATAAGCGTCCGGATCATAGATGAAGTCCAGAAGAGCGTCATCCTCAGCCCCTACGGCCTCCATGAGAGATGAGAAGTACTCCTTGGGGCAGGCCGGGAAGAACTTGTCCTCCGCATAATGGTGATGGACTCCGCTGCTGAAAAAGACTCTTTTGGCGTAGACCAGGAAATCGGCATACTCCGCGCAGTTCCTGTCTCCTCCGTATTCCTCCAGTATCTTCTCGATGACATGGCGGACCGGGAGATTGTATCTGCAATACTGGTCCCATGTGATGTCCCTGCCCCACTTGGCGGCTTCGGAAAGATGATACGCATATTCCTTCTGCCTCAGCGTCAGCTGATCCCAGCCGGGCACCTTGTACCTCATCACTTTTATGTCCGCAAACTGATCTACAAGATATTTGAAATCAGCACTTTCCTTCTGGTTCTTGCCTCCGCCGCAAGCCACTGCGGCAGCGGCCCCGGCCAATGTTACAGCCATTTTCAAGATGTTTTTCATTTATCGGGTTTTTTATATGTATGCAGGTCGCGCAGAAGCTCCCTCCACCGGTTTTCAAGATAGGCATAAAAGCTGAAAAAAGGCCACAGCACCGGAAAAATTCCCCTGAGCGCAAAATAGACGGTATGCGTCCAGGCCTTGTCTTCCATGGTAAGCATAATGAGCTTGGCGGGCAGCCAGACGGGAGAAGCCAGCACCGCGCAGGCAATCCACAGGGGCGAAGACAGCAGCAGGCAGAACAGTCGGAGGATTCTCCGGTCGTGCCGCCTCGCGGGCGGGTCTCCGATCAGGGAGAGTATCCTGTCGTGGAACTCCGCGCACAGCTCCCTGTAAACATCGGCGTCGCACATTCCCTGCCTGTCCGCAAAGTATTTGCCTATTTCCACGGGTTTGCCGACATGCACTGACACATGGCCGGCCTCATGGAAGAAATATTCGTAGCACGTCCCCACCGGGACAACATAGACGGGGCAGCCAAGCTCGAGGGATGCCTTGCGGGCTATGCGGAACAATCCTTTCTTTATGGGCAGCAGTCCCCTTTCAGGCCTGTGGGTCCCTTCGCCGTACATGCAGAACGGAAGTCCGTGGGCAAGACACCCGATTATGTCATCGATCGTACCGAGGTTTTTGGCTATTTCCTGAAGGCCGTTGCGCTCCCGCGCTATGGGAAGCACCTTGCTCCAGTACAGAATCTTGGCGGCCGCCGGATTGGCGAATATGTCCGAACGGGAGCCGAAGGCCACGGCCTTGCGGGCGGTCATGAGCATGATCATCGGGTCCATCATGGCCGCGCAATGGTTCGGGGCGAACATGACGGCCCCCGACTCGGGGATGTTTTCTCTCCCTTCTATGGTTACCGAAGAGAAAGAAGTCCCGGTAATCAGGACCATATATTTCCTGCATATCTCGTATGGCAGGCTGCTCCTCCATATGTTTCTGCTCATGGCACTCTGCTGACTTCTGCAAAAATAGCAAAAATAGCTTATCTTTGAAGCCGCTTCACAATTGAGGATGAGGATGAGAAGGATGAGTATGGATTTCATGAAGACAGGCGTAGTGAAGATGCTCTGCCTGACGGTTTTCGCAGCGGCCCTGTTCTGCGGCTGCGGAAAGGAAGGAGAAGAAGGACAGGACGGATACGACAAAGTGCTGATCCTGTATTCCGCGGGATTCAACTCGCTGAGCAGCTACCTTGCCCGGGACATAGAGGACCTGCAGAAAGGCTGGCTGCCCTCTAAAAAGAGCCGGGAGGCCCTGCTGGTCATAAGCAGACAGCCGCAATATTCGGGAGACTACAACGACCGGACCGCTCCCTGTCTGTTCAGAATATACAAAGGCAAAAAAGGTCCGGTCCTGGACACATTGTACAGCATGGAAAAAGGAGAGTCCCTGGCTTCGGCCGCAAACCTGCGCACTTTCCTTTCCAAGGCGGCCGAACTGTTCCCGTCCAGGAGCTACGGACTGATTCTTTCTTCGCACGCGACAGGCTGGATGCCGAGCTGCTACTTCTCCAATCCGGAAAGATATGACTCCGATGCGGAAAGCCGCGACGCCCCCCGCATCCGGTCGGTAACCCAGGAAGTTTACATCGACAACGGCAGACGGGAATCCATGGAGATAGACATCCCCGCCTTTGCCGCCGCAATTCCCATGCGCTTCGACTACATGATTTTCGACGCCTGCCTCATGGGCGGCGTTGAGGTGGCCTGGGAGCTGAGGAACGTGACCGGCCGCATAGGATTCTGCCAGACGGAAACACTGGCGGAGGGATTCGACTACCGGAACATCACCGAAAGACTGCTGCACAGAACCCCTGCCGATCCGGAACAGGCCTGCAGAGACTTTTTCGAGTCATACGACTCACGCAGCGGCAACTACCGTTCGGCGACGGTCTCATACGTGGACTGCGGCTCCATGGACGCTCTCGCCACGGTCTGCCGCACACTGTTCGACAAATACCGAGAAAAGCTCACGAGCATGGACGGGGACAACGTGCAGGGATACTTCTACGATGCCTCAAAACACTGGCACTACGACCTTTACGACATCCTGGAAAAGGCCGGGGCCGATGCCGGGGAGCTGGCGGAGCTGAATGCCGCGCTGGAGAAGTGCGTGCTCTACAAGGCCGCAACCCCCTATTTCTTCAACCTGCAGATAAAAACGCACTGCGGCCTGAGCATGTATCTTCCCTCCATGGGAGGAAAATATCTTGACGAATTCTACAAGACCCTGGAATGGAACAAGGCCACGGAACTTGTCAGATAAAACCCGTAATTAAAAAATAATCATTATATTTGCGCCCGCATCTGATAAAAGCCGCAAGGCTTTTGGTGCAATGGGGTCTGCGTACAGACAGACTGAGTAACACATTTATAAATCAGAACCAAAATGAAGCATTTTGAACTTAAAGGCCAGATCCGCGAAGCCGGAAACAAGGCAGTGATCAAAGCAATCCGCAAACAGGGTCTCGTCCCCTGCAATCTCTACGGTCAGGGCGTCGGCAACATCCTCTTCGAAGTCGAAGAAAAGGATCTCAACGGCATCCTCTATTCACCTGCATCGTACATCATCGACCTGAACCTGAGCGACGGCAAGAAATATGTCGCCGTAGTGCATGAGCTCCAGTTCCACCCGGTCAACGACAACTGCCTGCACGTGGACTTCCTTGCGGTTTCCGAGGACAAGCCCATCTCGATAAAAGTTCCTCTCACCATCACGGGCCACGCCGCCGGTGTGCAGAAAGGAGGCAAATTCGTGAAGAAGGAAAGAGAGCTCCGCATCAGCGCCCTCATGAAGGATCTTCCGGACGACCTCAAGATTGACATTTCTCCTCTCGAGATCGGCCAGAACATCGTCGCCGGTGATCTCAAGTACGACAACATCACCATCCTCAACAAGAAAGACACCATCATCTGCGGTGTCCGCTCGACCCGTAACTCAGCCGCTGCGGCTGATACCGCTACAGCATAAAAACCGGGGATGACGATATGCCAGGTCTGACTTACCTCATTGCCGGATTGGGAAACATCGGCGCGGAGTACGAAAACACCCGGCATAACATGGGTTTCATGGTATTGGATGCCTACGCCAAGGCATCCAATATCGTTTTCAGTACGGAACGCTACGGGGACATCGCACAGACTTCCTTAAAAGGTAGAAAAGTTGTGCTTCTCAAACCGTCCACCTACATGAATCTGAGCGGGAATGCCGTCAGATATTGGATGAACCGGCTGAACGTGCCGGCCGAAAGGCTTCTGATAATATGCGACGACCTGAACCTGCCCTTCGGTTCGATGAGGATGAGAAAGAAAGGAAGCGACGGCGGCCACAACGGCCTCAAGAACATCGTAGAGATGATTGGCACGCAGGAATACAGCCGGATTCGGGTAGGCATAGGCAATGATTTCAGCCGCGGAGCACAGGTGGATTTCGTTCTAGGCAAACTGAACGACGAGCAGATGAAGATGATGCCGGAAATATGCGAAAAAGCGGCGGCAGGGATTGACGAATTCGTGCTGGCAGGGCCTGACAAAGCCATGAACTCGGTCAACTCCGCAGTCAAAAAGGACTGAAGCACAAAAGATTGCTTCCATTTTTTCGGATTTTTTCTTGGTTTTTCCGCAAGCATTACATATCTTGCAGAAAGAAACGGCAAGCAATCGCACTGCTGGCCGATTGAACGTTTTAAGAATCACTTGATTATCGTTTAATTTTAATAAAATAATCATGAAAGAACTTGTAGAGAAGATCAATGCGGAATATCAGGAATTCGCTGCAAATTCCGCTGCACAGGTCGAAAAAGGAAACAAAGCTGCGGGAGCGCGCGCACGCAAGGCTGCTCTCGCCCTTATGAAAGACCTCAAAGAATTCAGGAAAGTTTCCGTAGAAGCTTCCAAGTAAACTGCCTTTTTCCCGACGGGAAAGACTTACGGCGCCGCCACAGAAAAGCGGTGTCGTTTTTTTTATTTTTTTTCACAAACCACGCAACATTTGAAAACCTTACCGCATCTATCATGTAGGTTTAGGTTTTAGTACACATCTTTAAGCGGCGGTCCGGGGAGTGATTTTCCGATCGCCGCTTGGTTTTTGTCTCTTTTGCCGTCGGTGAAGGCCGAATCTGAAGGGAATCCGGAAGATATTTCTTATTTTTGAACGATGCCGGTGCGTACCGCCATCGTAAACCTGAACCTCAGATGAAGAGAACTTTGTTGTGCATGGCTGTCATGTTGCTGTCAGCTTCGCAGATATTCTCCATACCCGTTTCAACAAACAGGTCAAGCTTGTCCAACCCGACGGAACGACCATAGCCGCCGTTCTGGACGGAGACGAATTTGCAAGCTGCCTTAAGGATGCGGACGGGCACAGACTGATACAGGACAAAAACGGATTCTACTGCTACGCCGCCTTCACTCCGGAAGGGACAATCTACAGTTCCGGATACATCGCCGGCAGAGAGGCGCCCGGCGATGTTCTGAGCGGAAGTCTCAAACCCGGCACAAGCTCCGCACAAGCGGAAAAAAGACGGCTGGTAAACCGGAAAATCATGGAAAGAGCCGGCGCTCCGGCAAGAATCAAGGCCGCCGCCCTGTCCGACGCTCCGGTCAAAAAACACAGCATAGTCCTGCTCGTCGAGTTCCAGGACAAGAAAATGACCTACGGCAGGGAGGATTTCGTCAGAATGCTCACCCGGAAGGGCTACAGCGTAAACGGGGCGCAGGGCAGCGCAAAGGACTACTTCGACGAGCAGTTCAGAGGCGATTTCACCTTCAGCTTCGACGTGAGCGGCATAATAAGTCTCGACCATGACTGTTCCTACTATTTCGGCAACGACGGTGAAAGCAAGGACAAGAACGCTTCGGAGGCCGTCTATGAGGCATGTGTAAAGGCTGCCGCCGCAGGGACCGATTTTTCGGCCGGCGATGACGACGGAGACGGAGAAGTGGACAACGTGTTCATATTCACGGCCGGAAAGGACGAGGCGGACGGCGGCGGCGAGGACTGCGTGTGGTCCCACATGTACTACCTTGAATACACGCCGTTCAAAGGGCTTGTCCTCGGAGGAAAAACCATAAACAATTATGCGATATCCACTGAGCTCGGGCTCAAAAAAGACGGTTCGTCCGGTTTCGCGTCCATAGGCACGTTCTGCCACGAATACAGCCATGCGCTCGGGCTAATGGATCTCTACGATACCGACGGGGACGGGAGCGGAGGCATGGGAAACGGCCTGTGGTACGTGACCGGACTCATGGACGGAGGAAGCAACAACAACGCCGGCAACACTCCGCCGCATTACAATGCGATAGACTACGACCTTTCCGGCATAGGCAATCCGGAAACGCTGCGTGAAGGAAGCTACACCCTGGAACCCATAAGCGAAAACAGGAGATACCTGAAAATGGAGACGGGCGTAAAAGGAGAATACTACCTCATCGAATGCCGGGACGGCAAGGGCTGGGACAAGTACATCGGGGGAAAAGGGATGCTGATATACCATATAGACCGCTCCAACCAGCCCGCGGGCAGGTCCGACTGGGCGCAGGTGACGGTGACGGCTGCCCAGAGATGGCTCAGCAACGAAGTGAACTGCCGGCCTGACAGGCAATGCGCGGAACTGGTGTCGGCAACCGCAGGCATCAGTGCGTTCAGCAACGGCTACTACATGAAAAACGCATCCGAAGTCTTTTTCCCGTCGGCGGAAGGCACATCGTTCACACCGCAGTCCTCACCGGCTTTCGTACTGTGGAACGGCAACGGTTCGCCGCTGTCCATAACGGACATAAGGACGGAGGGTGACGCGGTATGCTTCAACGTGGTGAAGTCGGAGGAAATCTCGGTTCCCTCCGTCACGATCGGGAATACGGAAGTTCTCCAGGATGCGGCGATAATACAATGGACGGCCGATGATGCCGGCTATGACGGTCCCGCCTACGTCGAGTTCGGGAAAAGCGGCAAGGAGACGACTACAAGAAAAGTAGAACCATACGGAAACGGCAGATATGCCGCAGTGCTTGACAGCCTGTCCCAGATGACCGCATACAGTGCGACGATTTATTTTATGGAGGCCGGGGTAAAGAGCCGGGAGGAGACGGTGAGCTTCACGACCAAGCGCATGTACGACGGAGGCTATCCTTTCATCTATCTTAACAACAGCGGAAGAAACGCCGACGGGAGTTTTCCCGAAGGGGCCATGATTCCCCTCAGAATATACAACCTGAGGAATTACAAGAACATAGAGTGGTATATGGGCGGACGCAAGATAAGCGTAGGAGGAAACGGCTACTACAGAATCTCCGCCGGAGGGAAGCTAAAAGCAGTCATAAGCCTCGATGACGGCTCCGAAGAAGTTATAGTCAAAGAAATATTCGTGAAATGAGATACATCGCCATCGCAGTGTCCGCAGTTCTGGCAATTGCCCTGTGCGGCTGTCAGAAGGAAAGCGTCGATCCGAAATTCCTGTCAGACGACAATCTCTGCCTTATGGAGAAAGGAAAGACGGTCCACAGTTCCGATCCTCTGACATGGCAGACTTCCTTCAACCGGGCCAGGAAAGAGTTCAGAGTACACACGGACAACATGTCGGACTATTACATACTGAAATGCTCCGCCGTTCCGGAATCGGAAGGGCAGAGCATAAAAGGAAGTCTCCAATGGTCCGGAAACACCATAGTCAACAGAAGAAACCTGGATTTCAGAGTTGAAAAGATGGATTCCGAAGGCCGTGTATGGCTATGGTGCGGCAAAAGCAAGATAGCCGTAAGCGTCGTGATGTCAGAATGAACGGGCTATGGCGATGAAATCGTCGGCCTTGAGGGCGGCACCGCCTATGAGACCGCCGTCGATGTCCTCCTGAGCGAAAAGTTCCTTGGCGTTGGAAGGCTTGCATGATCCGCCGTAGAGAATGGTCGTATCCTCCGCAACGGTCCTGCCGAACTTCTCGGCCAGAGTTTCACGGATGTATCTGTGGATTTCCTCGGCCTGCTCGGCGGTGGCTGTCTTGCCCGTGCCGATGGCCCATACGGGTTCGTACGCCACTATGACGTTCTTCATGTCCTCGGCAGTGAAGTGGCCAAGCACGTTCTTCACCTGGGAACCGACCACATTGAAGTGCTCTCCGGCCTCACGCTCCTGAAGATTTTCTCCGACACAGAGAATGACCTTGAGTCCGGCGGCAAGAGCGAGCTTAAGCTTCTCGACAAGCTTCTCATCCGTCTCGCCGTAGTACTGACGGCGCTCGGAGTGTCCGAGAATGGTGTAACCGCATCCCACGGACTTGAGCATGGCGACGGAAACTTCTCCGGTATATGCACCCTTCTCATGATCTGCGCAGTTTTCTGCGGAAAGGGCGACTCTGCTGCCTTTGACGACTTCGTTCACCGGATAAAGATGGGTGAAAGGGACCGCAATGATGAGTCCTACTTCCGCCGGAACTTCAGCTGATTTCTCAAGTACGGCCTTGGCAAGCTCCACACCCTCGGGAACCGTAGTGTTCATCTTCCAGTTTCCCGCGACAATGTTCTTTCTCATAGTTCTATTTGTTTTATGTTGAGTTTCATTTTCATCCGGCAAATTTACTTCTTTCAGGAAAATTTTACAATAAATTGAGTAACTTTGCCAATTCATGCATATAAAACATAAGATTTTTTAATTCATTCGATGAAGAATTTCGTAGAAGAACTCAAATGGAGAGGCATGATCCAGGACATTATGCCGGGCACGGAGGAGAAACTGACGGAAGGGCCGCAGTCGGCCTATGTCGGAATAGACCCGACAGCTGACTCGCTCCACATAGGCCACCTTGTGAGCATAATGATTCTCAAGCATTTCCAGGAGTGCGGACACAAACCTTACGCCCTTGTGGGCGGAGCAACGGGCATGATAGGCGACCCGTCCATGAAGTCACAGGAGCGCAACCTCCTGGACGAAGACACTTTACGCCACAACATCGCCGGCATCAAGGCCCAGCTGAGCAAGATTCTTGACTTTGACTCGGATGCCCCCAACAAGGCCGAGCTCGTGAACAATTACGACTGGATGAAGGACTACAGTTTCCTGAACTTCATCAGGGACGTGGGCAAGCACATCACCGTAAACTATATGATGGCCAAGGATTCCGTGAAGAAAAGGCTGTCCGACGAATCAAGGGAGGGCATGTCTTTCACCGAATTCAGCTATCAGCTGCTTCAGGGTTACGACTACCTGTGGCTGTACAAGAACAAGGGGCTGCGCCTTCAGCTCGGAGGCAGCGACCAGTGGGGAAACATCACCACGGGCGTCGAGCTCATCCGCAGGATGCTCGGGAAAACCGATGCCTACGCCCTCACCTGCCCTCTGATAAGGAAAGCCGACGGGACCAAATTCGGAAAGACCGAGAAGGGAAACATCTGGCTCGATCCGGAAAAGACTTCTCCGTACGAATTCTACCAGTTCTGGCTCAACGTCAGCGACGAGGACGCGGAAAGATACATAAAGATCTTCACCCTCCTGGACAAAGACACCATCGAGGCCGCAATCGCCGGACACAGGCAGGATCCCGGACGCAGGGAGCTCCAGAAGCTGCTCGCAAAGGAAATCACGGTCATGATCCACGGGGAAGACGAATACGGCAAGGCCGTACAGGCTTCGGGGATGCTCTTCGGCAATTCCACTTCGGAGGAACTCCGCAAACTTGACGAGCGCACTTTCCTGGCCGTTTTCTCGGGTGTTCCCACCTTCGACATACAGAAAGACGAGCTGCCATGCAACATTCTGGACTTCCTCGCCGTCAAAACCGGTGTACTGCCCTCCAAGGGAGAAGCCAGAAAGATGCTGCAGGGAGGCGGAATAAGCATCAACAAGGACAAGGTGTCGGACATAGCACGTACGGTCGACTCCGCCGACATAATAGACGGCAAATATATCCTTGTCCAGAAAGGTAAGAAGAACTACTTCATCATCAACGTATTGTAATGGAAAAAAGCGCATCGACACGACAACTGAAAGTTGCCAGGGAACTGCAGAAGGACCTCGCGGAAATCATCCGGGAGAAGGGCATGGCGGCGTTCGGCGGAGCAATGGTATCCGTAAGCGAAGTCCGCATAAGCCCGGACCTTTCCGTGGCCAAGGTCTATGTGAGCGTGTTTCCCTCATCCAAAAGCGAGGACGTGATGAAATCCTTGACAGACAATGTAAAGGCCTACAGGGGAGAACTCGGACGCATCGTAGCCAAGCAGCTCAGGATCGTGCCCGAGCTCGCCTTCTACCTGGACTCCTCTCTGGATTATGTCGAGCACATAGATGAACTTCTTGGTAAATAGCTGAATGCCGAATCTGTCCCTGCTGATAGCCCTGCGATATCTTTTCGCCAGGAAATCACACAACGTGATAAATATCATCTCCGCTATCAGCACCGCCGGAATGGCGGTCGGGACGGCTGCGCTCATCATAATCCTGTCCGTCTACAACGGATTTGACTCCATTGTCAGATCCTCTCTTGACAGTCTCTCTCCGGACTTGAAGATTTCTCCTGCCAAGGGGAAGCATTTCATCCCGGACAGAGACGTTTTTGACTGGGCACGAGGACAGGACATCGTCATGAGCGTGAGCGAAACGCTGGAAGAGAACGTCTACCTCACCTGGGAAGGCAAAAACGCCATAGTCAAAGCCAAAGGAGCGGACTCCGCCTATGAGGAGAACCCGCCGATGGCATCGCGGATGACGGAAGGAAAGTTTTCGCTGCACAAGGGAGACCTGCCCACGGCGGTAGTCAGCGCTCCCCTCGCCTACCAGATGGGCATAAGCCCGAGATTTCTCGGCGGCATCCGTCTTTATTTCCCTTCCGCCGACAGGCCGTTTTCAGTTTCAAGCCCGGAGACGTCTCTCGAATCCGTGAAAGTCTTTCCGGCCGGGATCTATTCGCCGGGGGCGGACAGCGGAGAGAGCAAGGTCATCATCATCCCGATATCGGGGATGAGGAAGCTGCTGCATCTGGACAATGAAGTTTCCGCAATGGAAATCCGGTTTACGGCAGGAAGTACGGCCGCACAGCGAAAGAAGTTTTCGGAGGCGCTCGCGGACAGGCTGGGCCCCGGTTTCAGGACCGCGGACAAGTACGAGCAGAATGCCCAGCTGTACAAGATGATGCGCTACGAGAAAGCCTCCGTCTTCCTGATACTGATTTTCATAACCATAATCATAGCTTTCAACATCTTCAGCAGCCTTTCGATGCTGATAATCGAAAAGAAGGAAGACATCGGCACTTTATTCAGCATGGGCGCGGACGAACGTCTTGTAAAGCGGATCTTCGTACTGGAGGGGTGGCTCATATCCCTGCTCGGAATGGCTGCGGGAGTCATAGCGGGGATTGCCACGGTGCTTCTTCAGCAGAAATTCGGCTTCGTAAAGATGCCGGGCAGCTTTTCGGTCTCCGCATATCCGGTGATACTCAAATTTCAGGATATCGTCCTTACGGCCGCGAGCGTTGCCGCCGTGGGATATATCATTGCTCTGCTGCCGGCCGTTTTCCGTAAACATTGACGATTTCACCGACATACATCGTGTGCAGTCCGGTGTCCTCGTACATGCGCCTCACGTCGGAAGGGAGCAGTTCCATCTTGAACTCTTCCCTGTATATGATGCGGCATTCGAAGGCAAGAGCGGCTTCCCTGAACAGGGGATTTCCCAGTTCGGTGTATTCCACGGTGAATCCGGCGTCGGCCGTCTTGTCAGGCTCGTCCCTCTTTGATTTAGACCCGATGTAAAGGAGCGCATCCTTGTATCTGCGTTCATGGGGAAACGCCATGACCGTGAAATAGGCATTGTCGTCCATCAGACGCTTCGAATATCTGTCGCTTGAGACATATACGGTGAAAACCGGCTTGTTCCACAGCACGCCGGCACCGCCCCAGGAGATGGTCATGGAGTTCATGCCCTCATCCTTACCTACGGCCAAAGCCATCCAATCCTTCCCTATCGTACGGAAAGGGTTGAAATCCAACTCTTCGGGAGAAAGCTTCTCCCAAACCTCATTTCCGGAGTCCTGCTCCGCTTTTTCTCCGCCGCGGCATGAACCGAGCAGAAGCGCCGCAAGCAAACATGCGGCCATCAATCTGATTTTCATACAACTCTTTCTTCTGTAACTCTTTCTTCTGTGACTGCATCTTTTTCTTCTGCGGCTTCACCCGTGCCCAGGTCCAATGATTTGGGGACAACCGTCCCCGGAGCGCCCATACGGGCACCCGGCTTTATCCCGGCACGGGATCTCTTGGGCGAAGCTCCGAGCTTTTCCAGCTTCTTTATCTTTTTTATGACGGACTGGCCGGAATCCGAAAGCTTCTTCCTGGATTCTTCGTAGTTCTTCACCACCGAATCTATGGACAGTCCGAGCTTT
>CAYTYL010000035.1:0-18102 GCA_964441715.1 uncultured Muribaculaceae bacterium
ATCTCTTCTTCAGACATTCCTTTGAATCGGCAGGCGTTCTGGACAAAATCATCAGCTTCGTCAACACCACCGAAGATCCGCCTGTCGAGCGCCTTCTGATTCCGGACATGGCCCTGACGGCAGCCGAATATTTCGCCGCGGACCTGAACCAGAAAGTGCTGGTTCTCCTGACAGACATGACGCTGTACGCCGATGCGCTTTCCATAGTGTCAAACCGTATGGATCAGATTCCTTCAAAGGATTCCATGCCGGGCTCGCTCTATTCGGACCTTGCAAAAATCTACGAGAAGGCCGTGCAGCTGCCCACCGGCGGGTCAATCACCATCATAGCTGTAACTACCTTGAACGACGGTGACATCACGCACGCCATCCCGGACAACACAGGATACATCACTGAAGGACAGCTCTTCCTCAGGAATGATTCCGATTCCGGAAAAGTCATCGTGGATCCTTTCCGTTCCCTTTCCCGACTCAAACAACATGTCCAGGGCAAGAAGACAAGGGAGGATCACAGCCAGGTCATGAACGCAGGCGTGCGGCTTTATGCCGACGCTCAGAATGCCAAGACCAAACTCGAAAACGGATTCGACCTCAGCGACTACGATCACAGATGTCTGGCGTACGCCAAAGAATACGCGACGGAGCTGCTTTCCATCGAAGTCAACATTTCCATCACCGAGATGCTCGACAAGGCATGGGAACTCTTCGGGAAGTATTTCACCAAAGCTGAAACCGGCATAAAACAGTCTCTGATAGACAAATACTGGAAAGGTAAATAATAATGGCTATAAAGTTCCAATATAATAAAACATCTCTGACGAATCTTGGCAAACAGCTGAAGATCAGGCAGAAGGCATTGCCTACCTTACAGAATAAGGAGTCTGCCCTCAGGCTTGAAGTACGCAAAGCCAAGGAAGAGTCGGGGCGTGTTGAGAAAGAACTGGAGGCCGCCATGAAGAAATACGACTATCTTTCAGCTCTCTGGAACGAATTCGAGCCCGGACTTGTCTCCATAACCGATGTAGATCTGTACACGGCCAAAGTGGCGGGCGTTAAGACCCCCGCACTGGGAGAAATCCACTATGAGATAAAGCCTTTCAACGCCTTCGTCAAACCGGCATGGTTCGCGGACGGGGTAAGCATACTGAAAGATTTGTCCAGGCTCGGAATCGAATCCGAAGTATATATGGAAAGAAGCCGTATTCTTGAATTCCAGAGAAAAAAGACGACTCAGAAAGTCAACCTTTATGAGAAAGTCCAGATTCCCGGATACAAGGAGGCCATCAGGAAAATCAAACGCTACATGGAGGATGAAGAAAACCTGAGCAAGGCATCTTCAAAAATCGTAAAGAGCCGCCATGAGGAAGAAGAAACAGAGGAGGAAGCGTCATGATAGACAGGATGACAAGGTATAACTTCATTCTCCTGAACGGAGAACAGGAAGCATTTCTCCGCAAGCTTCAGGAGCTCGGAGTGGTGGACGTCACGAGGTCTGTCAAACCGGTGGATGAGAAATCGTCCGCTCTGCTTTCCAGGGCGGAAAGACTCAGAGAGGCCAGAGAACAGCTGTCTCAAGTAGACTTCGAGGGTGTAAAAGCTGCCAAGGTCAGCACGGACAATCCGGCCGAAGAGTACTTCTCCGCAAAAGCGGAACTTGAAGAGCTGGAAAAGAGAATCAGCGATACGGAACGTGCCGTTGAAGAAAGGAAACCATGGGGAGACTTTGACAAGGAAAAGCTCGATGATCTGGAAAAAAGAGGATACCGGATACGTTGGTACCGCGAACCTAAAAGAGCTTTTTCAAAAGAGTGGGAATCCATGGTTCCGCTTCAAGTCATCAAGGATGACGGCAAGGATGTATGGTTCGTGACGATTTCCGACGATCCCTCATACAGTTTTCCGGTCAAAGAAATACAGGCTCCCGCCGGAGATTGCACCGAGGCGGAAAACGAGCTGACCGAACTTCGTGCGAAAGCACAGGAGACAAAGGCCAGACTGACGGGACTTAAATCTTTCGGAGAGGCGCTGGACAAAGAATACGCCCGTACGATGGAAGAGCTCGACCGGTATCTGGCCGATGAAGGAGCGGACAAGACCGTTGAAAACCACATCTGCATAATGGAAGGATTCGCACCTGTAGAAGAGGACGAGAGACTTGAAACGGAATTCAATTCCTCCGACATCTTATGGTACAAATCCGCAGCAAAAGTCGAGGACAATCCTCCCATCAAGCTGAAGAACAACGCATTCACCAGAATGTTCACGGTCCTGACCGACATGTACGGAAGACCTGAATACAACGGATTCGATCCGACTCCGTTCATATCGGTTTTCTTCCTTCTGTTCTTTGCGTTCTGCATGGGTGACGCCGGCTACGGACTGGTTCTGCTGCTGATCGGATTGGCCATGCGCAAATCGCAGAGCACCAAGGACATATCATCTCTTGTGATGACACTTGGAGCGGGTACGATAGTCATAGGACTGTTCTTCCATACCTTCTTCTCCATAGACTTGCTCAATTGGAAATGCATTCCCGATGCAGTCAAGAAGTTCATGCTGCCGTCCAAGATAATGGGGTATGACGGTACTATGGTGCTTGCAATCCTTGTGGGCATATTCCACCTCTGCGTAGCCTTCGTCGTAAAGGCGATCAACGCTACAAAGCAGAAAGGATTCGTGAACAGCCTGGGCACATGGGGCTGGACCCTGCTCATCGTAGGCGGAGTAATCGTAGGCGGCATTGCGCTGACAGGTGCGCTTGACAAGGCCGTGACAAAGTGGGTGATCATTGTTCTGGGCTGTATTTCAGCATTGGGCATCTTCATTCTCAACGACATCCACCGCAATCCCCTCGCAAACTTCGGTACGGGTCTGTGGGAGACATACAACACTGCCACCGGACTGCTTGGAGACGTACTCAGCTACCTCCGTCTCTATGCCCTCGGGCTTGCCGGAGCAATGCTTGGCCAAGCTTTCAACAGCCTCGGAATCATGGCTCTCGGTGACAAAGGAATAGGAGGATGGATTGCCTTCCTGCTCATTGTATTGGTAGGACATGTCCTCAACATGGCTATGGCTGCGTTGGGAGCTTTTGTCCACCCTCTTAGACTTAATTTCCTTGAATTTTTCAAGAATTCAGGTTACGAAACCAGCGGAAGAAACTACAACCCTCTGGTAAACAAAGAATAACAATAAAACACAAAATAATTAAACTTATGTTAAGCACATTACTCGGTTATCTCGGTCTCGGCCTCGTTTTGAGTCTCGCAGGCATCGGAAGTGTCATAGGCACAACTCTCGCAGGCAACGCTGCGGAAGGAGCTCTGAAAGTCAAGCCGGAAGGCTCCGGAAACTACATGGTTCTTTCTGCACTTCCCGCAACACAGGGTATCTACGGCTTCGTAGCGTTCTTCATGATGCTGAGCAAAGTTACGTCTGACCCGGATCAGAACGGTGTCATAGTATTTGCCGTAGGACTTTGCGTAGGTCTCGTATGCATGCTCTCCGCTATCCGTCAGGGACAGGTTGCAGCCAACGGTATAGTCGGAATCAGCCAGGGACACAACGTGTTCACGAACACCCTCATTTACTGCGCCCTTCCTGAATTCTACGCCATTCTCGGACTTGTCGGAGCTCTCATGGTATAAAATCAAATCATCTATACATGCCACTATGTCAAAGGGCCGGCCGTTCGCGACCGGCCTTTTGACATGTTTGTACGCCCCTATGTATTATGCGCCATGAAATATACGCCCCGCGCCGGCAGATCGGTCAGGCATGGCATATGAAAGCAAAAGAGGAAATGCCGAACAGCATCTCCTCTTGTTTTCCTATTGTGTGGCAGATAATTATTTCTGTCTGCTCTTGTATCTCTGATAGAATTTGTCAACTCGACCGGCAGTATCGACAAGCTTGACTTTACCGGTATAGAAAGGATGAGAAGTGTTGGAAATCTCGACCTTGACGACAGGATACTCAACACCGTCAACTTCAAGCGTCTCCTTTGTGTTGGCGCAAGAACGGGTAATGAAAACCGTGTCGTTCGACATATCCTTGAAAGCTACAAGACGGTAGGTTTCGGGATGGATTCCTTTTTTCATTGCTTAAATATTTAAGTTTACTATATAGTTTCTATTGTATAGACTTACAAAGATAAGCTCTATCGGACGAAAAACAAAATTTATTTCTTTATTCTTACAGGAGGATCGTCATACAGGCAGAAGCGTCTGGCCTTTCTTATCCATTTCTGCTCTTCGGTCTTGACATGCTCTCTGGCATCCTGAAAAGAGATTTTCCCTTCCACATAGCCGGCAAGGGCCGGATCTGAAAGCCTGCGGAAGAAGGCTTCCCCGATGCTGAATTCAGGATACGTCTCTCTGAAATATCTGACAAGCTGTAATGTATGAAGCAGGGAATGATATTCGGCACCCGGAAGAAGCATAATCTGGTAGCCTCCGCATTTCATTCCGGCATACATCCCGGAAGCGGGCATAAAATGACAAGGACGCATGAGAACGCCTTCCGGGAAAGGGACGCCGATGGCGGAGGGCTTGACAAAAGGAGCCCCGATAAACTCATACGGGCGCGAAGTACCGAGCCCCGATGAGATATTCGTCCCCTCCCATAATGCTCCGCCGCTATACATGTAGCATGAAAACATGCCTGAAATATCCGGCGAAGGAGGTATCGCCCACGGCAGAAGCTCTCTGTTGGAGTCGGATGCGGCACATGAAATCAGATGCAAAGAAAAGACGGCATCTATCTCATTGGAATACAGATTGCACAATTCCCCGAGCGTAAGTCCGTGCCTGTGGGCGATTTTGGGAACGAATTCTTCCGTATCCCCGTCCGGCATGGAACCTTCCACATAGCGCCCCGCAGGATTGATATGATCCACCACATAGAGAGCGGGAGCATCCTCCCCCATCTCATTCAGCACGTTCATCAGTCTGAACACATCTCTGCTGTAGGCGAAATATCTCGATCCGACATCCTGTATTTCCACCACCACGGCGCTGAGTCCCTTCAAGCGCTCCGCACTGAAACTGATGTGTCCGGCCGATGATACGCCTCCGGAATCGTCAGGCATCATAAGTTCGCGAAGATTCCCCCTTTCCCGGAAAATGTCGTAGACATAGCGTCCGCTGCCGCTGTCCCAACAACTTTGCGTACAGAAGCATCCGACCTTGCCTTCGTGCAGGGCCTTGTCGAGCTGGGACTCCAAAGGAGATGTTCTGAATGAAAACATGTGTCTATCTGCCGCTGATTATCACCTGCGCCATGGCAACGATTTCATTCGCCAGTGCCTCGGCATCTTTTTCCGAAGGGGCCTCGGCATAGATCCGGATTATGGGCTCGGTGTTGGACCTGCGCAGATGAACCCACTTGCGTTCCCGCTCGAAGCTGATTTTCACTCCGTCCGCATCATTCACATCATAGGAGGAAAACTTCTTCTTCATTTCGTCCAAGATTCTGTCTATTAGACTCTTGTCCGAAACGCTTATTTTGTTTTTCACTATATGGTACTGAGGATACCCGGCCTTCATCTCCGAAACCTTCATTTTCTTTTCCGCAAGGTTGCTGAGAAATAGAGCTACCCCGACCATCGCGTCGCGTCCGTAATGGCAGGCAGGATATATGACGCCTCCGTTCCCTTCGCCTCCGATCACGGCTTTGCTTTCCTTCATCAAGGCAGTGACGTTCACTTCCCCTACGGCAGAGGCGACATAACGTCCGCCCCACCTTTCCGTTACGTCACGCAACGCTCTGGAAGACGATAGGTTGGAACATGAAACGGCCATGTATGGAAAAGCGGCCTCATCCATGGAAACGCCGTCACGATCGGACTTTTCCTTCAGTTTGGAAAAGATATAGTCCGCCACGCTTACAAGAGTATACTCCTCCACGAAAGGCTCTCCGTTTTCGCAAATGAAAGCAAGCCGGTCAACATCGGGATCTACGGATATGCCCAGGTCGGCATGCTCCCTGACCACAGTTTCCGACAGTTGTACAAGATTCCGGGGAAGAGGTTCGGGGTTGTGTGCGAACTCACCTGTCGGCTCGCAATTAATCTCTACACATTCAACGCCGAGCCTCCTGAGAAGACGGGGCATGATGATTCCGCCTACCGAATTCACAGCATCCAGCACGACTTTGAATCCTGCCCTCTTTATGGCCTCGACATCGACGTATTCCAAATCAAGGACTTTGTCGATATGCTCATCCGTAAAATCATGTTCTTCGACAACTCCGAGTGAGTCAACCCCGGCAAAAGAGAAAACGCCCCTCTCTGCGCAGGCAAGTATTTCGGCGCCCTCTTCGGCATTGAGAAACTCTCCCTTTTCGTTCAACAGCTTCAACGCGTTCCAGTCGCGCGGATTATGGGATGCGGTGATTATGATGCCGCCGTCGGCTCCGCTCAACGTTACCGCAATTTCCGTCGTGGGGGTAGAAGCAAACCCGGCTTTTACTACGTCAACCCCGCATGAAAGCAAAGTCCCCACTACCAGATCCTCGACCATCTCTCCGGAAATGCGTGCATCCTTGCCCACCACGACCTTGAACCTTGCCCCTTCCTCCTTGTTCAGCCGGCGTTTCATGCACACGCAATAGGCGTAGGTGAAACGCATTATATCGACAGGGGTAAGAGAATTCCCGGGTTCGCCGCCTATAGTGCCGCGTATCCCGGATATGGATTTGATAAGCGCCATTTCATTATTGTATTTCAAAGAACAAATTTAAGAAAATATTTGGAGACTCATGAAATTTACCTATCTTTGCAGCCTACATCAGAAATGCTGGGTTCGTATAACGGTTAGTACTCGAGATTCTCAATCTCGCAATAGGAGTTCGATTCTCCTACCCAGTACAAAGGTGGTGGAAACACTGCCTGATGAACAGGGACGGTTGAGGGGTTTCAGCCGTCTTTTTTAATATCGATGCGCAATGAAAACCAAAACGAAAGTTCTTTCCCTCATCACTCTGGCGGCCGTACTGGTACTGAGCGGACTCATCTACTTCAAATTTTTCTTTGTCTATTCCGAAGGCATCAAGTCCGGCGAGCTTAACCAGTTCGCGCTCAAAGGCTTTGTTTTCAAAACCTACGAAGGGACCATCATCCAGGCAGGACTTCGCGGAGGCAGGAACAGCGGCGCTTTGGTCGAATCATACACCCTTTACTTCTCCGTAAAGAATCCCGAAATTGCCGAAGCTCTGCTTCAGATGGGAGGCAGAACGGTACAGCTGCACTACAAACATTATAAAGGTGTCCTGCCATGGAGAGGAAAAACGACCTATGTCGTCGATAAAATAATATCGGTATCCGATGACGGCATGGAAACATCCCAGGCCGGAATCACGCAGTAGCTTTACCAGACGTCAGATCACATGGGCATAAGGATTTTCCGAGGTATTACCTTCGCCCGCTGCAGGCGCTTCGAAAAAGCGGAACTTGTCCGCCCGGATGTGGAACTTGTCCGGTCGGATAAAGACAGCGGAGAAGGAAACACCTACGGGACCATCCTCCCCCAGCCGCTACGGGTACGTTCTTCCGCAGCCGGACACGGAGATGCACCGGAAATGGACGAAAACAGACTCTGTCTCACCATATACACTCCGGAAAACGCACATAATCTACCCGTCATGGTATGGATCCACGGAGGGTCATTCCTAGTAGGCGGCAGTGAAGAAAGACGCTACAGCGGAGAAAGACTGTCAAGAACGGGAAACCTCGTGGTCGTGAAAATATCCTACAGGCTCGGAGTCTTCGGATACCTTTGGGATGCTGAAAAAAAGATATGCAACCTCGGACTTGACGACCAGCGCAAAGCCCTTATCTGGATAAAGGAAAACATAAGCCGTTTCGGAGGGGATCCCGACAACGTCTGCCTCTTCGGCCAATCTGCCGGAGCATATTCCATCGCCTGCCTGATCAGCGAAAAGAATCCGTTCTTCCGCAGAGCAATTCTGCAAAGCCCTCCCCTGGGTCTGACGAATTCTGAAAAGGAGGCTGAAAGAACAACCCGGAAGTTCATCCGCAGACTGGAAAAAGAGACGGGAAAAACCATCTTTGACGCCTCCGTGGAAGAGATGCTCGCAGTCCAGTCTCATTTCACAAAAAACAGGATGAAAATGAGGTTCATGCCCGTAAAGAAAGGATTGCTTCCTCCGGACTCAAAGGACTTCGCTCCGGAACTTGTCATAGGACATACCTCCGAAGAAACCGCACCGTACATATACCGGATAATCGGACGCGCCGTCCGCTCTCCTCTGGGAAAGAAGATCGAGCACCATTTCACCGACAGCATTTTCACCTCACCGACAGATCTTTACGTCAAGGAGCTGAAAGCCGGAGGCATACAAGTGACCACCTACCTGATAGACAGACATCCGGCAGGAAGCCCCCTCGGCAGCTGCCACTGCATGGAACTTCCTTTCATACTGGGTGAATACGAAAACTGGAAAGACTCGGCCATGCTCTACGGCATGAGCCGGGAAGACTATGACATGATAAGCAAATCCTATCTGAAAGCCTGGACTGACTTTGCAAACGGCAGAGGATTCGACAGCTCGCTGCTTTAGTATGGCCGCACGATAGCTAAACTCTATCCGTCCTGAGGATAAATCCTCTGTCCACAAGAGCTTTACGTATCTGATCGCAATGTTCGTGATTGCGCGTCTCCATCATGACTCTCAGGAAACAGGCCGTAACGTCTGCGGTGTCCGCAGTTCTTTCATGCTGCAAAGCGGTGATGTTGGCTCCGAGCGAAGCGATTATTCTTGCCACTTCAAGCAGTTCTCCGGGTTTGTCAGGAAGTTCGATGGTAAGCATGCACATTCTGCCGCTCTTCTCCAATCCCCTGTTGACTATTCTGTTGAGGAAGTTAACGTCGATGTTGCCTCCGCTGACTATGCACACGGTCTTCTTGTCGTGGCACGGCACCTTGCCGAACATTGCGGCCGCAACCGACACCGCACCGGCCCCTTCCGCTATGAGCTTGCGTTTTTCGAGAAGCCACAGGATGGCCGCGCAGATCTCGTCTTCGGTAACCGTCACCATGCCGTCAAGAAGTTCATTGCAGAGCCTGAAAGTATTCACTCCCGGCTGCTTCACCGCTATGCCGTCGGCAATCGTGTGGACCTCATCAAGACATTCGATCTTGTGGTCATGGACGCTGTTCACCATGCTGGGAGCGCCTTCGGCCTGAACGCCATACACTTTAACCTCAGGATTGAGCTGTTTGACGGCATAGGCCACACCGCTGGCAAGTCCGCCGCCGCCTACAGGCACTATAACTTGGTCTACGTCCGGAAGTTCATCCAGTATCTCCAACCCTATGGTTCCCTGACCGGCTATCACAAGCGGATTGTCGAAAGGATGGACGAAAGTAAGACCTTTCTCGTCCCTGAGTTTCAAAGCATAATTGTATGCATCGTCATAAACTCCCGGCACGAGGCAGATATCTGCGCCGTAGCTTCTGGTCGCCTCCACCTTGGAAATGGGAGCACCCTCCGGAAGACAGATCGTCGCTTTTATCCCGTACTTCTTTGCCGCCAGCGCAACACCCTGCGCATGATTCCCCGCCGAGCAGGCGATGACACCCTTCGCTCTTTCCTCAGGCGAAAGCTGCGAAATCATATATCCCGCTCCCCTGACTTTGAAAGAACCCGTAACTTGCAGATTTTCAGGCTTAAGATAAAGAGGTATGCCCAAAGACTCCGTCTGGATGAGATTAGTTGGCCGTATCACACCTTTCAGAATATGCGATGCTCTGTAGATATGGTCGAGCGAAAGATTGGCTTCTGTCATGTTTTTCTTGAAATGAGCCGTAAATTTACAAAAAATAAATATCTTTCATGGTGTTTTATAGAAAACGAACTGAAGTATGAAAGTCATGAAATTCGGGGGCACCTCGGTAGGCAGTGCCCAAAGGATGAAAGATGTGGCCGGGCTCGTGCTCGACGGACATGCTAACCTCGTGGTCCTGTCGGCCATGTCCGGCACCACGAACAGCCTGGTGGAAATTTCCAACTATCTGGCCATCAAGAACAAGGACGGAGCGAGGGAAATAATCGGCAAACTGAACGAAAAATACTCCAAGGTTGTCGACGAACTTCTTGACAAAGAAGACTTCAGAGCCAGCGGCCATGCTCTTGTCAAAGAGCATTTCGACTACATCCGTTCTTTCACGCACGATGTATTCACATCTTTCGAAGAGAAAGTCATACTCTCCCAGGGCGAGCTTCTTTCCACGGGACTCTTCCACCTATACATGCTCGAGCAGGGCGTCAAATCGTTCCTCATCCCTGCCCTGGACTTCATGAAGACAGATGAAAACGGTGAACCGGACCAGCAGTACATACAGAAACATCTGCTCGACATCCTGAACAAAAACCAGGGATACGAAGTCTACATAACCCAAGGGTTCATCTGCAGAAACGCCTTCGGGGAAGTCGACAACCTTCAGAGAGGAGGCAGCGACTACAGCGCGTCTCTGATAGGAGCCGCGATCCAGGCCGACGAGATACAGATCTGGACCGACATAGACGGAATGCACAACAACGACCCCAGATATGTAGACAACACCAAGCCTGTCTATGACCTGTCCTTTGACGAGGCTGCGGAACTTGCATATTTCGGAGCGAAAATCCTTCACCCGACCTGCGTACTGCCCGCCAAGGCAGCCAACGTCCCCGTCAGGATTCTCAATACCATGGATCCCAAGGCAAGGGGCACAAACATTTCCTCGGTACAATTCCGGGACAGAATAGCGGCGATCGCGGCCAAAGACGGCATAACGGCCATAAGAATCCACTCCAGCCGGATGCTGCTCGCCTATGGCTTTCTGCGGAAAGTCTTTGAGATTTTCGAGACTTACAAAACTCCAATCGACATGATTTCCACTTCCGAAGTCGGAGTTTCCGTAACCATAGACAACGATGCCCACCTTCAGGACATAATCGATGAACTTAAACGCTACGGCATGGTGGAGGTCGACAAGAACATGGTCATCATTTCCATCGTAGGCGACCTGCCTCCCTACAGCCACGGATACGCTGCCAAAATATTCCAGGCGCTTTCCGATGTTCCAATAAGGATGATTTCCTACGGCGGCAGCAGCCACAATGTTTCAATTCTTGTCAAAAGCGAAGACAAAGTCCACGCGCTCAGGGCTTTGAGCAACGGCCTTTTCGAATAGATTCCATGAAAACTGTTTTTCCGTCGGAAAGGTTCCGCTCGCTGAAGACTCCTTTCTATTACTATGACCTCCAGCTTTTGCGGAAAACTCTGGACAAGCTCGTCGAGGCGCACGACAAATACGGCTATATTCTGCACTACGCCATGAAAGCCAATGCCAACCCTGTCATTCTCAAAGAGATACGAAAAGCGGGGCTCGGCATAGACTGCGTAAGCGGCAATGAGGTGGAATTTGCCGTTGAAAACGGATTCAACCCTTCAGGCATCGTCTATGCCGGAGTCGGCAAAACCGACGATGAGATAGCCCTGGCGCTGCAGACCGGGATATATTGTTTCAATGTCGAGTCCATGCCGGAGATGAAGGCTATAGACGCGATTGCAGGAGCGATGGGAAAAAGCGCACGGATAGCCCTCAGAATCAATCCGAACATCGATGCCCACAGCCATAGATACATCACGACCGGACTCGAAGAAAACAAATTCGGCATCGGTCTGTGGGAGCTTGACAATGTACTTGAAGAACTGCGGGGACTGAACAATCTCCAGCTCATAGGGCTGCATTTCCACATAGGATCCCAAATCATGGACAACTCTCCGTTCAGAGAGTTATGCAACAGGATCAACGGCATCCAGAAAGCTTTGGAACAGAAGAAGATAGCTATCAAGACCATAAACGTAGGCGGAGGACTCGGTGTTGATTACGCCCGTCCCGACACCTTCCCCATCGCCGACTTTGATTCCTACTTCGCGACCTTCCATAAGTTTCTGGAACTCCGCGACGGGCAGGAGCTTCACTTCGAGCCCGGACGTTCCGTCACAGCCCAATGCGGATCCCTTATCACAAGGGTAATCTATGTAAAAGAAGGCCGCAGGAAGAAATTCGCGATTGTGGATGCGGGGATGAACGACCTGATACGTCCCGCATTGTACCAGGCCGCCCATAAAATCGAAAACCTCAGTTCGGAACTGCCGGAAGAAAAATATGACGTGGTCGGACCCGTATGCGAGTCTTCGGACTGCTTCGGCAAGGAGATAAGCCTGCCGGGGACAAAAAGAGGCGATTTTCTCGCGATAAGATCCGCAGGAGCATATGGAGAAGTCATGGCCATGAGATATAATCTCCGTAAATTAGCGGAATCCTACTTTTCAGAATAACTCAATAACCTGATTTATGAAAAAAGCATTCTACATTATCGCTGCGGCAGCCCTGCTGCTCACAGCATGCAAAAAATCGGAGCCTGTCGTGAGAATAGAGACAAGCATGGGAGACGTAAAGGTCAAACTCTACAACGAAACCCCCATCCACAGAGACAATTTCCTGAAACTTGTCGACGAGCATTTCTACGATGGCATTCTCTTCCACAGGGTGATCAACAACTTCATGGACCAGTTCGGCGACCCCGATTCCAAAACAGCCGCACCGGGACAGCCTCTGGGAGCTAACGATGTAGGATACACGCTCCCTGCAGAGATACTGCCCAACGCATATCACAAAAAAGGAGCTCTCAACGCCGCCAGAGAAGACAACGCCTACAATCCCGAAAGACGTTCAAGCGGCTCGCAGTTCTGCCTGTTCATGGGACGGAAATTCACTGATGCCCAGCTGGACTCCCTCGTGGAGAAGGTCAACAGCGGCTGGCGTAAAGACTGTCCGCTCGTCCTAAACGAAGAGCAGAGGAAGCTTTACACCACGATAGGAGGCTCTCCTCATCTCGACGGAGAATACACGGTATTCGGTGAAGTGATAGAAGGACAGGACATCGTGGATGCCATTGCGGGAGTCCCTACCGATTCACTCGACCGTCCGATCAGCGATGTGAAGATCATCACCATGATCCGTGAGAAATAATAATACTTGATATTCTTACAGTTATGAAAAAGTATTCATGCAATGTCTGCGGCTGGGTCTATGACCCTGCCGTGGGAGACCCGGACAACGGAATAGCTCCCGGGACTTCATTCGAGTCTCTCCCCGATGATTGGGTCTGCCCAGTATGCGGTGTGGGCAAAGAAGATTTCAGCCCGGTTGAAGAATAGACAGCCATGGCCAAGAAAATATCTGACAAAGTCACCTGGGTCGGCAAAATCGACTGGGAACTCAAGCGTTTCCATGGAGACGAGCTTTCGACCGACCATGGCTCCAGCTATAACTCATACCTGATACGCGACAAGAAGAACGTGCTGATAGACACGGTGTGGACTCCCTATGACAATGAATTCGTCGCCCGCCTCAAAGAGGTAATAGACCTCAAGGACATTGACTTCATAGTCATGAACCACAACGAAAACGACCACAGCGGAGCCTTGCCGGCGCTGATGAAAGAGATTCCGGACACTCCCGTTTACTGCACAAAGAAAGGCGAGATGATTCTGCGCGGACTCTATCATCAGGACTGGAACTTCGTAAATGTGAAGACAGGAGACAGCGTGAACATAGGCGAGAACACCTTGCATTTTGTGGAGGCGCCCATGTGCCATTGGCCGGACACCATGGTGACTTACGCCGACAAGGAAGAAATCCTGTTTTCAAACGATGTCTTCGGGCAGCATTTCGCTACGGAAAGCCTCTATGACGACTGCGTCGACATGAGCGTGATGCTTCATGAAGCGGAGAAATACTACGCCAACATCCTCACTCTCTACAACCCGATGGTCAAAAAGAAAGTTGAGGAAATAGCAGGCATGAACCTTCCTCTGAGAATGGTTGCGCCTTCACACGGTGCAATCTGGACCAGCCATTTTCCCGAAATCATGGATTGCTACCGGAAATGGTCGTCAGACTACAAGGAAGACAGGATCGCCATTGTATATGACACCATGTGGCAGGCTACACGCCACATGGCGGAAGCGATAGCCGAAGGGATAAGGGCTGCATCTCCGGACACGACCGTCACTCTCATGAACGCCGCGAAGGATGACAAAAACGACATAATTCTGGAGATCTTCCGCTCAAAAGCCTTTCTCGCAGGATGTCCTACCATTAACATGGGCATCTCCTATGCCATGGCAGGCATTCTGGAAATGATCCACGGGATGCATTTCAAAGGCAAGAAAGCTGCGGCGTTCAGCAGTTTCGGCTGGGGCGGAGGTGCCGAGAAGCGTATTGAGCAGAGGCTCGAGGAGGCAGGCATCACCATTGCTTCCGATGCCCTGAAAGTAAAGTGGGCCCCTGACTCCGAGGCAGAAAGACAGTGCCGCGAATGGGGTAAAGCATTTGCGCAGTCCGTAAAGTGACAATAGCTGACCGCTTCCGACAATACGGCTGACACTGCCAGTTGACTTTGACCGATGAACCCCGGACGTCAGAAAAGACTTCCGGGGTTTATCGTCGTCATGCAAGGTCGGGAGCATCAAGCCTATCTTTTAGTTCCGTACCATTCTTTCAATACCTCGAAAGCCTCCTTCCTTTCTCCGTTTTCGCTTACCACACCCTTACGGTTGTAATAATCCTGAACACCGTTCAGAACACGGCGGGGAGAACGGAAATCTTTGAGTATCCATGGAGTCGTACCTGCAAGACCCTCGATCCTGTCCAGCATCTTCGTGTTTTCTTCGTACAGCCTGCGCTGGAACTCCTCGGTCCAACGCTGATTTTCAGCCCCGTGAAGGCCGTACTTGGCGCCTCCGCCCCACTCGCTGACGATAACAGGTTTGTCGTAAGGTATCACCCATGTCATCCGGGAAGCATCGTTCACGTCCCTGTACCAGCCGACATATTGGTTGAAACTTACAACATCCACATATTCATGCATATTGTCTTTCAGCGTGTTTACGTAGTTGTCCGCCGATGTTACCTCCATAGCCATGCTGACAAGACGCGTGTCGTCCAGTTTCTTCGCTTCCAAGGCAAGCCGGCGCAGGAAGTCATCACGCTCGGGAGAATGGGGAGTTTCATTGGCGATGGACCATATTATCACGTTGGCCCGGTTCTGATCCCTTCTCACCATGTCTCTGAGCTGTCCGGAGGCATTGGCGTACGTATCCGGATCGGTCCAGGCGATTGTCCAGTAACAGGGAATTTCAGACCATACGAGAATGCCCATACGCTCCGCCTCACGTACGGCCCATTCATTGTGCGGATAATGAGCCAGGCGCACAAAATTGCATCCCAGATCCTTGGCCCAGCCCAACAGCACCCGGGCATCTTCCGGGCCGTTGGCCCTGCCTCCGCCATAGGCCTTTTCTTCGTGGATGCTTATGCCTCGGAGAAAAACCGGTTTCCCGTTCAGCAGAATCTGCTTTCCTTTCGCTTCGACAGTGCGGAAACCGACCTCGTCCTCAATCTTTTCTCCGTTGCAGCTTATGTAAACTTTGTATAGCTTGGGGTTTTCGGGAGACCACAGCTGCGGAGCGACGTCCATTTCCGCTTCCACCCGTCCCGATTCATCCGTAACAAAGTCTTTTCCGACCTTCAGCTCCGGGATATCAAGCCGCACCCTGTCCTCTGCTCCGGCCGCATTCATCTGCAAGCTGAAACGGACCTTTTCGGCATCAGCCTTGTCCAGACGGAATTTGTAATTTTCCACATAACGTTCAGGAACGTCCAGCACCATCACGTCACGTGTGATGCCGCCATAGTTCCACCAGTCGAAAATCAGCGTCGGCACATTCTCCGCCCTGCGTTTGTTGTCCACCTTGACTATCACGAAATTCGTTCCGTCAGAGACTTCTTCCGTGATATCGAAATTGAAGGGCGTAAATCCTCCTACATGGCTGCCGACCTTTTTCCCGTTCACATATACTATGGCCTCGTAATTGACCGCACCGAAATACAGAACGGCCCTGTGTCCCTCCTTCTTCCGGTATTCGAAGTCCTTTTTGAACCACACACATCCCTCATAAAAGAAAAGCCTGTCGTCCTGCGTGTTCCAGTCGCCCGGCACTTTCATCACCGGCGATGTGTCGAAATCGTACTCGACAAGATCTTCAGGATTTGACGGCTTCTCGTTCACGAAGAATCCCCATTTGTCCTCCTTCATGCGGTAATTGTAATAGCCTTCTTCCTGGACATCCACTATATAGTTCCAGTCACCGTTCAGAGACAGGTAATTTCTGCCTATCGGATTTCCGACAAGCGGAACTTCCGCAGCATGTGCCCCTACGGACACTGTGCACAGCATAAGCAGAAAAAACAGCATCTTTTCTTCGAATTTCTTCATATCATTCTTCATCATTTTCTTTCATGAATGGCCTGCATTTTCAGATCCTTTTGGCTGACAGCTATCGTAAATCAATTGTGCAGCTATCGTAAATCAATTGTGCAGCGTTAAAACAGCATACTCGGAACGTGTCCCTATGCGAAATTTACCACCCCATATGCCCAGACCTGAGCTGACGTAGAAAAAAGTCTTCCCTTTTTCAAGAGTGCCTGCCGCTTTCTCGAAAATCGCATCCGTTATCCAATTTCCGGGCCATACCTGTCCGTGATGGGTGTGCCCGCTGAATTGGAAATCCACTTCCGCCTGCACAGCCTCTTCAAGGTTAAACGGCTGATGGTCAAGCACCACGGTAAACAGACTGTCCGCCGGCACAAGTTCTTCCAGCGGTTTTCTTTCCGGATTGGTTCTGTCATCTCTGCCTACGATGCGGATGCCCCCGACCAAGACCGAATCATCCTCAAGAAGATGAATCCCGGCATCTCTGTAAAAAACCTCGGAGTCCTCTTTACCGGCGTAATATTCATGATTGCCCAGACATGCATATACGGGAGCTTTTATCTTCCTGAATATCTCGGCATAATTCCAGCCGCGCAAAGGTCTTACATCACCGTCTATGATATCCCCGGCCACAAGGACCAGGTCGGCCTTTTCCGCATTGATCATGTCCACCCAGCGTTCAAGTTCCCTGTTCCTGTTATGATATCCGGCATGCAGGTCGCTTATAAGCACGGCCGTCAAAGGGCGCTCCAACTTCTTTTCCGTTTTCAAATCTACGGCGACCCTGTATTTGTGGCGGTAATGGATGTTCCCATAGGCAAGAATCAGCGTCAGCAATCCGAATACGGTACAAGTCCCCGCCAAAGAACCGCTCAGAAATGAAGAAGGAACAATGCGGAACAGTCTCCCGAGTGAAAGCAATGCGAAAAGCATGAAACTGTACAATGCAAAAATCATCCACGAGTTGCCGATTTCGTAGAACGCTGCCGCAATGGGCAACGTCGCCTTTTCCGAGACCGTATGAAGAAGGATAAGCATGACAAAGGGGACAAGGAAAAGCAGCAATGTCAGCAAAGTTTTCCCCGATGGGGACAAAGGAATTATACGCCAACACCGCCATGCTGTCCAGACGACGCACAACAATGTAAAGCTCATCACGGCAATAGGAAATATACGCATTGGATACTATTTTTACGCAATCCCTGCAAAGATAGGACAAAAAGGAATGTTAAGGATATAACTCCCGAAGGATAACTTCTTTTTTTGAACAAACTCAATTCTTACCCTAAAGTTAGTTAAAAAGGAAAGGACTCTTGCCCGCATAGATGCCGCAGGTCTCAAATAAAGCACAAAAAAAAAGCGTCCCCGACAGAATTACTGTCAGGGACGCTCCGAAAGACGGCAGCTGCCTACTCTCCCACCTGGTGGGGCAGTACCATCGGCGATGGCGGGCTTAACTTCTCTGTTCGGTATGGGTAGAGGTGGTTCCCCGCCGCTATGGCCGCCGCGTATATTACTTGGAAGAAAAACTCCGATGCACTCCCGCTTCCACAACCGCGCTTCTCGACGACTTCTTTCTCCTTTTCGAGTGAAAGTCTTTCGGGCTATTAGTACGGGTCGACTCAAAGCCTCGCGGCCCTTGCATCTCCCGCCTATCTACGTCGTAGTCTCCAACGACCCTATAGGGAGATCTTATCTCGGAGACGGCTTCGCGCTTAGATGCTTTCAGCGCTTATCCTGACCGAACGT
>CAYTYL010000036.1:0-18054 GCA_964441715.1 uncultured Muribaculaceae bacterium
GTGAGTGAATGAAGTCAGCGAAACGTAATCATCCGCGTTCAGATTGTATGACTCTGCGTAGGATTTCGGTGTGTATTTCTTGCCGTTGTATTCGAATTCTGAGGGGCATTCTCCAAAGTAGGCGTCGAGGATGCCTTTGAATCCGTTTTTCCATGCTGTGGAAAGCTTTGAGTTCGGAACTTTGTTCACGGCCTGGACGTAGGCTTTGAGGACGGCGTCCAATTCTCCGTGTACAGGCAGCTCCGTCCCGTAATTCAAGCCGGGCATTATGCTCTGCGGCACAAGGCCGTAGTCCTTCATCACGTGGAGCACGTCTTCACATTCGCTTCCCGGGCCGAATGTAAGGTTTCCGTCAAGTCTTATGTACTTTTCGGCTCTGTCGAGATAGGAATGGCTTACGACGAACATTTCCGAGAAATCCGGATAATCTTTTTCGTCTTTGATTTTGTTTATCCTTATCGCTTCTGATTCAAGGAAAGAAATGCCCGAAAAACACCAGCATGTGCCGGAGCGGTTCTGATTCTTTATGGATGTGACAGGGTTTTCCTTCACAACTGTAAACTTGTAGTCGGCATCCTGAGCCGAAATGTTCAGACAAACTGCCGAGGCGAATGCCGCAACGAGAAGATTAATTTTTTTCATCTTGAATGTAGAATTGTTTTTTACATAGCAATACGCAAACATAAGCAAATAAGCTGAAAAAACAATCGGAGCCCGGGCATCTTACAATTATATTGAGCTGTAGCTTTTTTTTGCTAAATTTGCGGGCATCTGTACGGAAAATGAAAAAAGTCGGATACATAGCTCTTTTGTTGCTGGCCTTTTGTGCCGTTTCATGCGGCCGGAAGAAGGACGGCGAGGTGTCGGTCATCCCTTTGACAATCAAGATACTGAATGATACCTCGTCCAGGGCGTACAAAAACATTTCCCTGTCTGCGGCCGACAGGAGCAAGGGGACCGTCGCCGTCATAGGGGCACCTGAGGATGTCATCCGTCTTTGCGAAAACCTGGTTTCATGTGACATGCATGACAACATCTCGGGGAAAATCAAATCGGACGGCCTTCCTGATTTTGCCGGCGAGACATTCTCGGAGATATTGGATTTCGCCAATTATCCTTATGAAGAATATGCGGCGCTGAACAACGCCGCCTTTCTGAAAGAAATCAATGTGAGGAATTTTCTTTCTGCCATAGACACGGTCTGTCTGCAGAGTCCCTATGACAGTTCCAGCCGTATGTACAGGCAGCGGGCCAAATTTGTAATTTTTGCTTCATCTTCCGCTTCCGTCTATGGATTTCATGATATCGATTCTCTGTGCAGAAACGTCGGGCAGGAGGCGGTCAAGGTACTCACGCCGGTCCGCTCCATGTATGATTATGCCGCATCCCGTCATGGTGATGGCGCCATGAATATTCTGGTCTGGGGCGAGAAGGACAAGATAGACAACGGAATCTATTCATCCGTACTGGATGATGTCCTCCCGGACAGAGGCGACGCATCTGACTACAGGGTATACTGTTCGTACAGGGACTCCGCAGATACGGACGGATCTGACAGGGTCCGTAAGGAATTCCTGAATGTACTCGACAGCTATATCGCGGGCGAGGGCGGGAAGATAGATGCCATACTGCTGGATGACAGGTCGGTAAGCGGCCGGGTATTGGATTCGCTCGTGACGTGCCTTTCCAGGACGGATGATGACAATCTGCTCATATACAAAAACATCCTTTCGCGGGAGGTCATCTGCGTGTCGGCTGCGAAGGCCATCTCAGAACAATGCTATTCCTACCTGAGAAAAGAAAATGCTTTTACACATAGAATATCTTATCCGGACCTGCAGTTCTTCATCACGTATCCGTCGGTGGAACTTCCTGAAGATGTCTATGACGTCGACGGCGGTTTTTCTTTTGCCTACAAATACAGCAGGAAGCCTGATCCGGACAGGTCCACGTTCTCCCTTGTGAAAATGCGGGATAGGTATTTCCCGGAAACGATGGAGGATTACATGGAAACAAACGCTCCAAAGTCCTATTCTATCTATGTTCGCTAGCTCGATACTTCCTGAAGATATTGAAAAATTGCCGAAGGCAAGCTTCCCCGGGGATATTTACGTAATAGATAAACCTGGGAAAGAGCTTGACATGGCCGTCAGGTATCTTAAAAACAAGAAGATAATAGGTTTTGACACAGAGTCCAGGCCATGTTTCAGTCCGGGGCAGCCGCAGTACGGCACGTCTCTTCTGCAGCTTTCCGGAGCGGAGAAGGCTTTCCTGTTCAGAATAAAGCTTCTGGGACTGGACCGCAGGGTCGCTTCAATATTGGCCAGTCCGGCGATTCTCAAAGTCGGAGCGGCGGTTGCCGATGATATAAAAGGGCTGAAGAAGTATGGCGGTTTCAAGGAAGCAGGCTTCATCGACCTTCAGAAAATAGTGGGAGAATACGGCATCCGGGACAAGAGTGTAAAAAAAATGGCGGCGATCATTCTCGGCGTAAAGATTTCCAAGACGCAGCAGCTTTCAAACTGGGAAGCCGAGACCTTGTCGGAATCGCAGCTCAGATATGCCGCGACGGACGCCTGGGTCTGCCGGACAATGTATCAGAGATTGTTGCAAAGCGAAACAGAGATAATTCCAAATGACGAAGATCATATTAAAGAAAGGTAGGGAGGAGTCGGTAAAAAGATTTCATCCGTGGGTTTTTTCCGGGGCGATAGCTCAGATAGCAGGCAATCCTGCGGAAGGTGATGTGGTCGGTGTCTATGCTTCCGACGGGAGTTTTCTCGCCGCCGGACATTACCAGATAGGCTCGATTGCAGTGAGGATTCTCAGTTTCGACTCTCCGGTATTGGCGCCTGATTTTTGGGAAATAATGTTGAGCCGCGCACTTGCGGTGAGGATTGCCTGCGGACTGGCAGTTCCGGGAGGGAAGACCAACTGCTATCGGCTCGTACACGGAGAAGGAGACAACCTTCCGGGCCTTGTCATCGACTATTATGACGGAGTGTGTGTGCTTCAGGCCCATTCTGTGGGGATGTTCCGTTCAAAAACGCGCATAGCCGAAGCGCTTGTGAAAGTTTACGGGGACAACATCAGGGCTGTCTACGACAAAAGTTCATCTACCGTTCCGTTCAAGGCCGGACTGAATGCGGTGGACGGCTATTTGTGGAAAAGGCCGGATTTTCAAAAGGACGAGCTTGTGCTTTTGGAAAACGGGAACAGATTCCTGATAAACTGGACTACGGGACAGAAAACGGGCTTTTTTCTTGATCAGCGTGAAAACCGCGCCCTGGTAGGACGTTATGCTTCCGGAAGACGTGTGCTGAATCTGTTCTGCTACACGGGAGGTTTTTCTGTCTATGCCCTTGCCGGCGGAGCGGAAAGCGTCGTGTCGGTGGACAGTTCGGAAAGAGCCATGGCTATGGTTTCGGAGAACATTGCGCTCAACGGCTTTGACGAATCCCGTCATACGTCCTTTTGCGGTGATGCCATGGATTTTCTTAAGCAGTCCGAAGAAAATAAGTATGATCTCATGATAGTTGATCCTCCCGCATTTGCCAAACACAGGGGGGCGCTGAACAATGCGCTCAGGGCGTACAGGCGTCTGAATGCCTCTGCCATCGAGAAAGTGGCTGCGGGCGGCCTTGTCTTTACGTTCAGCTGCTCTCAGGTAGTTGACAAGGAGACATTTGCGCTGACAGTTTTCTCTGCCGCGGCTCAGGTCGGGAGAAGCGTCAGGATTCTGGACAGACTTAATCAGCCGGCGGATCATGCAGTCAACATCTATCATCCGGAAGGGGAGTATCTGAAAGGTCTGCTTCTTTATGTTGAATAATTCCTTTTTGCCGCCTGCTCTCCTCGTCGGGAGAAAGTCGCCTACGTCCTGGAAGCTCGATGAAGTATCTGCGAGCGCAGCTTTTAGGGATTCCGTGTTAAACTTTTTCGGGAAATAGTTTGGAATATAAGTTTAAAGGCGTATATTTGTAGTCTACGATGGTGCTTTGGCCGAGCGGTTAGGCACAGGTCTGCAAAACCTGATAGAGCGGTTCGATTCCGCTAGGCACCTCAAAGTTTTGAGAGGATGAACCCTATGGGGTCCGCCTCTTTTTTTATTGATTGTTCATTTTCGAAAAAACATATGATTATGGATACCGATGACAAAAAAGGCATGGGCTTGGACATCAAGCCGGAAACTGCCAAAGGATTGTATTCCAACCTTGCCGTGATAAGTCATTCGCGCAGCGAATTCGTACTTGATTTCGCAACGATTCTTCCCGGGTTTCCCAAGCCTGAGGTAGGCAGCAGGGTCATCATGTCCCCCGAACATGCCAAACGTCTTTTTCTTGCTCTGCAGGACAATATCATCAAATATGAAGGTCAGTTCGGCCCCATCGATTTGGACATGAAGCCCAAGGGTACTTTCAACGTCAACAATTTCGGACCTGTCGGCGGCGGCAATCCCGAAAACAAGTCATAGCTTCTGCGTCATGGTGGACTTAAAAGATATCAGAGCGTTTGCCTTTGATGTTGACGGTGTCTTTACGGACGGCGGCATACTCTGTGACGTGCAGGGAGAACTCTACCGGACTTTTGACTCCAAGGACGGATTTGCCGTCCGGATGGCCGTGATGCATGGCTACCCATGCGGAATAATCACCG
Source organism: uncultured Muribaculaceae bacterium (assembly GCA_964441715.1). Classification (GTDB taxonomy): domain Bacteria; phylum Bacteroidota; class Bacteroidia; order Bacteroidales; family UBA932; genus Cryptobacteroides. Next base: position 4,657 of record CAYTYL010000036.1, read on the forward strand.
GAGGACGTTCCGAATCGATAACCGCACGCTTTCTGACGAGCGGGGTGCCGGCCGAAGATGTATATCTCGGTTCAAGAAACAAGATGGAACAGCTCCATGCCTTTTGTGAGGCTCATTATCTTAAGGCGGAGCAGATTCTGTACATCGGAGATGATATTCCCGACATGGAGGTAATCAGGGCCGTAGGCATCGGCATGTGTCCGGCGGACGCTGTTCCGGAGGTTAAGGAAGCCGCCGACATCGTGTCGAATGATCGTGGAGGAAGTCAATGTGTCCGTCACGCGATAGAAATGGTGATGAAGGCTCAGGGTACATGGACGTTTGATGCCGTTCAATACAAAAAGATGTTCTGAAATGGATATTAATGGAAAGCGTATCATCCTTGGCAGCCATTCTCCCCGGCGCAGGGAACTTCTGGCAGGCCTGGATGTGGATTTTTCCGTTGACGAAAGAAACAGTTTCGAGGAGAAGACCGACCCTTCCGTCCCTCATGAATCGATACCTGTCCTTATGGCGGAAGGGAAGTCCGCCGGGTTCTGGCGCGAGCTTCAGGATGACGAAATCCTCATTACGGCCGACACTATGGTTCTGTGCGGCAATGACATTCTTGGAAAACCTGCCGATAGGGAGGATGCCGCGCGGATGCTCGGAATGCTGTCCGGCAGGGAACATTCGGTGATAACGGCGGTAGTCCTTAGGGACAGACGCCGCTCCAAGACCTTGACCGACAGGACGTATGTGAAATTCAGGGATCTGTCCGACGGTGAGATATCCTATTACATAGACAGATACAAGCCTTTCGACAAGGCCGGATCATATGGTGTTCAGGAATGGATAGGATATGTCGGAATCGAATCCATCAGAGGATCCTTCTACAACGTCATGGGGCTTCCGGTCCACAAGCTTTATCCGGCACTTCTTGAGTTTGTCCTATGATTTTCTGACTCTCAACAGCTTGTCTACCGTCGATACGGTATCGGCCAGAGTGTCGTCGTCTTTGCCGATTATGGAGACTATGGCAAGCTGGCCCTGCCTTATTTCACAGAACATGACCCTCATGGGGGAGTCATCCTCGCACAGGCACTCGAAGCCATAGGCTTTCTTGCCGGCGAAAGGCCACTCGGTAAGCGGGTCCTCGTCTTCCGGATCATCGTCATCGAAGCCGACCATGTCGGCGTAATTGAGCATTGCCTGTTCCTGTGCATCGCTGTCGGAGGGCATAGCCCCGAGATAGATATCGATTTCGGCGGTATCGGTCCGGTTTCTGTCGTCCGGAAGGAATGCTGAAAAATGTGATATCTCGGTCCCGTCAGGGTCCAGGTTCGTTTCAAAGCTCGAATTCCATTCCGTTGGAAGAGCAATTTCAATTCTGTAGGCCATGGCAATATCGGTTAAACAGTATGCAAAGGTAGTCATTTAATAATTAAAGCTGCTTTAAAACGATGATTAAACTTTTTAGTAAATTTAACTCGCCGCAAGCAGGTTCCTGTATTTTAATTAAAATACTGAATGATAATGCGTTAATGAAATGTTTAAAAACTTTATGAAATTTTTTCTAAAATTTTTGTGGGGTTAATTAAAAAAGTGTATCTTTGCAATGAGTTCAGAACAAGGTTCTCTTGAAATGAACTTAGTGGTTATTAGTTTTAGTGTTATTAATTATGTGGTTAGATGAACTTTCGCGCGTGATGCGTAAAAGTTCACAAGAAAAAGGAAGGCCAATCTGAAGGTCTTCTTTTTTTGTATATATTTATGCATGATGAAAAAGATAGAACATCATCCGTTTGAACCTTTCCTGCCTCCCGATGCCAAGGTGTTGCTGCTCGGGACTTTCCCTCCTCAGCCCAAACGCTGGTCTATGGAATTTTACTATCCCAATTTCCAGAACGACATGTGGCGGATAATGGGGCTCGTCTTTTACGGTGACAAAAACACTTTTGTCGACGGGAGAACATTTGACAAAAAACAGATAGAGGAATTCTGCCGGGAAAAAGGCATAGCGATGTATGACACGGCGGTGGAAATATGCCGGCTCAAGGACAATGCTTCGGACAAGTACCTCGAAGTGGTCAAGTCCACGGACATTCCCCGGCTGCTTCGTGAAATCCCTTTGTGCACCACGGTCGTTACAGCCGGAATCAAGGCGGCCTCAGTAATTGCGGAAGAGCTGGACTGCGAGATTCCCGGCATGGGTGATTATTCGCAATTCGTTCTGGACGGCAGAACCCTCCGGCTATACCGTCTGCCGTCTTCTTCCAGGGCTTATCCCGCTCCGTTGGAGAAGAAGGCGGCATATTACGCCCGAATGTTCAGGGATGCCGGACTGTTGCAATAAAACGGCCGGCGAGGTTCGATGAACGGCATAAATGATTATATTTGCGAGAATAAGCAATCAGTTATTATTGCGGTTAAAAGAGAATACGATATACAATGGAATTACCGGCTAAATACGATCCTTCGCAGGTCGAAGACAAATGGTACGCCTACTGGCTTGAGCATAAGTTCTTTCATTCGGAACCGGATGACAGGGAGTCTTATACCATAGTCATACCTCCGCCGAATGTCACTGGCATTCTGCACATGGGACATGTCCTGAACAATACTTTGAACGATGTCCTCATAAGGAAGGCACGCATGGACGGTAAGAATGCATGCTGGGTGCCGGGTACCGATCATGCATCCATCGCCACTGAAAGCAAAGTCGTGGCCAGACTGAAATCCAAGGGCATATCCAAGGAAGACATTTCCAGAGAGGAATTCATGAAATATGCCTGGGAGTGGAAAGAGGAGCATGGAGGAATCATCCTGAACCAGCTCAGGAAGCTGGGAGCCTCATGTGACTGGGACAGGACCCGTTTCACCATGGAACCGGCTCTTTCCAAGGCCGTCATAGCCACATTCTGCTATTTCTACAAGAAAGGCATGATATACCGTGGCGTAAGAATGGTTAACTGGGATCCTGAAGCTTTGACGGCCATCAGCGATGACGAGGTAAACCATGAAATCACAAAGAGCCATTTCTATCATATAAAATATTTCGTTTCCGACGGCAACGGCAAACCTACCGACAAATATCTGGTGATAGCGACCACGCGTCCGGAAACCATAATGGCAGATGCGGCGATATGCGTGAACCCCAAAGATGAGAGATATCATTGGCTTAGGGGAAAGAAGGTTCTCATTCCGCTGATAAACAGGGAAATACCTGTGATAGAAGACGATTATGTAGAGATGGATTTCGGTACCGGATGTCTCAAAGTCACTCCGGCACATGATGCCCATGACTACGAAATCGGGCTCAGGCACAACCTTCCTGTCCTCGACATTATCGACGATCATGGAAAACTTAATGACAAGGCACAGATTCTCGTAGGGGAGGATCGTTTCGTCGCGAGGAAGAAGATAGGAAAGATGCTTGACGAGGCCGGAAATCTTGTCAAGATAGAAGATTATGACTCTCCGGTAGGCTATTCGGAGAGGACTCATGCGGTCATAGAGCCCAAACTTTCGGCCCAGTGGTTCCTTAAAATGGACACTCTTGCCGCGGCCGCTCTTGACAGCGTATTGTCCGGAAAGATCAAATTCATTCCTGAAAAATACGTCAATACTTATCGCCATTGGATGGAGAACGCCCACGACTGGTGCATCTCCAGACAGCTTTGGTGGGGACAGAGAATACCTGCGTATTATCTCCCCGACGGGAAAGTCATCGTGGAGGAAACTGCTGAGAAAGCGCTGGAAGCAGCCAGAAAGATTAATCCTTCCTATACCGCAGAAGATTTGCGTCAGGACGAAGACGTTCTGGACACATGGTTCTCCAGCTGGCTCTGGCCGATTTCGGTATTTGATCCTGAACTTCCGGGGCATCCTGAACATAAGCCGAACAGCGACCTTAGCTATTATTATCCTACAAATGACCTCGTGACCGGACATCATTTTCTTCTGGGTTGCCAGAATGATTATGGCCGGAGATGAATTCATGAAGGACATACCTTTCCGCAATGTTTATTTCACCGGCATTGTCAGAGACAAGCTCGGAAGGAAGATGAGCAAGACGCTCGGTAACAGTCCCGATCCTCTTGAACTGATTAAGCAATATGGTGCGGACGCCGTCCGTATCGGAATGCTTCTTTGTTCATCCGCCGGAAATGACATCTTTTATGACGAGTCCCAGATAAAGCAGGGCAGAAATTTCTGCAACAAGATTTGGAATTCATACCGTCTCATCGAGTCATGGGCAGTTGATGAAAAACTTCAGCAGAGCGATGTTGACGCCATCGCAGTCAAATGGTTTGACAGCAAGCTGAACCAGACTGTCGCCTTGGTGGAGGACCATTATTCCAAGTTCCGCATATCCGATGCGCTTATGTCCATATACAGGCTTTTCTGGGATGAATACTGCTCATGGTATCTTGAAGCCGTAAAGCCTGCTTACGGTGACAGCATCGACAGGAAGACATATGATGCGACGAAGCTCTTCTTTGAAAAACTGCTCAAGCTGATACATCCGGTGATGCCTTTCATAACCGAAGAGCTGTGGCAGTCGATGGAAAAGAGAGCCGAGGGAGAGACCATCATGTATGAAAAGACTCCTGCTGCCGGTAATATTGACGATAGCGTGATAAACGGATTCGAGCTTGTCCAGGAGCTTGTAAACGGAGTGAGGGGCATCAGACAGCAGAAAGAGATCTCTCCGAAAGAGCCTTTGTCATTGAAAATCAAAGGTGATTTCCCTATGGAACTCATGCCTGTGGCAAATAAGCTCGCGAATCTGTCATCAGTTGCCAATACCGAATCTTTCGGGGATGAGGCCGGAGTATCCTTCATGGTCAGGACCGTTGAGGTGTTCGTTCCTCTTTCCGGATTCGTAAATGTCGATGAAGAAATCGAAAAACTGGAAGCCGCTCTTAAGTACCAGCAGGATTTCCTTGCTTCTGTAAGAAAGAAGCTTGCCAACGAGAACTTCATTGCACACGCCCCTGCGAAAGTCGTTGAAGTCGAGCGTAAGAAGGAGGCGGATTCGCTTTCCAAGATAGCCAGCTATGAAGCACAGCTGAAGGCTCTTAAAAACTGAGACTATGGTTGAGTACAGTGTTGAACTTCCGGTCCGGTATTACGAAACGGACCAGATGGGGATAGTTCATCATTCCAATTACATAAGATATTTCGAGTGCGCCAGGAACACCATGATGGATTCGTGGGGCTATCCGATAGAACAGTGTGAAAAAGACGGTGTTACCATTCCTGTCGTATCGGTTTCATGCCGATACAGACATTCAGCGTATATGGGGGACGTGCTTAAAGCAGTAGCTGTCATCGAGAAAGAACCCTTGGCCAAACTGAACATAAGGCAGGCTGTGTACAATCAGGAGGGAGTTCTGTGCGCCGAAGGTGAAGTCGTGCTGGGTTTTCTCGACAAAAGTTCGGGGCGTCCCGTACGCTGCCCCGGTAAGGTAGTGGAGATTATCCGTCATGAACTTGCCGTACATGGAACAGATTAGAGAGAGTATTAACACATAATTTCAGAGATATGGTATATCCGCTTGGCGTAATAGGTCCGTGGGAAATAGTCATTATTTTCCTTGTCGTTTTGCTTCTTTTCGGTGGCAAGAAGATTCCTGAATTGATGAAAGGGCTCGGGAAAGGTGTGCGGAGCTTCAGAGAAGGCGTCAATGAGATTGAAAACGAGGTAAAGGACATCAAGTCCGATTCGGGAGAAAAAGATAAGAAGACGGATGAGCGGTGATGTCAGGATGACATTCTGGGATCATCTTGAGGCATTGCGCGGCACGATTCTCAGGTCCGTTGCCGCCGTAACGGTTTCCGCTGTTTTCGTATTCTGTTTTAAATCAATTGTATTCGACGGAATCCTTTTGTGGCCTACAAGAACGGACTTCCCGTTCTACAGACTGACAGGTTCGCAATTCAGCATGGAGCTGGTCAATTATGAGATGTCGGCCCAGTTCTTTGTGCATCTGCGCGTGTCTTTCATTTCGGGACTGATTCTTGCCTGCCCCTACGTGCTGTTTGAGATCTGGAAATTCATAGTACCTGCTTTGTACGAGAAGGAGAGGAAGGCGGCAAAGGCATCTTTTTTATCAGCCGCACTGCTTTTTTATGCCGGAATTGCCGTCGGATATTTTCTGATTCTTCCGCTGGTGCTGGAGTTCTTCATGAACTATAAAGTTAGTGACTATATATTGAATACCATATCTTTAAAATCTTATATTTCCACTTTTACATCACTTGTTTTCGTTTTTGGTCTCGTGTTCGAGTATCCTGCCGTGACGGCATTGCTTTCCAGGTTGGGCGTGATAAACCGCAGCGATATGGTGAAGGCCCGCAAATATGCTGTTGTCGCTATTCTGATTGTTTCAGCGATAATAACACCTGCCGACCCTTTGTCCATGGTAATTGCCGCCGTTCCGCTGTACCTTTTGTATGAAGGAGGAATACTGCTGTGCGGAAACAACAAGAAATGAATCTATGATATCTATAAGCAATCTGACAGTTTCCTTCGGGACATTCAATCTTCTGGACGGGATAAGTTTCCACATAAGCGAAAAAGACAAGATCGGGCTTGTGGGAAAGAACGGTGCGGGAAAATCTACCGTGATGAAACTGATTTGCGGTCTTCAGACTCCCACATCGGGCCATATAGACATGCCTTCACATCTGAAAATAGGCTATCTTCCCCAGATAATGGAGCATCATAAAGGACGCAGCGTTCTTGATGAGGCCATGACGGCATTTGACGAAAGAAACGCCCTGGAAGCGGAGCTTGAAGAAATCAACTCTGAACTGGCCGGAAGGACTGACTATGAATCCGAAGAGTACATGTCTCTTATCAACCGTCTCGGTGAAGTAAATGACAGGATATCCATGGACCACTCCGATCCGCCTGAGGTCCGTGCGGAGAAAACTCTGTTGGGTCTGGGTTTCAGAGAGGATGATTTCCTCAGACATACGGAAACCTTCAGCCAAGGATGGAACATGAGGATTGAACTTGCAAAGATCCTCCTGCAGTCTCCTGATGTCCTCTTGCTCGATGAACCTACCAACCATCTCGACATAGAATCCATCGAATGGCTGGAAGACTATCTGAAGGCTTACAAGGGTTCTCTGATGCTGGTCTCCCATGACAGGCGTTTTCTGGACAATGTGACCAACCGTACCGTGGAAATAGTCCTTGGAAAAATCCACGATTACAAAGTCCCTTATTCAAAGTACCTCGAACTGAGGGAGGAGCGGATGGCTCAGCAGATGGCGGCTTATGAAAATCAGAAGAAGATGATAGAGAAGACGGAGGATTTCATAGCCAGGTTTAAATACAAGCCCACAAAATCCAATCAGGTCCAGTCCAGAATCAAGGCTCTGGAAAAAATCGACAGGATAGAAGTGGATGAGACGGACAATGCACAGCTTACGGTGAAGTTCCCTCCGGCACCGCGTTCCGGCGACGTGGTTTTCAAGGCTGAGGATCTGTCGGCCGGCTACCCGCAGAAGGTGGTTTTCTCCCATGCCGACATAGAAATCAGACGTGGAGAAAAGGTCGCACTCATAGGAAGGAACGGCGAGGGAAAGACTACCCTTATGCGTGTGGTCATGAACCAGCTTCAGCCATTGGCCGGAAGCGCAAGGCTCGGATATAATGTGAACGTAGGCTATTTTGCCCAGAATCAGGAAGATATTCTCGACAAGGATAAAACCGTGTTCAGTACCTTGGACGATGTCGCCACAGGCGAAATCAGGACGAAAATACGGGATATACTGGCTCAATTCCTTTTCAGGGGCGAGGACATAGACAAGAAAGTTTCCGTTCTGAGCGGAGGAGAAAGGGCCAGGCTCGGGATGGCCAAGCTTATGCTTGAGCCATACAACCTGCTTGCCCTTGATGAACCGACAAACCACATGGACATAAAGTCCAAGGATATACTCAAACAGGCTCTCAAAGCCTATGACGGCACGTTGATTGTCGTTTCCCATGACAGGGATTTTCTCGATGGTCTTGTGGACAAGATGTACGAGTTCAGAGATGGCCGGGTCAAGGAGCATCTCGAAGGAATTGAAGAATTCCTTATGCGGCGCAAGATAGAGAATCTCCATGAACTCGAAAGGCGTTTTCCCGGAGGAGCTCCTCAGCAGCAGATGCCGAAGGTCGAGCAGGTTTCAAGCGATGCCAAGCTAAGGTATGAAAGCGGAAAGGCGCTTTCAAAAGAAGAAAAAAAGATCAGGAACAGAATAAGTTTCCTGGAATCGGAAATCTCCAGAGAGGAGAAGAGGATGAAAGAAATAGAAGCTCTTCTGGCCGCTCCCGGAAAAGAGGATGACATTATGGAGTTGACCCGTGAGTACCTTGAGCTGAAAAGGGATGTGGATGCTAAGACGGAAGAGTGGGCAGGACTTAATGAATAAAGTGATATATATGAATGTTAAACATTTGGCCGTTGTTATCATAAGCTGTGCTTTATCCTGCGCGGAACTGCTGGCCCAGGATCGCGGCTTCAAGGCGGAACAGAATTTCCCCGGCGGTTTCGAAGCTGTGGAAATAGAAGGAGGTTTTGATGTCAAAATGGAGAAGGCCGACTATTATGGTGCTGAGTGGACTTGTCCGGAAGAAATCAAAGAGGAGGTGCATGTCTTTCTGAAAGGAGATGTTCTGCTGGCATCGTTTACTAAAAAAGGCTTCGATGCATCCGGCCTGAAAAAGCTTGTCGGCGGTACAGACGGTTCCGGGAACAGCATAGTCCTGACGATATATGCTCCGTCAGTCAATTCGATAGTCGCTTCCGGAAGTGCGTCCATTGATGCGGACGGTTTTTCTGTAGAGACCGACAAGTTCATGCTGGACATAACGGACAACGTTTCACTCTCGGGGCTCGGCCTCAAGGCCTCGTCAGCGACGCTTACCGTTTCAAAGAAGGCCAGGCTCCAATCCGCGGACGTCGAGGCCGGCAACTTGTCCGTCAATTCCGCCAATATGGCCGAGGTGTCGCTGAAACAGCACTGCAAGACTTTATCCATACAGGCCAACGGGACATCGGTGCTGGATATAAACGGTTCTTCTGAAACTGCTGAAGTGTCAGTGTACAATTCATCCAGGCTTAAGCTTTCCGGGGCGACGGCAGATTTTAATCTGACGGCGGCGGGCAGGGAAGTCCATGCCGAAGATTTTTCGGCCGATGATGTAAAAGTCGTCGGTTCGAATGCATGCAAGACCTATATTGACGCAGCTGACAATCTGTCAATAGAACTGAAAGGAGGAAGCCTGCTGAGCTATTCCGGGTCTCCTGTCGTGGATATCGTCAGAATTCAGAACTCCTCGGTTTCACGCATATCATCCGGGCTATGATGACAATCGATTCTCACTGCGATACTCCTTCGGCCATTATGAGGGGCCGGAATATTTCCGTTGACAATCCGGGAGCTCAGGTCGATATTCCGAAGATGAAAAAAGGCGGTATTGACGCTGCTTTTTTTGCCTTGTACATTCCGGCGGAGTTTGTTTCCGACAAAGCTACGAGCTATGCCTTGGAAATGCTTGCCCGTGCCAAGGATGCCATAAAAGCAAACTCTGAAGATATCTGCCAGGCTTTTTCCACGGAAGATATCCGAAACAACAAGGCCAAAGGATTGATATCCATATTGTTCGGTATGGAAAACGGTTCTCCTGTAAGAGATTCCCTTTCTTTGCTGCGTCTTTTCTACGATATGGGAGTCAGATATATGACGTTGACACACAATGGAGACAACGCCATAGCCGATGCGGCGGCAGAGGGGCGGCATTGGCATGGGTTGAGTCCTTTCGGTGTGGAGGTAGTCAAAGAAATGAACCGGATTCACATGATGATAGATGTCGCCCATGTGTCTGATGAAACTTTCTATGACTGTCTGAAATATTCTGACAAGCCGATAGTTTCCACACATTCATGCTGTCGGGCTCTTTGCAGCAACCCGCGCAACATGAGCGATGACATGATACGGAAAATGTCCGACAAGGGAGGGGTCATTCAGATCAACTTCTATCCATGCTTTCTTGCCGGGCACTTTACTGAGTCAAGCCTTCCGGGAGTTGTGGACATAGCAGATCATATCGACCATGCGGTAAATGTAGGAGGAATAGACCATGTCGGAATCGGCAGCGATTTTGACGGCATAGAGATCACTCCGGCCGGGATGGACAATATATCATGTATGCCTCTGGTTTTTGAGGAACTGCGCAGAAGAGGATACAATGAAGATGCGATAGACAAAATTGCGGGAGAAAACTTCCTTGCAGTGTTCGAAGAGGTTGAGAAAAGCTGAGATTTGTATACAAAATAGCCTGTAACATTAATGTTACAGGCTGTAATATTTATGTTTTATTGCTTGGGTGTCAATATTGTATCTCTTTTTTCACTTTGTTAAGCAGAAAAAACAGCGCAGAGGCGGCAAAGCGTTCGATATTGCGTTCACGATCGTTGTGATATTCGAATTTCATAGTTTCGGTGCCATGTTCTGAACTTGCTCCCACCCATACCGTTCCTTCCGGGTATCGTTCATCTCCGCCTCCGGGTCCGGCAAAGCCGGTGGTGGCCACAGAGTAATCGCTTCCCATGATTTTGCGAACTCCTTCGGCCATTTCGGCGGCGACCTGTGAGCTTACGACTCCATTCTCCTTTATCGTCGATTCGGCTACGCCGAGTATCTTTTCCTTTATGGGAATCGCATATGAAGTGACAGAGCCGAGATAATAGTCGGACGAGCCCGGTACGGAAGTGATCATGTGGGAAATTTCACCTCCGGTGCAGGATTCCGCAGCTGAAAGTGTTTTGCCGCTTTTCCTGAGCAGGGTTCCAAGCACATGTTCCAGGCTGTCTTCTTCGAATGAGTATATGTTGTCTCCCAGTATCGGGACAAGTTCTTTGAATTTCGACTTTATCCTGACCCCGTTTTCATTGTCATCTCCGCCATAGACGCTCAGCCTCAATTTGACTCCACGTTTGGGATCGGGCAGGTAGGCAAGATGCATGTCTTGAGGCAGGCTGTCCTCCCAGTTCTCTATCTTTTTGGACAAAGCGGATTCCGCTATTCCATAAGTCATTATATTTCCGTGGCTTATAGCAGAGATACCTTGATGTTCGGCGATGTCGGCCAACACATCGGGAATGGCATCTTCTGTTTCAAACGGCACGCCGGGCATTGAATACAGAGTCACCGGGTGGCCGAATCTTTCCGGGCTGATGCGGAACACCATTATGGGGGCAGTGCCGTACCTGTTTACAATTACTTCGCAATTGTCCGGTACATAAGCCTGAGCTTTATTGATGTCGAGTCTGTCAAGTCTTCCTCTTGAAGCGAGCAGCTCTTTTATTTTGGCTGCCTGCGCCTTGTTTTCTACAAGTTTTCCGCTTCCGCTGAGCTGCATCAGGGCTTGCTTGGTCACGTCATCCTTTGTCGGTCCAAGACCTCCTGTGGTAAAGACTATGTCATTGGATGCAAGTTCTTCTGACAACACCGAGATTATTTCTTCCCTGTTGTCGGCTATTGAAAGCATGCGTGTTGTCTTTATCCCGAGCGTTCCTATGGACCGTGCTATGAGGGAGGAGTTTGTGTCCACTATCTGCCCGATAAGTATTTCGTCACCTATTGTGCAAATCGAAGCGTTAATCATCGTTTTTTCCTTTAGAGTTCTTGTCTTCCAAATATTTAAGTGTCTTGCGTACAAGACGCGGCCCTTCTTTGAAAAGGCCGGTGTAAAGTTCAACGAGCGAAGCTCCCGCTTCAAGCATTTCGCAGGCTCCTTCCGGCCGGAGAATCCCTCCGCATCCTATTATTTCAAGCCTTCCTTTTGTGTAGGAGCTTATGTACCTGATGAATTCGAGATTGTCTGTGAAATGGAATTGCCTGCCATGATGGCTGTCCGCATATCCGGCAACTATGCCGTCGACTCCGGAACGCATGGAATAATCCAGTATGGCATTCAGCTGGTCTTTCGCTATTCCCGGATCCAATTTGATGAGTATGGGTTTCATGCTGTCCATGGACATTCGTCCCTCAAGAACCGTATCCATCACATCTTCAAGGGTTTCGGGGTCCTCAAGAGGAGAGCGTTCCGTTTCCGCGGACGGCAAGGTGGCGTTGATTACGAACATGTCCACGAAATCATAGAGCATCGCTATGGACTTTTCCATCTCAGAGCCGATCTTATCCTCTGTTGAAGAGCTGTTATATGCGACATCGGCAGCGATTATCGCAGAAGTACGGACTTTCTTGAGGTTGGAGATGGCTGCAAGCACTCCCTTGTTTTCAAAAGGGGGATTCTTTTCCGGAAGCGGAGTCAATGGTCCGACTTCTACGAAAGCGAGCCCGATACTGCTTATGATGTCGCAATAATCTGCATTAATGTCGAATCCGGACCCGAGTCCGAGCGGATTCGTGAACTTTATGCCGAAAACTTCTTTTTTCAAGGAAGGAAAGGATCTGTAGAATAGAAGTTTTATGAGATACCTTGTTATACGGAACCTGTTCAGAAAGTTGAGGCAACGATATATTATGGTCCGGGCGTTTTTCGGATTGAGCCTTGAGAAAAACGGAAGTATGATCTTTCTGTACAGCATCTCTGGATCTTATATCTTAAGACAAAAATATAAAGCCCCGTCGAGATAACCGACTGTTTTTCAGAAAAAATTTCCGAAGGAAGAACGGAATTATCGGATTTCCATGAATGTCCCGTCTGAGTAAAAAACAATTATCTTCTCAATAACTCTCTTTTTTTCAATCGATTGCATGGCAGGGAAGTCATCCGGTGCATGGGAGTCGTCAGCCGAAGGGGAGTCATACATCCCGTCATGTTTGTCGGAAACGGGCGGCTCCTGGGCAGTATCCTGTTCCTGAGGAGAAGGCTGGGACAGATTGCTGAAAAGATGTTCTGCCTCATCAGAACGGATTTCAGTCTGATTACTGTCTGCGGATGCTTCGTTTCCGCTTTCCGCTGTCATTATGCGCTGCTGAGGCTCACTCTCGATACTCTTGGTTTTGTACATTTTTCCCTTCCCGGCCAATATCCATTCTATATTCAAATCCGGATATGCATTCATGAGGCTTAAAATGAAATCATTTCCAGGTTTGTTCCTTCCCGATACGATATGTGACACACTGGCACGGGTGACTCCGAGTCTTTCGGCGAACTGTGACTGTGAGATATTTTCAGCAGCGAGAAATTGTGAAAAACGGTTGTTCATTGATGTTACATCTTGTTTTACAAAAATAAGCGAAACAGAATTAATTTACAAGATGCCCCCAATCCTGATAAACCGGACAAATCAGAAGAAAGGGGGAGGGAATCACATCGAGTAAAGATTTATATATGCTTTGTATATCGCTACTCTCTTCGTCTTCCGCCTCAACAATGTATTT
>CAYTYL010000037.1:0-300 GCA_964441715.1 uncultured Muribaculaceae bacterium
GCTTAAGGATTTTAACCATTTCTGCAGGGGTAACGACGTATGGTTTCTTAGGGAAAAACTCATCGGAAGCCTCAGTCCGAAAAATATTCTTTCCGAAATCCCTGAACGCTGAAACGAGAATATCGATCTGCTCTTTCGGGAAGGCAAACTTAGGTCGCGACAGCAAATAACTTACCTGCGACGGGCATTCCGAACCTCCCTGATTTCAGCATTGATTTCATCAAGCGTCATCTCCGGAGCGCCCGACTCTGCCAAGGCCGAGCGCATGGAGGCGAAAGCAGCAAGGGCATTCTGCCAAGA
>CAYTYL010000037.1:310-3075 GCA_964441715.1 uncultured Muribaculaceae bacterium
ATTACCAGCTTTCGGGAAGACCGAGATCCTTGAAGGTGCGGGGAGCGGGAACGCCGGGAAGATCCTTATGGGAACGCTGCGTCTTTATCTGCTCCAAAGCAACCTCCACAGCCTTTTCAAGCTGCTGATCCTCACCGGCATACTCACGCACAGGATCATTGTCCAGCTCTATGTCCGGATCCACGCCATGGTTCTCGACTATCCACTCACCCGTCCGGGCATCGTAATTGGTAAAGAAAGGCACCCGCACATCGGTCCCGTCCATGTACGGAAGAGAGCCGCTGATGCCCACTATGCCGCCCCATGTCCTGGTGCCGATGACCGTACCCAGGTTGTTCGCCTTGAAACTCCACGGGAACAAGTCTCCGTCCGATGCGGAATACTTGTTGATGAGCAGCACCTTGGGTCCTGTGTGGGTTCCCTCCGGAATCGTCCCGGTCACAGTGGAGCCACGTCTCATGGTCATCCGGTAGGCAACCCTCATGAGCCTTTCAATCAGCATGGGGGAAACATTGCCGCCGCCGTTCACACGGTCGTCGATTATGAGGGCCTCCTTGTCAAGCTGGGGATAATACCAGCGTACAAACTCGTTGAGCCCCTCCGCACTCATGTCGGGAACATAGATATAGCCGACCTTACCGCCTGAAAGAGAATCTACCAGAGCGATGTTGCGCTGCACCCATTCATAGTGCTCCAGAGGATACTCGTCCGCCACGGGACGGACGACAATCTTCCTGCCGCCCTCTGAAGCGGACGGGGAAACCGTCAGTTCCACGCTTCTCCCCGCCTTGCCGACAAGAAGCCTGTAGATGTTGTCGACATCTTTCAGGGACACGCCGTCCAGCGCCGTAATATACTCCCCTTCCCTGACATTCATGCCCGGTTCCGTCAGAGGAGAACGCAGTTCCTCCCTGTAGGGAGCACCGGCATAGATGTGGTCGATGCGGAAATAGCCCTTGTCCTTTGACAGCTTCGCGCCGAGCAGGCCCATATCCGCCCTCGGAGCTTTGGGGTACTCACCGGGGTTGACGTAGGCATGGCCACTGGCAAGCTCGGAAATCATCTCTCCGATGACATAATTGAGATCCAGTCTGGTCTTGGCATACGGCACAAGAGGAGCATATTTCTCCTTTATCGCCTTCCAATCCCTGCCGTGCATGTTCTCCAGATAATACCCGTCGCGGAAAGCACGCCACACTTCATCGAAAATTTCAGGCCACTCCTGAGAATAATCCACCTGGGCATACATGTCCGCAGTGTAGAGACTCTCTCCGCCGCCTGCCGCATCCGCAGGAAAATTCACGGCTTTCACGACGCCGCCGTCACGCACAAGAGCAAACTTGTCTCCGCTTCTGTAATAGAGCATGGAATCGGAGCATTTGGAACTCTTGGCAGACTTGAAATCGTAAACCTGGACAGAACCTCCGGCCCTGTACCACACTTTGCCGCCGTCGCAATGTATGACGCTCCCCTTGAAAGGCAGTTTCACGATACGGTCCGCAAGCCCTTCGGGGTCGACACGTACCGAAACCGCCGGAACGGCATCGGACGGGCCGCCTGCCGAAACGCCGGACTCATCAGCCCTGCCGGAAGAAGGATAAGACTCGCTGTCGCCCGGAAGAAGAGGAGACGGAGTGTCCGAGGCGAGCATGGTCATGTACAGGCCCGAAGTGTCGCCGTAGGCATAGTTCCACTCTACGCTGCTGTAGATGGGGACAAGATCCCGCTCGGACGAGAACAGAAGGAATCTGCCGTCGGAACTGAAAACGGGAGAAGAAGAATCGTACCACTTCTCGGTGACGGGATATTCCTTCCCCGAAGCTGCTTCCATAAGGTAAACCACGCTCATATTGTTGGACGCAGGCCTGGTGTAGGCCAGCCACTTGCCGTCCGGTGAAACAGACGGAAGACGAAGCTCGCGCTCAGGACATTGGAGAAGGGTTTTCCGCATACCGGAAGCCGCATCCACCGACACAAGACGGTTTTTTCTGTCCGTATAGAGAATGTTCCTGCCGTCAGGAGTCCACATCAGACTCCTGATGTAGGTATCATTTTTTTTGGTAAGCTGCCTGGGAACACCTCCGGCGGCGACATCGTAGACATACACCTCCGTCTCTCCGGTCGCATCGCCTATGAAGGCTATGAAACGGCCGTCCGGACTCCATGCCGCACCGCGGTCATTGGAGCCGGGAGATTTCGTGATGTTCCTGGTAACGCCCTTTCCAACAGGAATGTCGAAAACTTCACCCCGGGAAGTGACAGCCGCCCTACGCCCGTCCGGAGACAAGCTGTAAGCCATGTCCGCACGGCCTCCGAGAAACTTACGCTCCGCCCTGGCATAGACAAAATCGGAAGAAAGCGAAACATTCACCTTTTCCGCCTTCCCGACGGCGGGGTCGAACTTGTAGAGGAACCCGGCATTCTCAAACACTATCACCCCGCCTCCGGCGGACGGAAACTTCACGTCGAAATCCTTGAAATCCGTAAGCTTGGACACCTTGCCCGTCACGGTGTCGTATCCGAAAAGGTTCATGGTCATGTCCCTGTCCGAAGCGAAATAAATCTTGTCCCCAATCCACATGGGGAAAACATCCTGGGCGGGGCTGTCGGTTATCCTCTCCACTTTCTTGCCGTCATAGACCCATATGTCGTCCGCCATGCCGCCGCGGTAATACTTCCACGTGCGGAACTCCCTCATGACCCTGTTGTAGGCAAGACGCGAGCCGTCCGGCGAATAGCTGCAGAATCCGCCCTCGGGAAGAGGA
>CAYTYL010000037.1:3085-17874 GCA_964441715.1 uncultured Muribaculaceae bacterium
CCCCGCTCCTGTTTCTGTAGATGACATACTCCCCGTCAGGAGTCCAGCCCATGACAATATTGTTGGGGCCCATGCGGTCTCCCATGTCATCCCTGGAATTGGTGGCAGTGTAGGTCAGCCTCACAGGCTCGCCTCCGGCGGCAGGAATAAGATAGACTTCCCTGTTCCCGTCATATTCCCCGGTAAACGCGATCTGCTTCCCGTCAGGCGAATATCGGGCGAATGCCTCATACCCCACATGGGAAGTGAGCCGCACGGCCTCCCCTCCGGAAAGCGGAACGGTGAAAAGATCTCCGGCATAGGAAAAGACGGCCTCTTTGCCGTTGGTGGAAGGGAAACGCAAAAGCCTGGCCTCATCGCCGTCCGCCCTGGCGGACATGTCCAGGCCCGAAACAAACACGGCAGAAAAGATGGCAGCCGCGAGAATTTTTCTACTGTTCATGGCCAAAATGTTTGGCTAAATATAAAAAATATTTGGAGAATCCGTTCCGCAAAGGTAACTTAGAAAATCCGAGCTCCCGGAAGCCCGGCAAAAAAACCATTTCTACAAGATGAAAAAACTACTGATGACAGCGGCATTCGCCCTGGCCGGTCTCCTTGCGGCATCGGCGGAGACAATCACGGTGAAGACATTCCGCTACGCCGGCCCCTACCCGGTGAAGACTCCATTCATGACGGACAGCGTGGACGTCAACTCAAAACCCTTCGACATCACCTACGCTCTGGAAACTCCCGTTTCCGCAGGTGACCTGAAGAACGCCGGAGAGGTGCAGGCCTCGGCACTGCCCACATACGGCGGCGGACCGGCGCTGAACATAGCCGGATTCTCTCTGCAGAACACGGGATACACCGAAGCCGTACTCAAAGTGGAAGGCCCCGACAGCTACAAAGTCTATGTGGACGGCAAAGCGGCCGGAAAAGAGCTCAAGCTCAGCCCCGCGACCCACATTGTAGAAATCCGCTACATCTCCACCCCTGACAAGAACCCCGGCCTGACGGTGACCGTGGAAACCGACAAGGACGGCAGCCTGAGCGTGTCCACAAGCGGAAAACACCTTTACGGCATGAAGGACGTACTCCTCGGCACACGCTATTCGGGAGTGTCCGTATCGCCGGACGGCAAATACATGATCGTCTCCTACAACACTACATTCGAAGGAGGCAACAGCGCGAGAAGCTCCAAGCTCATGGAGACCGCCACCGGCAAAGTGAT
Organism: uncultured Muribaculaceae bacterium; assembly: GCA_964441715.1. Taxonomy (GTDB): domain Bacteria; phylum Bacteroidota; class Bacteroidia; order Bacteroidales; family UBA932; genus Cryptobacteroides. Next base: position 4,299 of record CAYTYL010000037.1, read on the forward strand.
AAAGGACAACGCCGGCAACATCTCATGGATGCCCGTCTCCAACAAATACTACTACACCGAGAGAACGGCTTCCGGACTCAGGCTCACAGCCGTCGACCCCGCCACGGGCAAAAGCGAGACACTCGCCGAGGACATCCCGGAAGGCTGGTTCACGATAGCCCCCTCCGAAGACTACCTGCTCTACACCCTGCAGCAGAAAGGACCTGAGGAAAGAGAAGAAATATACCAGATAATAGTCCCCGACGACCGTCAGCCCGGATGGCGCAACCGCTCGTACCCCGCCAAATACAGCCTAAAGGACGGCGTGCTGCAGCGGCTGGTCTACGGCTACAACAACGCCTACATCTCGGACATCTCCCTTGACGGGAAATACGCCCTCCTCCAGGTCAGCAAGGCCAGGCTCACGAAACGCCCCACCACGCTCAGCTACCTGTACCTCCTCGACATGGAAACGCTCAAGGCTGAAACTCTTGTCGACGGAGACGGCTTCATGGGATCCGCACAGTTCTCCCCCGACGGCAAGGAGATACTCCTTGGCGGCTCTCCGGAAGCGTTCGGAGGCATAGGCAAGAACGTCGATCCCGGGCAGACCCCGAGCATGACCGACCAGCAGCTCTATATCATGAACCTCGCCACAAAGAAAATCCGCCCCATGACCAAAGATTTCGACCCCAACGTGAAATCTTCGGACTGGTGCAGATATGACGGAAAGATTTACTTCACGGCCGAAAACAAAGACCTCTACAGCCTCTACCGCATGGACCCGCGCAGCGGAAAGACAGAACAGATTCCCACAAGCGAGGACCTCGTGAACGGACTGTCGGCAGCATCGGCAGCTCCGGTAATCGCCTACTACGGACAGGGAGCCATGAACTCCGACAGGCTGTACACCCTGGACACCAGGAACGGCAAATCCTCCCTTAAAGAAGACCTCAGCGCCGGAATCCTGAAAGATGTCGAGCTCGGCGAATGCCACGAATGGAATTTCAAGAACTCCAAAGGAGAGACGGTGTACGGACGCTACTATCTGCCGCCCCACTTCGACGCCTCCAAGAAATACCCCATGATCGTGAACTACTACGGCGGATGCAGCCCCACAAGCCGCAACTTCGAGAGCCGCTATCCCCACCACGCCTACGCCGCTCTCGGCTATGTGGTGTACATAGTCGCCGTACCCAGCGGAGCCACGGGCAACGGCCAGAAATGGTCCGCAAGACATGTGAACACAGCCGGTGACGGCCCGGCACAGGACATAATCGAAGGCGCAAAGAAGTTCTGCGAAGAGCATCCTTTCGTCAACGAAAAGAAAGTCGGATGCATAGGTGCATCATACGGCGGATTCATGTCACAGTACATGCCCACCCTCACCGACTTCTTCGCCTGCTCGGTCTCACACGCCGGCATCAGCGACCATACCAGCTACTGGGGATTCGGCTACTGGGGCTACACCTACAGCGAAACGTCCATGGCCAACAGCTATCCCTGGTCCGACAAGGAGCTCTATGTCGACCACAGCCCTCTGTACAGGGCCGACAAAGTGAACACTCCCATTCTGTTCGTCCACGGCGACTCCGACACCAACGTTCCCTTCAACGAGAGCGTGCAGATGTTCACGGCGCTGAAGCTTCTCGGCAAAGAAACCGCATTCGTGGCCGTAACAGGAGAAAACCACCATATCCTCCAGTACAAGAAACGTCTCGAATGGCAGGACACCATCTGGGCATGGTTCGCAAAATGGCTGCAGGACGACCCCTCATGGTGGGACTCCATCTACTCTCCCAAGAGTCTGTAGATCAGCAATTCAAACTTAAAAATCCGGTGCCCGTCACCGGATTTTTTTGAATGCTATGAACTGATTTCGGCACAATTGCGCGGGAGTTTGCGATTAATTCCTAAATTAGTCCCGTAAATACGGAACAGCAGATATGACAGTTGGAATTGTAGGCCTCGGACTCATAGGAGGGTCCATGGCCATAGACCTGAAAAGAAGAGGATTTGCCGACAGGATTCTCGGCGTGGAGTCAGACAGCGTAAACGCAGCCGCAGCGGAGAAAATAGGACTCGTGGACAAAGTTGTCACGCCCGAAGAATGTGCGGACGAAAGCGACATCGTGGTCATTGCCATTCCCGTAGGCGCAGCCGTGCGGATGCTTCCCAAGCTGCTGGACAGATTTGCCGAAAAGGAATGCGGCAGAAAGATAGTGATAGACGTATGCTCCACCAAGGAAAAACTTGCCGACGTCTCACGCTACCACCCTCTGCGACGGAACTATGTAGCCACTCACCCCATGGCAGGCACGGAATACTCAGGCCCGTGGGCGGCCATGCCCGGCCTGTTCGACGGCAGGGCCTGCATCATCTGCGACAGCGAAGAGTCGGCGCCATGGGCGGTGCAGAAGATAGAAGAACTGTACAAGGCGCTGAACATGAGGGTCATCTACATGAACTCCTCCAGCCATGACGTGCACACGGCCTACGTGTCCCACATCTCACATGTCACATCCTTCGCGCTCGCGCTCACCGTGCTGGACAAGGAGAAAGACGAAAAACACATCTTCGACCTCGCATCCGGAGGTTTCTCCTCCACAGTCCGTCTGGCCAAGAGCAGCCCCGACATGTGGGCCCCCATCCTGAGCCAGAACAGGGACAACGTGCTAAGGGTCATAGACACCTACATAGAAAAGATGAAAGAATTCCGTGAAGCCATCTCCGACAGCGACGAGGATGCTGTGCGGAAACTGATCACCGAAGCCAACAGCATCAAGAGGATAATCAGATAAAAGCGACCGCCGTATCGTTTGACGCGGCGGTTTAAATCTAATACCGAGTTACATAGCAGGCATGATGCGAAGCGCACTAACGGCGGATGTCCCTTACGCAGCGCACGTAATTTTTACTGTACCCATTGTAGTTATCCAAAGACATGGAGATGTTTCCTCCGGAAAACTCAATATTATAAACCCCGCTACGAGCTTTTGAGTAATTGTAATTGCCTGTTCTGGATGTTGCTGTGAAGACTGTGGCGGACCAGATCCTGGCATTCATCCATGTATTGCCATTGTTCCTGTTATTCGCATATGTATTAATGATGTCATCGGAAAAAGACATCAGTATGAGTTCCTTCTGGTTAGGAACTCTCCATGCGCCTCCCATGGCTTTGAAGCACACATCATCCTGTGAGGAGATGAACTCACCTCCGTTTCCGGAGTTCGCCACTTCCCCACGGGAATAAGTCCCTCCGGCCAGATGGTTGCCGACAGCAGGATGGCTTTCATCTCTCAGATTCTCGGCAGCCATCTGAAAACGCGAATACAGCTTATTGGAAGAGGCTTCCCCGCGTTCAAAAGAAGGAGCCATCGGAGAAGCCGAATAGGAACGCAGGACAGCATCGTCAATCTTGACATCTATCACAGTAGTACCATCCGCTTCTGGCGTATAGTTCACAAAATGGTCATGACTTCTTCTTCCGTATTTCGGAGAATCCGATGTTCCGCTCTCAAGTGTCCTTACGCACCTGACCAAAGTTGCGTCAGACCATGAGCCTCCGCTTTTCCATGAAGTCGAACTGCCTTCCTCCGCCCACAAAATCAAAGGATTACGCCCATTGCTGTCATTTGTAGCTGAAAAATAATGGAATTTCTTTCTGTCGTCAGTTTCACCCAAACGATCATATTCAGACCATGCGCTTTCAGTCCCGCTGAAAAGTTTCGCCTCGGCAAGCATAATATCCTCGCCAATCCAGACACCTACGAGTTCACGGATGGTTGGCAGATACCATTTTAGTTCATCGGAATCTATGATACCATTTCCGTTTTCATCCCGGTTTCTGCTGTAACAGGCCTTGTAGATATTCTCATACAGATCCTGGCTTCCTTTATTGTATGTACTGCCAGAATAATATCCGGCATTCAGATAGGCACTGTTCTTCAATATGGCGTCTGCCGCAGCATACCCTTCGGAAGAGGAGATGCCGACATTACCGGATCTGCCGATATAGAAAGAGAATCCTGAAACGGACTGTTCCTCATTGACGGTCTCGATGCCAAAAGGTATCAACGACTGATCTTTTTTATAGAATGTCCAGATGGAGCGCTGTGCCAGAACATACTTAGGATTGGAGTAGGCACTGTGGCCGTCCTTGCTGACTTCATACGAAGTGCTTGACAGGTACATGACTCGGGGCGTATCCTTGTTGACATATTCCGTCCAGGCCTTTTCGGGATAGTAGTTCTCGTCAACGAAAACGGACACATACGCCACTTTCTCCCCGCCTTCATCAACATCGAAGAAGTCATCGGTACCGCCTTTCTTTTCAGATTTGTATATGTCGCTCAGAATCTGGAATACATTTTTCGTATTTGCCGTGCCGGGATACTTGCACACATCGCTTATGGCACGGTCTGCCGCAATCTTGTTTTCCGTGGTATTCTTGACGAACCGCACCCAGTTGAAATCCGCCTCGCCTGAATTATACAGCTTCGTCAGGTCCGTAGGCTGACCATTTTCATCGAACCCGCACAGCTTGGATTTGTCCGGCGAAGTAAAGTCATACACTCCGTCATCCTTTACAAGAAGCTGCTTGCCGTCGCAGAACGCGGTGGCGACCCTGAACATCAGACCTCCCGCCCTGTTCATGATATCATCCGTTTCCGCCTTCTCCAACCTAAGCACCCTCGACTCGTAGTGGGCGTCAAGCTGATACACAGTCCCTTCCCGGAAATTGACCAAAGTGCCTTCAGAACCCGGATCGTCTCCTTCCTTTTCGCATTCCGCGACGAACTCGGATGCTCCCTTGATGGTAATCGTATATTTGTAGGAATAGTTCCTCGTGACATCGAAGTCAGTGACATCCTTCGAGAAATCTCCGAGATGCACCGTATAGCTGACCATTCCCGCATAATTGCTGGAAATGTAACGCCCGTAAATCACAAAATAAGTCGAACTTTCGGGGGCGTTGACAAAGCTTTTGGGAGAGGCATTGCCCTCTCCGTAGGTATTGGCCTCACGGGCCTTGAAATCCGTAAGCGCCTCCCTGTTTTTTATGTTGCCGGACTGAAGATTTTCCGGGAGATAAAAAGTAGTCTCCATGGACGTGGAAACGATACGCGTGAAATTCTCAAATGCAGCGGCAGAAGGGCGGTAACCTTCATCATCGGCAGGGAGCTTCGGAAGCAGGCCATATCCCTGAGGCACATTGTAGACAGCATAATAGTCCGGCGAGAAGGTGATGTTCTCTCCGTTTGAATTGTCGACTTTCACTTCGAACGTATTCTTGGAAACCACCTTGTAGAGCTTGAGCATCCTGGCATCGGCATCGGACGGAGAGGTGATTTCACCATAGTTGCCACGGCCTTCTTTAAGCGAAATGGTAACAGGATTGCCTCCGTTGACGTAACCGGTCATCATGAACACATTGTCAAGAGGATTGAATCCGCCTTCCTGACGTGTCGTATAGGCTTTGAGGAAATCCGTGCGTGTGAATCCGGCATTGGAGATATCGACGACATCCCGAATCTTCGCTATGCCCGTACCGTCAGCCCAGTACTGAGAAGTGGTGCTGTTGGCAATGGCGTAGATATAGACCTGTCCGGTTTTTGCCTTTATTCCCGAGAGAGATGCCGTCTTTTCATATGGGGAAGACCCCGCGGCGAAAGAAAGTTCCGAGAAGTTGAAGAGCCTGTAGCCCACAAGCGAGCCGTCTTCGGCAGAGAAGACATAGACTCGCAGATTGTACACGGCGGATTCCGCGGAAGAGTTGTCCTCCCAACCGCTCTTGACTATGACCTGCGGCATGACACCGGACGAGATTTCCAAGGACAGCTCGACATCACGTCCCGCAGCGGACCCGTCGGCAAATGACGGTTCCTTGTCGCAGGAAAGCGTAAAGAAAGCGGTAAGTGCAAACAATAAAAAGATATATTTTCTCATCGCGTTTTTCTCCTCAAAATATATTGTAAACGATTATTGGAATACGGCCGAGCCGCCGTGTTTTCCGGAGTCACCGTGCGCAGAGTCGGAACCGGCGTCCCACTTCATGACGGCAACATCGACGTCAATTCCCACGCCGGTGTACCTGAGATTGTAAAGGTAGCGCCTTCCGGCTTCCCACTCCGCAACGCCTCCGACGTTGCACAGGTCCAGCTTTCTGACAATCCTTCTGTCAGTCTTGGCAGTGACTGTCATATACTCATATTCTCCCGGAGAGGCCGATACGAAATCGTATCTTCCGCTGTATCTTCCGGCATAGACATAGCGCCATTGATCTTCCGGCAAGGAAGGGTCCTCCACATCGTATGAGCCTTTTCCCTCTCCTTTGTCGACAATGGCCCAGCCGCCGCCGGCGAGCTTGCAGTAATACTGCGACTCCACGTTTTCGTTCACAAGCAGAGTAAACTCAACCGTCTTGCCTTCAAGGGTCTGAGGCCAAGCCAAAATGAAATTGTCATAGCCTGCCAAGGTTTCATCACCCGGTGAGGAAATCTTATCTCCGCCACGCATGAGATCTATGGCTTCTCCCATGTAGTCGCCATGCGCAAGGGTGTAAGGGGATGCATCCGTGGCAGCTCCTCCGATTCCTTCAAGAGGCGAGGTCTCCGAAAGGCTGACGCTCACCCCAGGAGAGGAAGAAGACAAAACCGCAGTACTCCACGCAGGCGAGTAGTCTATGGATGCCGAAGCCGTTTTGTTCACCTTAAGCTTGACATCCGCTATCCTGATGTCCTCGAAACTGTCATTTCTGAGGGTGAAGGCATAGGCGGAAAAAAGATGGCTGTAAACAAGAGGAACCTCCGCCGTGCCGTCTCCGTTGTCCAGATTTCTTTCCGCAATGCCGGAATAGACAAAGTCCAGCTGCGGAGCATTCAGATCCATGGTCGTTGAAGGAACATTGAACCTGTGCTCCGTGTCAAAAGCCCAGGTTTCCGGTACGCCAAGGGCCGGTGTAACGGAATTGTCCTTCGCAAGAACAGAATAAAACCTGTGCCTGCCTTCCTTTGTCCAATAATAGGTGACGGCATCGGCGGCTGTACCGTCCGCAGACGTATGGAAAGGCCAGACAGAGGACGCCCCGTCCGACACGGCATAGACACCGTCTATGTATGCGGAAGGGACAGGGTTGGCATGGCTGTCGGAATACACATCCCACACCTGCACCGCATTGCCCTGTGATGCAAAGGAGGAGGCATCGAAAAGAGCCTTGGTGGAAGGAGCGAAAGCAGCCACGCGTATCCCCTCCTGCCGGACCGCATCCGGACCGGCCGCCTCTTTCGTACATGACAACGCTGCGGCGACAGCCGCCGTCAACGCAAATATTCTCGCTTCTGTTCTCATCTTCTTATTGCTGAACATAGTCCCAGCTGCTTATGCCGGTAGTGTATTTCAAAACATAGGATTGCCCGGACTGTCCGGCACCTATGGTCAGGGTGTAGGTGTAGTGCCTGTCCACGTCCCATTCCTTGAGAGAGACAACGGAGGTAACGCTCTCGTCAGTACTCCAGCTTTCGCCGTCATCATCGGAAAAGGAGAAAGTCACGCTTATGGAAGATTCTCCGGACTGAGGCAGCACAAGGCGCCGGTCACCGACATAGACGGGAGTCTTGGCGGAAACCTCCGTGCCGTTGCCGCCGCCGTCATAGACGCTCAGCACGCTTTTCTCCCCCGACGGAGTCCACATGGGCATGGCCGAAGAATCGAAATCTCCCGACATCCACACATCGCCTATCTCTATCCGCTTCACTCTCACCCTCACGCCGTCTCCCAAAGCATGGAGCACGCGGAAATCGATTTTCGCAAGCGCATGGTAAAAAGGCAGTCCGACAGTGGCTCCGTCATCGAATGAATGAGCGGGAGTGAGCTGCGTGAAAAGCGGATCGGTCACCCTGTCCACCGTGTATCCGGACAAAGTGATGACTCCATTGCCGTCGCACGCCGCACCGGACAGATTTTCCGGGCTGCAGGCCACGAAACGCAGCGACATGCCCGCAGGCCACTTGGGGTTGCCTATAGGTGTCCAGCCCAGAGATGCGCTGTAGGAGCACACCGCGCCGTCAAGGTATTTATCTCCGGCTCCGGACAATGCCCAGACGGTAAAGTTGCCGTCGAGGGGAAAGCCAGAAACTTCTTCTCCGGCCCTGGTGCCTTCGCTTATGACCGGAGCGAACCTGATGTAATCAGTCTCCTCATCCAGTTTGGTTCTGTCCAGACAGGATGTAAGCATCAGCGACAAAGCTGAAAGTATTATGACCGGAGAAAGTTTCATGTGCATAAAGATTTATTCTCCCGTACCGGAAGCGGAGCCGCTCTCCCCCGAGACAGTAATTGAGGAATGAGTTGTTTCTTCCCACTCTTTTACCGTGGGGTTCACTTTGATAGGCTGCAGCGCTCCGAAGGTGATATCATAGATGTAATGCTTTCCCGCTTCCCATTTGGTAATTGAAGGAGAGCCCAAACCGTTCAACTGGATTCTGACGGTTTGATCAATATAACTACTTGTGCTACTCGCTTCTTTCTTCATTTTGTAATTGACTACAAGTACCATATCATCTTTTAATTCCGCAGGAATAACAAGTCCGGCTTGAGGAACATCCGCTATTTCTCCGCTTGCTTCGGTAACATCCTTTCCTGAAGCCGAAGCGTCAGTAAAGAACGTAAAGTCATCATATTCAAGCCCCTGCCACGCGGCTCCGGTACTTGAAAGAGTGGCTACGCTCGCTTTGGATGCCATTTTCTCCAACTTCAGACCGGTTATTTTGAATACATCATTGTCATCGGACGCTTTATCCGTGCTGGCAGTGAATTCTACCCACGCAAGGGCATGTTTGAACTCCATGGGAACTACCTGATGCGATTCGCATGAGGCTGCCGACGAATACGGAGAATAAAGAAGATCCACGGTCGCATCAAGAGCCGGCTGGACATAAGGCCCGACCAGCGTGAAACTGTTGGTAGGGAGCGAATACGAAATAGTTCCGTTGGTGAAGGGTGCGGGAGCATAGCCGGAGAAGAGAATGGAACCGGTCCTCGGCCAATAGTATGTTTTGCCATCACCTGCCCAGTATGTATTCTCATTCGTATTTTCAGCGGCAAATGCAGCACCGTTCTGACCGAAATACACATTTGAATAATTGCCTGTCTGCAGACCAGTTTGCGGAACAGCCGTAAGGTTCTGATCATAATAGGCATAGATGTTCAATTTCCAGTCATTCGGCACCTTTTGCGCTTCCAAAGCGGCCTTGGTAAGGGAGACCCTTGTCACAGGACGGATGGAGATTTCCTGATCCGGAGCTTCATACGATATGGAGCTTTTGGTGCAGGCTACTGCCGCAGCCACGCAAAAAAGCACTGCGGCGTTTTTCATTATTATGCTGTTGTTAATCATTTATTGTCTCTTTAAGGCCCGGAGTCCGCTGACTGCGGATTCCGGGGATTCATTCATTTTTATTCTGTTGAAGGTGCCGTGTCTGAAGCTGAAGCTCCCTCGGTGTAGCTAGCCGTAACGGACGTCCAGTCGGTAACGCTGGGGTTGATCAGGATTTCATTGGAAGCACCGTATTGGATCTCTATTATATAGTGCTTTCCGTTTTCCCACCTGGTGATGGCGTTGTGAGCCGTCGTATTGTCTTCAAGGTTTTTGAGAGCGAGTTCTCTTGTGGTGGTGATGGGATCGGGTGTGGCTCCGTTGTTATATTTGTATGTATATGTCAACTTCAGAACCATGTCATCCGTTATATCCTGAGGGATTACGAGTATCCCGTTGGCGGTGCTCTCCACTGCAGTATAAGAATCTGTCACCCTCTGTCCTGAAACGCTGTTGTAAGCCACAATGTCCTTGACGTCATCGGCTTCCGATGACAATGTCCAGGAGATATCTCCTTTGTTTGTCTTGAAACTGCCTTTGGTGTTCATTCCGCTTATCGTCAGGTTCTTCACGTCAATCGTGGTATTTTCCGTGTCATTTGACCTGACCATGACGGTGATCCATGCCATAGCATGTTTGAATTCCATGTTCACAGTCCCGACATTGTAGGAGTTGGAGGTGACAGGACTCCAGAGGAAGTCCACAGTTTTTGAGATATCCTCAGGCTGGGTGAAATCTCCGGAGAGCTCGTCCTTTGTCACGGTGTTGCCGTCCGCGGAGAAAGCGTGGGTTACCGCATCGCCTTCGCGGTAAGGGGAATATGCGGCAAAAAGGATGGAACCGGATCTCGGCCAGTTGTAGCGCTGATGGGCCGTGCCGTTCCAACCTGCCCAGTTCGTCACATCCTTTTTGAACTGGACATTGCTCAAAAACACATTGGCATCATTGAACTCCCTGGCTTCGGATTGTGCCGGAAGCTCCTGCTGATAGGCAAAAACTCCGATGATGTTGTTCTGAGGGAAGGTAGTCCCCTCGGTCGTCGCCTTGGTCTTGCTGACCTCGTTGACGGGATTCAATGCAATCTCACCGGGCTCGCTGTACTCAACTCCGGACTTGGAGCAGGCCGCAACGGCGGCCACGCCAAGAATAACTCCTAAAAACTTTTTCATATCTATAACTTTTATCAAATTATCTGTCATGTACTTTTTATCTGTCATGTATTTCACCGTCAGCCCGTCAGATTACAATCTCGGATACGATTGTCTTCCACTCGTCCACGGAAGGCGCGAGGCCGCCGCTGTCTTTCTTTTCAGGCTCGGGAATCACTATCCCGTCCGTCTTGATTCTTATTATCTGAGCGGGGTTGTCCACGAACTGGTCGGACACATCGGCGTTGAACACATAGCCGTTGCCCGCAACGTCCGTGATGACGAGCGAAAGGATCTGAGCCCCTTCTCCCGAACCGGGCCTGGCGCCGAAGGTGTTGAACGTAGTGTTCAGCACTCCGTCCGCACCGATGCTTCTGATGTCGAAGAAAACGGATGCGTAGTCATGGGAGCGGTCTCCGGAGGATATGCTGTTGTAGCGGGACAGTCCCGTTATGAGAGCGGAGATGGAGCCTATCCATTGCGACCCTTCAATCTTGTCCACTTCAAGTTTCCATGTCTGGACCACCGTGGCGCAGTCTATGGTGAGGGTAATCTCCGGTGAATCCACAGACCTGCGCGGAAGATCCACCGAGCCGAGCCGGCCTACCCAGAGGTGGTCGGGGTCGTAAACGATTGTCTCATCCTCTTCGGCCGACGTGTCCGGCGTTCTCGTGCCGCGGCTGCGGAGCTTGCTCTTGAAGCTTTCCGATATGGAGTTGGTGGTGGCCACGATGCTGTTGAAGTCGTTTTCGTTGTTGATGTAGGTCACCCTCGTGTCGAAGTTATAGGCAAGCACATCGTAGATCCTGCCGGGAACGACGCTCATCTGTCCACCGGAAGGAGGAAGGAATGCATGGGTCACGAGACGTCCCGTAGTGTGGTCGAAGAAAGCCACTCGCATGAGTTCCGGCTCGGCGGGGTTTTCGAAGTTGACTATGTCGTAGTCCATGTTGAAACGGATGTTCACGGTGTAGTCCGCGTCGGTCAAAGGCCTTCTCTGGCATGAGACGGCGAACAGCAGTCCCAGCACCGCAAGCATGATGGCCGTTATCTTTCTCATTCTCATTTCTCCCCTCCTTTTACCTGACGTTTGACGACTATCGGCAGCACGAGCGACACTCCGGCCCTCGTCGGGCCGAAGAATGAATAATATCTCTGCTTTATGCCGAAGTCCCTGACAAGATCCACATAATCCGACGTGGGGGTGTAGTGGCGTGCCTTGGTAAGGACGCAGCCGAGGCCGACGTTGAATTCCAGACGGGCCCATTTACTGCGGCCGATGGGTTTCGCGAAGGTGTAGTCCACCCCGAAATCCACGAATTCTCCCTGGTATCCGCTCTTCTTCCACTGGAAGTCATAGTATCCGGCTGCGCCATATACGCCGACGGCGTGTCCTTTGAGCTTGTCGGCTCTGGTCCATTCGTATTCTCCGCCGGGACGGTTGAACCAATACTTGCCGTCGATGAACCACGCCAGCAGTTCATGGCAGTATTTGTTGTTGTCCGCGAGCCACCACGGATAATAGTAGTCCGCTCCTATGGAGATGTGGCGGCCTATGGGGATTTCCACTCCGAAGTTCATAGCCGGAAGGAAAAAGTTGGTGCGGCCCGCAAGTATCATCTGCTTCTCGTAGAGCGGCTTCACAGGGTATTCCCTTGCCGGGAGAGCCGGCTGCGTGAGCAGCTCTGCGCTCTGCGGCTCAGCCTGCGGAACGGCCGGAAGGGCGGGATCCACCCACACGCATATCCACGTGGCCAGCCTGAGCCGGGGCATGTGGTTTTCGATTATGTAGTGCCAGGTGTATCCGTTGTCCAGTCTGCGGATTCTCCATTTCTTGATGTTGTCCGAAACGTTGGCGTTGAGTATGCGCAGCACTTCTGGCCTGTTCTGGAGATGGTAGTTCTCTTCTATCTCGTCTTTCAGCCCGCCCCAGTTTTCGTTCTGCGGACGGAGCCTTATCTTGTCGGCCGTAAGGGACGAACCTTCGGGAGCGTTGTCCAGAAGGAACTGCTTAGCGGTTTTTCCCCTCTCTTCGGCAAGCCAGACGTTACGGTCATAGGGGCCTTCCGGCGAGGCATAGGAAACGATGGTGATGCTGTCGATCCTCGGGGACAGGGCAAGATATTTCTTGATTTCCGATATGTGCCTGCCGTTGTCCAGATAGCCGGGGTCGAGTTCCGTGCGGTCAAGAACATAGTAAAGAAGGAAGCTTCTCATCACCGGTCTCTGCTCCTTTTGCGAATTGTCCGAAGCCGCCGTCCGGAGCTGGGCATACCCCTCCGTACCTGCCAGCAGCAATGCCAGAACAGCAATTATGCCGTTCCGCAACGCCGTATGGATGATATATGGTAAATGTCTCATAGGTAACACTTTGCTCCACTCCTAACTGATAGGCCTCTCTAACCTAATTTTTAGGGATACAAAATTATACATATTAGCCTACCATTTACCCCCCCCCGGTGGATTTTTCGACCAAAAGCATACAAATAGTCCCAAAAGCAAATCCGACCACAGCACTGACTGCATTACAACAATGTATCAATCAGCGCCGGCTTGTCGGGCGATGTGCCAACAAGCCGGCGCTGATGATGAGCAGGCTTCTGTCAAGCCTGCCGATACGATGCTATTTCAGATACTTGGCGAGGGGATGATTGATTTTCCTGAGCCCTTCGGCAAATATTTTCGCATTCTGTTCCGCCCCCATGCGTGAGGTATGGGTGTGATCCCGCATGTAGTAGAGCTTGGTGTCCGCAGCCCCGATGCTGTCGAAATAGTCCGCACTGAGGTTATGTACGTCCACGAAGTCGACTCCGGTCTGGGCGACTACTTCTTCGCACCATTTGGTATAGGTGTCGTTGCGGCGCTCGATCTTGCCGTCCTGCCATTCGTTGCGGACGGTGATGTCGCAGAGGATGGGGATGCCGCCTTTTTCCCTGACGTCATAGATGAACTTGCGGAGATACCAGCCGTAGGTATAGATTACCTCGTAGAGCCGTGTATTGGGCATGAAATGGACTTCGGATTCATCGCCTGTCCCGGGAAGTTCGGCACGGTAGGGAGGGCGGTCTATGTT
>CAYTYL010000038.1:0-9323 GCA_964441715.1 uncultured Muribaculaceae bacterium
TGCCATTACCGGAGCGACTCCCCTTTCATGCGGCAGTCTCGAAGGACTCAACGCCGACGGATATTCTTTCTGGCACCTGTTTGCCGGAGACATTCCCGGTTCAGTAGGTGAAACCTCCGTAATCGCCATCCTCATCGGCGCCGTGATTCTCATCTGGACAGGCATCGCAAGCTGGAAGATAATGGTATCATCAGTGGCCGGTGCCCTCTTTGTGGGCTGGCTCGGACAGATCGGCGGCGTGACCGACATCCCCGCCTGCTACCAGCTCGTCCTCGGCGGCTTCGCCTTCGGTACCGTATTCATGGCGACCGACCCCGTCACCGCCGCGCAGACGGAAACCGGCAAATGGATCTACGGATTCCTCGTTGGCGCTCTCTGCGTGACCGTGAGACTGTTCAACCCCGGATATGCGGAAGGCATGATGCTGGCAATCCTTCTCATGAACACGTTCGCACCTCTTATTGACTACTGCGTCACCGACATAGCCATCAAGAGAAGAGCAAAGAAGTACAACGCCGCTTAAAACCATAAGGATATGAACACAAACAGCAATACATATACAATCGTATATACGGCTATAGTCGTCATTCTGGTCGCGGGCATTCTTGCTTTTGTATCTACGGCTCTGAAACCGAAACAGGATGCGAACATAAAGGCCGAGACCGTGAGCCAGATTCTGACCGCGGCGCAGTTCGCCACAAAAGATGAACTGACGGCATTGGGCAACGACAACGTGCTCAAAAAGTACCAGGAGAACATAAAGGAAGCTTTCACCGTCAATGCCGAAGGCAAGAAGGTGACCGATCTTTCCACCGATCCGATTCAGCTGGCCGACAATCTCAAAGCACAGAACAAACTCATAAAGAGCGGAGACGTTTCCGGTCTCGAACTTCCCGTCTATGTTTTTGACAAAGACGGAAAAGAGGTCACGGTCGTAGCAATCTACGGTGCGGGCCTTTGGGGTCCGGTATGGGGCTATATCGCTCTGAACGACGACCACAAGACTGTCGCCGGAGCATATTTCGACCATGAAAGCGAGACTCCGGGAGTCGGAGCCAAAATCAAGGACGACCCTGCGTTCCGCGCCGAATTCGTCGGCAAGATCATGGACTTCAGCTCAGACGCTCCTCTCCAGATAGTGAAAGGAGCCCAGGGCGACAGCCAGGTCGATGCGATAAGCGGAGCGACCATGACTTCCAAGGGACTCAGCGAAGCCATCGTGACATGGATAGATTATTACAAGCCCTATTTCGAGAGTCTCTCCGCAGAACCTGAATCTGCTGCAGAACCCGTCTCAGAGGAAAACAGCGCTAATGAGGAGGAATAAAACATGGACGCAAAACTTAAAGAAACAATATTGAATCCCATTCTCAAGGGCAACCCTATCACTGTCCTTGTCCTTGGAGTCTGCTCCTCTCTTGCGGTCACCGTACAGCTCAAAGGAGCTATCGTCATGGCTATCGCCGTAACTCTTGTCACCGGCATATCCAGCTTCATCCTGTCCCTGATGAGAAATTCCATCCCGAACAGGGTGAGAATCATCATACAGCTCGTTGTAGTAGCACTGCTTGTCATTCTCGTGGACCAGATACTCAAAGCCTACGATTATGCGATAGACAAACAGCTTTCCGTCTATGTGGGCCTCATCATCACGAACTGTATCGTGATGGGACGCATAGAGGCTTTCGCTCTCGGAAACAAGCCCGTACCCTCACTGCTTGACGGTCTCGCCAACGGCGTAGGCTACGGTATCATACTCGTGGTCGTGGCGTTCTTCCGCGAACTCTTCGGTTCAGGAACCCTCTTCGGCGCGAGAATCATCCCCGAGTCGTTCTATGCCGCAGGCTACATGGACAACGGTCTGGTAATCCTTCCTCCGATGGCTCTGATTCTTATCGGATGCATCATCTGGATCCAGAGAGGAATCCAGAAAGACCTGCAGGAGAAGTAACATAAACACCGAACAATTATGGAAAGTCTAAGTTTATTCGTAAGGTCAATCTTCGTTGACAATATGATTTTTGCATACTTCCTCGGTATGTGCTCATACCTGGCGGTATCCAAAAATGTTAAAACAGCTTCCGGTCTCGGTGTCGCTGTTATCTTCGTGCTGCTCATAACGCTGCCTATCAACTATCTGCTCAACAGATACGTGCTTGCGCCCGACGCGCTGATCAAAGGTGTGGACCTGAGCTTCCTCAGCTTCATCATCTTCATCGCAGTCATCGCGGCCATAGTGCAGATACTCGAGATGGTGGTCGAGAAATTCTCGCCTTCACTGTATGCGGCTCTGGGAATATTCCTCCCTCTTATCGCCGTGAACTGCGCCATCATGGGAGCATCTCTGTTCATGCAGCAGAAGGATTTCGCAAATGTCGGACAGGCTACTGTCTATGCCCTCGGTTCCGGAATCGGCTGGTTCCTTGCCATAGTGACCCTCGCGGCCATCAGGGAGAAACTGGCATATTCCAATGTTCCTCCGGCACTCAGAGGCACTGGCATAGCGTTCATTACGGTGGGTCTGATGGCTATAGCCTTCATGACATTCTCCGGAATTTCAATCTAATAAAGGAGGCAGACTATGTTTAATACAATTTTAGGAGCGGTCGCGACCATACTGGCGGTAACTCTCATACTGGTAGCTCTGCTTCTGGTAATCAAAGCGAAGCTGACACCGTCAGGCTCCGTCCAGATAGATATCAACGACGGCAAGAAAGTTCTTGAAGTCCCTCAGGGCGGAGACCTTCTGCACACACTTGCAGAGCAGAAAATATTCCTGCCTTCCGCATGCGGCGGAAAAGCCAACTGCGGACAGTGCAAAGTAAGAGTTCTTGAAGGCGGAGGCACCATACTCCCCACCGAGACGGGATTCTTCTCACGTAAACAGATCAAGGACAACTGGAGACTCGGCTGTCAGGTCAAGATCAAGGACAACCTCAAGATAGCTGTCCCCGACTCGGCCCTCAGCGTGAAAAAGCTTGAATGCGAAGTCATTTCCAACAGGAACGTGGCAACCTTCATCAAAGAGTTCACGGTCAAACTTCCCGAAGGAGAAAATCTCGATTTCAAATCCGGTGAGTATATCCAGATAGACGTCCCCAAATACCATGTCTATTTCAAGGACATCGATGTAGACCCTCTCTACAAGAACGACTGGGAGAAATACGGATTCTTCAATCTGGAGTCCATCAACAACGAGCCTACGGTCCGTGCATACTCGATGGCTTCATATCCCGCGGAAAAGGGTATCATAAAGCTGAACGTACGTATCGCAACCCCTCCTTTTGACAGGACGGCGCCCAAGGGAAGCAACAAGCTGCTGCCGGTCAACCCGGGCATAGCTTCTTCCTATGTGTTCACCAGGAAACCCGGCGACAAGGTGATGATCTCCGGTACTTACGGAGAATTCATCCTGCCTGAAAATGATCCTGACTCACAGGAATTCATCTTCGTCGGAGGAGGTGCAGGAATGGCCCCTCTCAGAAGCCACATCATGCATCTGTTCAAGACCCTGAAGACCAAGAAGAAAGTAAACTTCTTCTATGGAGCGCGCAGCCTTGTGGAGGCATTCTACCTCGAAGACTACGCCGAGATAGAAAAGGAGTTCCCGAACTTCCATTTCCATCTTGCCCTTGACCGTCCGGATCCGGCCGCTGACGCCGCAGGAGTCAAATACACCGCCGGCTTTGTGCACAACGTGATGTACGAGACATATCTGAAGGATCATGACGCTCCCGAAGACATCAAATACTTCATGTGCGGTCCGCCTATGATGTCCAAGTGCGTCGAGCAGCTTCTGGACAATCTCGGAGTTCCTCCGGAGAACCTTCTCTTCGACAACTTCGGAGCATAGACACACATACACGATTTTAAAAAGGGGTGACTTTGACGGTCATCCCTTTTTTGTTTGCAGGACGTCCCGGAATGCATGCCGCCTCGAAATGCAGGCCGCCCCGGAATGAAGGCCGCCCCGGAGAAGATAGACTGAAGTCCGGAAACGGGAAGGGGATCAGCCTGGAGACGATAGGTAAAGATTCATGAGAAAAACGGCCGGAAAACTTTACCCCGCATTATTTGACAAGTGAGAAGCATTAGTTTCGCAGCAGAAAAAGAAAGAATATGCCTACAGCTGAAAATACATGGAAGAGGGACAAAGGCCGGAATCTTGATACGGGCTATTTCTTGCCCAGCTTGCTTCACTTTATTATTTTGTCTTTAATCCCGGCCTTTCTCCCGTGCTTCCTCTCCTGTTCGGAAAATGATTATAAAGAGAACGGATGCGAATCGGAAGTCCTGCTCACGAAAACATCGGGAAGCGAAGCGGTCGGTTCCGTAGACCTGTTCTTCTACAATGATGACAAACTCTCCAGACTTGACTCCTACCAAAGATTCCTGTCTCCTCCCTCCGTGCTGACGGGCCGGTCCGGAAGCGGAAGCAAAACCGTACATGCGGTAGCGAACAGCCGGACGGCAGCCTATTCATGGCTGGACATATGCTCGGTATTCGCCCTCGGAAAGCTCAGAACCGTGCTTGATGAAGACAATCCTTCAAGCCCTGTCATGAGCGGAAGCACAAGAATAGAGGCAGGGAAAGAGGCGACATGCGGAATAGAACTCAGGCCTGTCATGGCGGAAGTCATCCTCCGCTCACTGTGCTGCGACTTCAACGACAGAATCTATGCCGGGGAAAAGCTGGAAAATGTCCGGGTCTATCTGACCGGCGTATGCGTATCGGCACCTCTGTTCAGCATAGGACCGCCTCCGGCGTCCGAATTCATCAACATCGGAGGACTCGACAGCACGGAAGTATTCTCGCTCAGACATCCGGAATATGTTTACCGGGCCACGGGAAGGAACGTCGGGGCGGAAAAGATAACACCTGACATCCATTTCTACTGCTACCCGAACAGCCCTGACGAGAAAAGCCTCGGTTCGCCCTGCACGAGTATCGTCATCGAAGGAAAACTCGGAGGGAACACCGTCTACTACCCTATCGAAGTGAAACAGCACGGGGGCAAAGGGGAAATCCTGAGAAACACGCGATACCTCGTGGACATCAGGATCACAAGAAGGGGAGCTTCCAGAATCGGTGAGCCTCTTGAAACGGACGCTGCCATAATAGGGGTCAGTGCCGAACCATGGACTGAAAAAGATAAGCAATATGTCAGTTTTTAAAAGCATCCTCCTGCACTGCGCCGTTTTCTGCACAATGGCCTCAATTCTCGGATGCAGCATGGACAGAAGTAAGGAGGAAGGTGCGGCTCAGCCGGTTTCCGTGGAAGTGACGGCGTCGAAGCTGATGACGAAATCGGAAGACCCGGACGAAAACGTAATCTCGGACATCAATCTGTTCACCTTCAGCGAAGACGGCATCCTTGAAGATTGCAGATACCTGCCATGGAGGGAAATGGCCGACAAGAAAACCATGACGGTAAAAATCATGCTCGTAAGGGGCGTCAGGGCAAGAATAGCCTGCCTGGCCAACCTGGGATACAGGCTCGACGGCATAAGGACAAGCTCGGATCTGGACAACTACCGCTATTCAATGGCATATCCGGACGAGTACTCCAAGGGTATGCCCATGTTCGGAAGCATGGAAAGAGTCTGGACACCGCAGGAAAAGGAAATCCGCCTGAACCTGAAAAGGATGATGGCCAAAATATCGATAAGCATGGACAGGTCAGAACTTGACGCCGGAGTAAAGCTGAACGTAAAATCGGTGACGATAGGAAACTGTCCCAAATCGGCGACGCTCAAGGGGCCCAGTTCCCCGTCCGGTGAGAACGATGTTTTCTCCAGAGGTTTCATGAAAAGCTATGAAGACGTCAATGCACTGAACAAGAGCGAGGAAGAAAGCATGAGCGGAGAGGTGGACTTGTATATGCTTGAAAACATGAACGGCAACCTGCTTGACGATACCGTGGACGACAGCGGCAAGATACTGTCAGGGACGAAAGCTAAAACCTGCTCGTACATAGAGATACGGTCGGAGTACATCTCTGCCGACTGCCAGAGCGGACCTGATGACCATCTTATCTACAGATTCTACCTCGGAGAAAGCAGCTCGAATTTCGACGTGGAACGCAACTGCCACTACCATGTAACCGTGCAGCCGCATGGGTCAGGGCTGGAAGAGACAGGATGGAGGGTGGACAAAACAGGACTTGAGGAAGAATGAAATGGATGCGGTGATAGTGTGGTCGGATACCGAAGGGAAAGAATACCGCAGCGGAATACTTGGATACCTGAATGAAAAGCACGGGAACAGAAACGGATGCGGAAGAGGAAGAGGGCCGGACGAGCTGATTTTCTGCGTCGCGGCACTCATCAGGAACGCCGGCTTCATAGAAAGGATAATCGTAGTGACAGAAAACGGACTGCCTTTCGGCAAGGATTTCATCAGAATGAACTTTCCGGAATGGAACGGTGACGTGGCGGCGGTCACCCATTCGGAACTTTTCGAAGGGTTCGAGGGTTTTCTGCCGTGTTTCAGCGCCATCGCCGTAAGGACTCTGCTCTACAGGACGAAGGGATTGAGCGAAAGTTTCATGCTCGTCAACACGGGATGCATCCCGATAAGGAAGATGAGACGGGAAGACTGCTGCGGGAACGGATCGTGTCCGAGAGTTTGCGGATCGTGGGAGAAGAGTTCCAGATTGGACCGGTGCAGGCTTGATGAGCTTTATATAGGACAGGAGGAAATCTGCCCGGAAGACAGGAACTTCAGCGGCGGGAGAATTTTTATCCCCTCGGCGCATCCGGCCATACAGAGCAGGAAGATGCTTCTGGAATGTCTGGAAGAAAGGAAAGGGCTTCTGTCACGGAATCTGGAACAGCGATTCAACAATCCGCTCCAGACGGACATTCCCATGATTGCCGCAAATTCCGGCTCGGTGCTCCGATGCGGAATTCCGCCGGGGACAATAACCCTCGCTCCATGCAGCGATGCCGACCTCGGAAAAGCCCTTAAAGATCTACGCTCGGCAACCTACCTGCGGACTTCTCCCCTCTCCAGTTTCAGGCAAGGACAGAGACTGGCTCTGAAAGACAGCCTAAGAGCCCTGCTCAGAATAGCCGCTTGGAATTGAACTCCGATAGCCTTATCTTTGCGATGTATGACAAGGATACTTACAGCCGGAGTTTTCGACCTTCTGCACATCGGACATATTGAACTGTTCCGGAGAGCCCGTGCGTTGGGAGACAGCCTATGCGTGGCCGTACAGGAGAGCGGAAGCGTGAAGAAATACAAACCGGACGCATCGACGGTATATTCCACCGAAGAAAGGCTGTATATGGTGAAGGCCATAAAATATGTCGACGACGTGGTGACCTACAAAGATGTCGATGACCTCATAGGAAGGGTTGATTTCGATGTGTTCGTGGCCGGGCCGGACCAGAACCACGCCCATTTCAGAAAACTGTTCGACTGGTGCGCGCGGAACGGAAAGGAAGTGGTGGTTCTCCCACGTACCGAAGGCATCTCTTCATCAGAATTGAAGGAGCATATAAAATCTTTATAAACATATCATTACGGAATCATGATCGACGTCAGGAAATTTCTGTCTTCCCTCTGGAGAGGTTTAAGCAAGGTAACCCTGAATACACGCATGGAGGCCCGCAGAAAATGCAGGTACCCAGTCCTTTCGGGCAGGGAGGACGGCATAGTCATATCACTGACATCCTTCCCCCCGAGAATGGGCACACTGTGGATCACCCTCGACTCCCTGTTCAGACAAAGCGTGCTTCCTGACAAAATCGTGCTGTATCTGACCGCTGAGGAATTCCCCGGCAGACTTGCGGATGTCCCCGCACAAGTGAAAAGATTCATGGACTATGGACTGGAAATCGAGTTTATGCCCGAAAACCTCTACAGCCACATGAAGTATTTCTATGCCCTGCAGAGATTCACCGAGGCAAAAGTCATCACGGTCGATGATGACAGCTACTATCCCCGGTACACTGTGGAAAGGCTTATGGCCCTGAACGGCAAATACCCCGGTGCGGTGTGCGCGAACATAGCGTCCGTGATAGAGCCTTCAAACTTCTACGACTATTCTTCATGGAAAAGAGCCGGAAAAGAGCAGCAGCCATCCATGCTTTGTGTCGCCTTAGGGTTCTCGGGAGTACTTTATCCGCCGCATGTGATCGGAAAACAAATGTTTGACAAAGACCTCTTCATGAGCATCTGCCCGAAAGCCGATGACCTGTGGCTCAAGGCCAACGAGATGGACATGGGGATAAAAGTCGCCTGCGGAGGTTTCTTCCCCAAGCCGGTAACGATTCGGGGCTCACAGAAAGTTTCCCTGAGGAAGTTCAACAAGGGGGCGGAAGACGGAAACAACAGGCAATGGAAAGCTCTGGAGGAGCATTTCCATCTAAAGGAAAAGATTTAAGATGGACGCTGTAATCACATACGTAAACGGTCTGGATCCGCTGTGGAGAGAAGATTACGCAAAGGCGGTCGGCGGAAGCGTGATGGCAAAGCGCTACAGGGACTGGGGCACTCTGAAATATCTGCTCCGCGGGATCGAGAAGCATATCCCGGGAGTAAGGAACGTATTCCTTCTGGTCTCCAGAGAAAGTCAGGTGCCGGAATGGGCGGACAGGGATGTGTTGCGGCCTGTGCTGCACAAAGACATAATTCCGGAAAAGTTTCTGCCCACTTTCAACAGCACAACGATTGAGATGTTCCTGCACAAGATTCCCTCCCTTGCAGAAGAGTTCCTGTACTTCAACGACGACATGTTTCCCGTAATGGACTGCCCGGACACGGATTTCTTCATCGGAGGAAAATCAGCCATCGGTTTCACACACCATCTGTTCGCGGCGGGAGGATACAAGAAAAGGGTCCGCAATTCCGACAGACAGGCAAGGAAAGCTCTGGGAAAGGCATCGTCTCCCTTTTTTGTAAGACCCCAGCACACCTGCTCCCCCATGCTCAGGAGCGAAAGCGACAAAGTCTATGACTTCTCTGAAAAAAAAATCTTCGAGGTGGTATCCCGTCTGAGGACTGACCTGAATTTCAACCAGTACCTTTTCCTCGATTACCTGTACTTCCAGGGAAAGACGGTAAAAGGCAAAATCTCAAACAAGCACCTCTCCCCTGCGGTATATTCTCCGGAGAAGATAGCCTCATACATAGAGCATCCCAGACGCAAGATGATCTGCATCAACGATGTCCACCTCGGAGAAGAAGAATTCGAAAGATACAAGACACGGGTGACGGAAGCATTTGAAAGACACTTTCCGGACAAATCCCGTTTCGAGCTCTGACGCGGGAGGACAGCCGTCAGGATTTTCTGAGATATTCGGCGGTAAACGTT
>CAYTYL010000038.1:9333-17651 GCA_964441715.1 uncultured Muribaculaceae bacterium
CGCCATATCTTCAGGAGTGCCTTCAAACACTACCCGGCCTCCGGCATCTCCGGCATCGGGGCCAAGATCAATGACCCAGTCAGCTGCTTTTATCACATCCATGTTGTGCTCGACCACGACTATCGAATGTCCCCTGTCAAGCAGCGCATCGAATGCCCTCAGAAGTTTCTCAACGTCATAGAAATGGAGACCTGTCGTGGGCTCGTCGAATATGAACATGATCCCCTGGCCTTTCGCCGCCGCCTTGGAATCGTTGACGGACAGGAAATACGCCAGCTTGATTCTCTGGCTTTCTCCTCCGGAGAGCGTGCTGCTGCTTTGCCCCAGCTTGATATATGAAAGGCCCACATCCATGAGCGGACGCAGTTTCCGCGCGATTGTCAAGGCTTCCTCCTCGCTCTGAGAAGAGAAGAACTCCACCGCCTCCTCCACGCTCATGTCCAGGATGTCGTCGATGTTCTTTCCTTTGTATCTGACTTCCAGGATGTCGGGCTTGAAGCGCTTTCCTCCGCAGGATTCGCACACCATTGTCACATCCGCCATGAACTGCATACCTATCTTGACAAAGCCTTCGCCCTGGCATTCCGGGCAGCGTCCTCCGTCCTGATTGAAGGAAAAGAAAGAAGGGGTGTAGCCGTTTATCTTGGCATACTGCTGCTCCGCCATGAGCTTCCTGATGTCATCATAGACCTTCAGGTATGTCACGGCGTTGGAACGCGAACTTTTGCCTATGGGATTCTGATCTATGTACTCGACCTGCGCGATTCTGTCCGTGCTGCCTCCAAGGCCCTTGAAAAGTCCCGGAAGATCGCCGGTCTCGTTTATCTTCCTGTAAAGTGCCGGATAGAGGATGTCGCCGACAAGAGAAGATTTGCCGCTGCCGCTCACTCCGGTAACGGCCGTGAGCACTCCCAGAGGGAACTTCACATCTATGTTTTTGAGGTTGTGTTCCCTCGCCCCTTCGACCGTTATCTGATAGGAAGAGCGCCTCTTCTCCCTTTCGTAACGTCTGCGGACTCCCGTCAGATACTGCAAGGTGAGAGAAGCATCCACGGCCGATTTCGGCAGGCTGCCGTCCACGACTCCCTGAAACATCACCTTTCCGCCGTTTATCCCGGCCTCGGGGCCCATGTCTATGAGCATGTCGGCCGACTTGATGATTTCTTCGTCATGCTCGACGACGATGACCGTATTGCCTATGTCCCTCAGTCTCTTCAGGACTTTTACAAGCCGTTCGGTGTCGCGGGGATGCAAGCCTATGCTCGGCTCGTCGAGAATGTACATGGAACCCACGAGCGAGCTTCCGAGCGCGGTGACGAGATTGACTCTCTGGCTTTCGCCTCCGGACAGGGTGTTGCAGGAACGGTCAAGCGTCAGATAGGACAGTCCTACGTCCTCTATGCATCTGAGCCGTGACACAATCTCATCGATTGCCTTGCCTGCAATCTTCCTTTCATTCCCGTCAAGCTCAAGCTTCCCGAAGAAATCCAGCAGAGACGTGATGTTCATCGTTAGCAGCTCGTGGATGTTCTTTCCGCCGATCTTGACATACAGCGCCTCCTTTCTGAGTCTGCTGCCCTTGCACGCATGACATACGGTCCTGCCGGAAAAACGGCTGAGCATGTACTTGTACTGTATCTTGTAACGGTTGGACTCCACCCACTTGAAAAACCGGTTGATGCCTATGAGCGACGTGCTTTCGTCTCCGGTATCGTGCCCCTCCCAGATGAGATCCCTGCATTTCTGCGGCAGTTCGCAGTAGGGGGTGAAAATGGGTATGCCGTAACGGTCCGCAACCTTTACGAGATGGTCTTTGAACCAGCCCATCTTCTCGCCGCGCCAGCACGCTATCGCCCCGTCGTAGATGCTCTTGGTCTTGTCCGGAACCACGAGATCTTCACTTATGCCTATAATCTTGCCGAGGCCTCCGCAGACGGGGCAGGCACCCAACGGGCTGTTGAAACTGAACATGTATTCGTCCGGCTTGCGGAACACTATCCCGTCCGCCTCGAAACGGTTGACGAACACTTTCATCTCCCCTTTCCCGTCCGGGAACTCCTTGCGGACGTACATGGTCCCGTGACCTATGCTGAAACAGTTCTCTATGGACGAGCGCAGCCGCGTCTCCACGTCCGCCTCCTCCCCTTCGCGTACCGGAAGCCTGAGCCTGTCCACAAGAAGATACAGCTCGGAAGGATAATCCTTGCTTTCGGCCATCTTCATCACGTCCTCGATTCTGACCATGCGGTCGGTCCAGAACCTGGAATAGCCCTGTTCCTTGAGGGAAAGCATCAGCTCCACCTTGTCCCCGCGATTCTTCCAGTCCAGATCCGCAAGAAGATACACCGCGTCCGCATCACCCCGGCCTATATATGCCAACACGTCATTGGCACTCTGGCATTTGACCTCGACTCCGCTCACAGGCGAGTAGGTACGTCCTATCCGGGCGAACAGAAGACGCAGATAATCATATATTTCCGTGACCGTGCCCACGGTCGAGCGCGGATTCTTGACGTTGACCTTCTGCTCTATGGCTATGGCAGGCGGCAAGCCTTCTATCTTGTCGACATCGGGCTTAGTCATTCTGCCGAGGAACTGCCTCGCGTAAGAAGACAGGCTTTCCGCAAAACGCCTCTGCCCCTCGGCGAAAAGGGTATCGAAGGCAAGCGACGATTTGCCCGACCCGGAAATGCCCGTTATCACGACCAATTTGTTTCTGGGGATAAGCAAATCTATATTCTTCAGATTGTTTGCCCTCGCTCCTTTTATAGTAATATTCCCTTCCAGAGGCATAGCTTTGATGAAAATGAATCGTAAAGTTAAGAAGCTGTTTTGACAATAAAAAGCCTATATTTGTCTTCAATGTCCGGAAAGATAAAATATGCCATCCTGACCGCTGTGCTGATGACGTTGTGCCAGCTCCACGCTTTTTCCCAATCGACAAGAGTCAAGGGAAGAGTTACCGACGACACCACAGGCGAAGCCATTCCGTTCGCCGGCATATATTTCAAGAACTCCACCGTGGGCGTGTCCACCGACATAGACGGCTACTACACCCTTGAAACCAGGGAGAACGTTTCCGACACCCTCTGCGCCGTGATTCTCGGATACGATCCCGCGGAAAGCACGGTCAGGAAGAACTCCTTTCAGGAAATCGACTTCAGGCTGCACCTCACCGAGAACAACCTGACGGCCAGCAGGGTAAAACCCGACGGAAGCCGGGTGAAAAGGCTGCTTGACAACATAGACAGGAACAGGGACAGGAACAATCCGGAGAAGAAGGACGAATACAGCTGCCGGATATACAACAAGATGGAAATCGACCTCACGAATGCGGACGAACAGATACGCAGCCGCCTGCTGAGGAAGAACTTCGGATTCGTTTTCAACTACATGGACACCTCCGTCGTGTCAGGACAGCCATTCCTGCCGATAATGATCTCCGAGACAGTGTCCAGGCGCTACCACAAAGGCAATCCTTCCGTCGACAGGGAAGTCATCGAGGCAAACCAGATTTCAGGGATAGAGGACGACAACATGATTTCGCAGTTCACCGGAAGCATGCACCTCAAACTCAACTTCTACAACAGCTTCATAAACGCCTTCAACGTGGACATCCCCTCCCCGGCATCGGGCACGGGCTCCCTATACTACAACTACTACCTGATAGACAGCCTGAACATAGACGGCCGCAAGACATACAAACTGCGTTTCCACCCCAAGAAGATGATATCTTCTCCTGTTTTCGACGGAGAGATGAACATCGATGCGGAGGACTACGGCATTCAGCAGATAAAGGTCAGACTCCAGAAACAGTCCAACGTAAACTGGATAAGAGACCTGGAGATAGAAGTGGAAAACGCCAGAGTCGGAGATTCCACCTGGTTCTACAAAAGGGACAACATGTACGTGGACTTTTCCGTCACCAAAAACGACTCCTCCAAAGTGATTTCATTTCTCGGGAAAAGGCAGATGAGCTACTCCGATCCGCAGTTCGACGTCCCAGCGAGAAAAGACATCGCGAAAGCAAAGGAAAACGTGATCATAAGCGACGGAGCCATGGGAAAGGACAGCGGCTATTGGGAGAAGGCAAGGCCCTACGCCCTCACCGAGAAGGAGATGGACATCTACAACATGGTGGACTCCATAAAGAACGTTCCTCTCTACAGGGACATCTACTCCATAGTGGAAACCTTCATCCTGGGCTACTACGGCAAGGGCAAACTGAGCTATGGCCCTGTGTACAAAATATTGAGTTTCAACAACCTCGAAGGCACGAGAATGCAGTTCGGAGTCCGCACAACCGCCGACTTCAGCAAAAAGATTCGGCTCATGCTCTACGGAGCATACGGAACGAAGGACAGAGAATTCAAGGGCGGCGGGAGCGTGGAATACATGTTCAGCAAGAATCCTACAAGAAAACTGACCTTCACCGGCAGAAGGGACATCCTGCAGCTTGGCAAAGGCTCCAGTGCATTCTCGGAAAGCAACTTCTTTTCTTCGGTGCTTACAAAGAAAGGCAGCAACAAGATGAGCCCCGTCACAGAATGGTCGGTCAACTACGACCACGAATGGAATCCGGGATTCAACATGACGGCAGGAGTCGAGTCGCGCAGAATCTTTTCGAACATCTATGTGCCGATGATTACCCCGCAAGGGGAAATGGTGAATTCCGTCGGAGCCAACCAGGCACATGTCCGCCTGAGGTTCTCCTGGGACGAGACCGTCACAAGAGGCAACTTCGTCAAATCCTACGTGTACAGCGACCGCCCCATACTCACCTTCGACATCATAGGCTCGGTGAAAGGCATAGGCAAGAACGAGTATTCCTTTTCAAGGACCGAATTTTCAATAGACTACAGGCTGGCCCTGCCCCCTGCCGGATACAGCAGGTTCAGATTCAACTCAGGACACATCATAGGAGAAGTGCCCTACCCTCTTCTGAAACTGCACGAGGGAAACAGCTCCTACCTTCTGGACAAGAGCGCCTTCTCCTGCATGGAGTATTACGAGTTCGCCTCCGACACCTGGGCGTCCCTGTTCTGGAGCCACAACTTCAACGGATTCTTCCTCGGCAAGATTCCCCTGCTGAGGAAAGCACAGCTGCGCGAAGTGCTGACCCTGAACATGGCTTACGGCACCCTCTCCCAAAAGAACAACGGAATCATCGGCGACCCAGATTCACAGAACTCGATAATGCTTTTCCCCGAAGGGATGAGTTCCCTGAACAAGCCTTACGTGGAGATGGGAGTCGGCATAACCAACATACTCAAGATATTCAGAGTGGATTCTTTCTGGAGAATGACCCACAGATACCGCGACACCGCCGAAGGACGGATAAAATCCGGAAGCCTGTACACCGTCACCCTCGGCATGGAGCTGCAGTTCTAAGCTTTTTTTGACTAAGGTTTTCCGCCTCATTTAAGCGAGCTCGGCACTCTACGGGACTGATTGTCCCATACCTCTTCCCGGACGAGATTCAAGATGCGGACGGCCGGGCATCTGTTTGTCAACCGGACTTCTGCAGGCAAAATTGAAAAAATAACGAAAAAAAGCCCCTCACGAGTGTGAGAGGCTTTTGAAAGCGGTGCGGATGGGGCTCGAACCCACGACCTCCGGCGTGACAGGCCGGCATTCTAACCAAACTGAACTACCGCACCAATTGCTTTGTTCTGTCAAACGCGAATGCAAATATAGGCAAATTCTCTCAACTTCCAACTACTTCAGCAAAATTATTTATAATTTTGTAAAATTTTTCTCCGGAACGAGCAGTCCCGTCCCGAAACGAAGCTTAACAATAAAAAGATGTATTCATTCATTATCAGCTTTGTAGCCCTTATAATAGGCTATATCTTCTACGGAAGATTCGTCTCAAAAATTTTTGGCCCGGATCCGAACAGGCCCACACCGGCAAATGCCTTGAAAGACGGGGTCGACTACATCCCCATGCCCACGTGGAAGGTATTCATGATACAGTTCCTGAACATAGCGGGCACAGGACCCATCTTCGGAGCGATAATGGGAGCCAAATTCGGTCCGGCCGCATACCTATGGATAGTATTCGGCTGCATCTTCGCCGGTTCGGTGCACGATTATCTTTCCGGCATGCTTTCCCTCAGACATGACGGAGCGGGACTGCCGGAACTGATAGGAACTTATCTCGGCAAGAAAACCAAGGCCGTCATGCTGGCGTTCTCCGTTTTCCTGCTCGTAATGGTCGGCGCCGTTTTCGTGTACAGTCCGGCCGTGATACTGCGCGACATAGCAGGCAACGGCTCGGCCGCTTCGATGATGATATGGGTAGTCATCATATTCGCTTATTATATTGTGGCGACCATGCTCCCGATAGACAAGATCATCGGAAAGATCTACCCGGTGTTCGCCTTTGCATTGATATTCATGGCAGTGGCCCTTATGGCCGGACTTCTTGTCAAATGGCCTTCCATCCCTGAAATCTGGGACGGGCTCGCCAACAGGGGCCCTTCCGTGGGAGTACAGGGACAGCCCATACTGCCTTGCCTGTTCATAACGATAGCCTGCGGTGCCATCAGCGGATTCCATGCGACCCAGAGTCCCCTCATGGCAAGATGCCTCAAGAACGAGAAACTCGGACGCCCGGTATTCTACGGCGCTATGATAACCGAAGGAATGGTTGCTCTCGTATGGGCAGCCGTTTCCTCCTACTTCTTCTTCGACGGAGGTGCCGCGGAAGTAGGCTCCGATCTGAGCGCCTCCGCCCCTACCGTAGTAACCAAAGTGTCCCGTGCATGGCTCGGCGTCTTCGGAGGCATCCTCGCGATCCTCGGCGTGGTGGCCGCACCCATCACCAGCGGCGACACCGCCCTGCGCGGAGCAAGACTGATAATAGCCGATGCCCTGAGGAAGGAACAGATGAGCATAAAAAGCAGGCTGGAGATAAGCATCCCCATTTTCATAGTCACAGCCCTCATCCTATGGTACAATGTGGCGGACACGGACGGATTCAACACCATCTGGAAGTATTTCGGATGGGCGAACCAGACCCTGTCGGTATTCACCCTGTGGGCGCTCACGGTATTCCTCAGAAAGGAGAGGAAAGGGGTCAGCTTCATCATCACCCTCATCCCGGCTCTGTTCATGACGGCGATATGCTTCACCTACATCTTCATCGACAAGAGCTGCCTGGGCCTGGACGCAAGACTGAACATCCCCATAGCGGCAGGCGTCGCCCTGGTTTCATTCATCCTCTTCATGCGCTGGGAGATAAAATACAGCAAGACCAACCCGCTTATAACCAAATAGATGAAAAGCCATGTTCGATAAAGAGAGAGGATTGTACATAGCGCATTGCTCCGACGGGCCGGTAAGCCTCGTGGGGGAGATGTGCAACAGACACGGTCTCATAGCCGGAGCCACAGGAACAGGCAAGACCGTAACGCTCCAGGTAATGGCCGAAACCTTCAGCCAGGCCGGAGTGCCATGCTTCATGGCCGACATGAAAGGAGACCTCTCGGGAATCAGCCGCCCCGGGAAGATGACAGCTTTCATAGAAAAGAGAAAGGCGGAATTCGGCGTGGAAAATCCACAGTTCCAGGCATGTCCGACAAGGTTTTACGATGTTTACGGCGAACAGGGCCATCCGATGCGTGCGACGGTTTCCGATCTCGGTCCGGTGCTGCTCGCGAGGCTGCTTGAACTGAACGAAGTCCAGTCCGGAGTGCTGAACATCGTATTCAGGATAGCCGATGAAAAAGGACTGCTTCTGATCGACGTAAAAGACCTGAGAGCCATGCTCGATTACGTCGCCAAAAACGCCGACGAGTTCAGGACCGGATACGGCAACATCTCATCGGCCAGCATAGGAGCCATACAACGCTCTCTGCTCGGGCTTGAAGATCAGGGGGCGGACAAGTTCTTCGGAGAGCCGGCATTCAACGTCATGGACCTTCTCGACACCGAAGGAGGCAAGGGAGTGATGAGCGTCCTTGCCGCCGACAAGCTGATGATGCATCCCAAACTCTACTCCACATTCCTGCTTTGGCTGCTGTCGGATCTGTACGCGAGGCTGCCGGAGGTGGGAGACATGGAGCTGCCCAAGCTCATATTCTTCTTCGACGAGGCGCACATGCTTTTCGAAGGCACATCCAAAAGCCTCGTGGACAAGATAGAACAGGTAGTGCGCCTGATACGCAGCAAAGGGGTCGGCGTCTATTTCGTGACCCAGATCCCGGACGACATCCCCGACAGCATACTCGGACAGCTCGGCAACAGAGTGCAGCACGCCCTGAGAGCATTCACTCCCAGGGATCAGAAAGCCGTCAGGGCCGCAGCGGAAACGT
>CAYTYL010000039.1:0-9842 GCA_964441715.1 uncultured Muribaculaceae bacterium
ATGTACACCGATGTGCTGAACGGCAAATTCAACATCTCGCCGTGGCTTCTTGTCGTACCGGTGCTCACCGCCGTCATGATTGCAAGAAAGGTTCCCGCTCTGATCGTGCTGTCGCTTTCCACCTTGATGGCCGTCATCGCCGCCCTGATCGCCCAGCCGCAGATCATTTCGGAAATCGGACGGGCCGCAACCGATGCCTCCGAATGGAAAATAAAATTCGGAGGGGTGATGCGTTCCATCTACGACAGCGTGCAGATACGGACCGGCAATGCAGACGTTGACTCGCTCGTCGCATCCAAAGGAATGCTCGGAATGCTCAACACGGTTTACCTGATACTCTGCTCGATGACGTTCGGAGGCGTGATGAGGGCCAGCGGAATGATCAGGCATCTGGCGTCGCTCATGCTGCCGTTCACCAGGACAAGGACAGGACTCGTCGCCTCGACGGTATTCACAGGAACGGCCCTTAACGGAATCGTATCCGACCAATACCTCGCCATAATCCTGACTTCCAATCTGTTTAAGGATCTGTACGAAAAGGAAGGGTACGAAAACAGGCTGCTGAGCCGCACCGTCGAAGATTCGGCAAGCATAACTTCTCCTCTCTACCCGTGGAGCAGCTGCGGAATGACCCAGGCCACCATACTCGGAGTCCCCACGCTCACCTACCTTCCTTTCTGCTTCTTCAACATCATAGGCCCGATTACCAGCATAATAATCGCAGCCACAGGATACAAAATCGCAAAACCTAAAGAATCGGCCATCGAAAATGAAAAATAACCCGAAATTCAAACTGGCGGTTTCCCTCATACCGGTCGCAGCTCTCGCCCTGATGCTATGGTTCATCATAGCTGAATACGGCGGAGATGCCATTTCCGGAGGAAGCCAGGTAGTACTGCTCCTGGCGGCAGGAATATGCATCGCCCTGTCGACCTGGCTTTTCAAGACGCCATGGAAGGCATTCGAAGACGAAATGGCAAAAAGCATAGGAGAACTGGCCATGGCGATTCTCATTCTTCTGCTCATAGGCGCCCTTTCAGGCTCATGGACAGTCAGCGGCATCGTACCGGCCTTCATCTGCTACGGAGTGCAGCTCATAAGCCCGAAGATTTTCCTGATAACCACATGCATAATCTGCTGCATAGTTTCACTGGCGACCGGAAGTTCATGGACGACTATCGCCACCATAGGCGTAGCATTGCTGGGAATAGGTAAAGCGGAAGGATTCAGCGACCCGGTCATAGCCGGCGCCATCATCTCCGGTTCGTATTTCGGAGACAAGATCTCCCCTCTCTCGGACACGACCGTCATAGCGGCCTCATGCAACAAGGTACCGATGTTCGAACACATACGTTACATGCTGATAACGACCGTCCCCGCCCTTGTCATCACGCTCGTCATTTTCCTGATAATGGGTTTTTCGCACAGCGAAGGCGACAGCTCCACCATCATGCAGTACACCTACAGCCTCAGGGACACCTTCCACATAAGCCCATGGCTGATGATCGTGCCTGTCCTGACCGCATGGATGATAATAAAAAAGGCCCCCGCATTCATCGTTCTCGGGATATCCGCTCTCGCCGGAGCGGTTCTCGCCATCATCACCCAGCCCGACATCGTCCGCCGGATCGGTGAAGAAGCGGCCGGAAACGGCGCAGGCGTCAAGACACAGCTGATAGGAGCCGTGGAAATGCTGTACAACAATACAAACATAGATTCCGGAAACGATGCGGTCAATTCACTGATAGCCACAAGAGGCATGAAAGGTATGCTGAGCACAATCTTTCTCGTCATATGCTCGCTGTGTTTCGGAAGCTGCATGAAAGCCAGCGGGATGCTCTACAACCTAACCGCACTGGTAATTCCGTTCACCAGGAAGAGAACCGGACTGGTCGCGTCCACCATCTGCACAGGCACCGTGATGACCGCCATCGCAGCCGATCAGTATCTTTCCATACTGTTGACCTCAAACCTGTTCAGGGACATCTACAAAAAAGAAGGCTACGAAGGAAAGCTCCTTAGCCGCTCGGTGGAGGATTCATCCACGGTGGTATCCCCTCTGATTCCGTGGAGCAGCTGCGGAATGACGCAGTCCACGATTCTCGGCGTTTCCACCTTGGCATACCTTCCATACTGCTTTTTCAACATTCTCAGCCCGATCATGGGCATAGTCATCGCGGCGACAGGGTATAAGATATTCAGGCTCAAAGATTCTGAAGCAGAGAAAGGTTCAGCCGAAGCGGAAGCGAAGTAGCCGCACGGCCCGTCGGAGCTTAAGAATCGGAAGCTATTTTAACGTTTGGACGAAATTTTAATCGATTGCCGTTCATTTTTTATTAGAAATTCTTATATTTGGTTTCGGAACCTTGCCGGGAAGAAAGCCGACATACCACAGCGATAACACACATACAAAAGATTTACTTACCAAAAACAGAAAATGAAAAAGATTTTCGCGTTCATTCCGGCCGTATTGTTGGCGGCCTCATGCAACAACGGCGGCAAAAACGCAGAAACATCGTCAGCCTACCAAATCAGCTACGAAGTATCGTTCGATACGAAGGGAAAATATCTGGATGTCGACATGACATACATTCCTTCTTCTACAGCAGCCAAGGAAGTTACATTCAAAATGCCCGTCTGGGCCCCCGGCTACTATATTATAGTGGATTACCCCAAATACCTGATGGATTTCGAAGCGAAAGACCCCTCCGGCAGAGAACTGAAATGGGAAAAGGAAGGAAAAAACGGGTGGACGGTCGAAACCGCCGACACCGTACTCGTCAGCTACAAGGTTCTCGCCGATTCCCGTTCGGTCGCTGAAAGCAGACTGGAAGAAAACACGGCTTTCATAGCTCCTAACGGAGTGTTCATGTTCGTCAAGGACGACGTGAAGCATCCCGTCAGCGTAAAGTTCAACACTCCGGCCGAATGGACAAAGATTTCCACGGCTCTTGAAGAAAAAGACGGAGTCTATCATGCCCCCGACTTCGATGTGCTCTACGACTCCCCCGTACTGTTGGGAAATCAGTATGTGAAAATCATAGAACACGAAGGCCACAGCTACGAATTTGCTGTGGAAACTCCCAAAGGATTCGAAGAGAGCCCGATAGCGGACGACTTCCTGAAAGCCGTCGATCAGGCCATAGCCATATTCGGAGGCACGGCCTATGATTCATACCATCTCCTGCTTCTCGGCCCAGGCGGCGGCGGACTTGAGCACCAGGCCTCCCAGGCCGACTACACGGCCGGACATTGGGACTTCGACACGAGGTCGGAATACCTGAGCATGCTGAAATTCCTTACACACGAGTATTTCCACAACTACAACGTAAAGGCCATCCGTCCCGCCGAACTGGTACCGTTCGACTACGATAAGGAAAACTACACGACAGGCCTGTGGATAAGCGAAGGAGTCACCTGCTTCTATGAAAGCGTTCTGCTGATGAGGGCGGGAATAATAAGCGAACAGGACCATTTCGACTACATATCCGGACACATCTCAGACACGCAGAACACTCCGGGCAGACAGCACATGAGCCTCAGGAGAAGCAGCTACGACATCTGGCTCAACTTCTTCAACAGAAACAGCAACGCACATGACGCCATCATCTCATATTATGTCAAAGGTCCCGTCGTGGCGTTCCTGCTTGACACGCGCATCAGAACCGTGACCGACAACGCCAAGAGTCTTGACAACGTAATGAGAATCCTGTACGACGAATGCTACAGACAGGGCAAGGGATTCACTGAAGAAGGATTCTGGAGCATAGTGGAAAGAGTGGCCGGACAGAAACTTGACGACATCCGCCGCTACGTGGACACGACGGACGAAATAGATTACGAATCCATTCTCGGGCCCGCCGGACTGTCGATAGACCGTTCCACCTGGAAAATCACAAGGAACTGATCTCCGCACAAGGACAAACCTTTAATACACACACATAAAACACACTAAAGCACAAATCGATTTTTACACTTTAACGGCTTGCGAAAATAAAAATTATTCAATAGCTTTCTAACAACATTTATTCAGTTCTATATGAAACGGCTTATTTTTGGACTTCTTGCGGCCGTCATCTGCGCTTCAAGTGCTTTTGGCCAGACAAGAAAAGTGACCGGAACAATCACGTCCGACGCCGACGGTTCTCCAGTCGTGGGAGCAACGGTGCAGGATCAGACATCCGGACAGTTCGCCATCTCATCAGACGATGGTACTTTCTCTATCAACGCCTCTGACAAAGCGAAGGACCTGCTCATACAGTGCCTTGGCTACAGAGACTACTCTCTCGCGCTGACTACAGCTAACGACTACAAGGTCACGATGGAAGCTGACCTCATGATGCTTGACGAAACAATGGTCATAGCATACGGACAGGGCAAGAAGACATCCTTCACAGGATCGGCTTCCGTGGTCAAGAAAGAAGATCTCCAGAAAATCAGCACATCCAACGTCACTCAGGCCCTGCAGGGTCTGTCAGCCGGCGTGCAGGTAATCAACAACTCCGGACAGCCGGGCGACGGCGGTACCATCCAGATTCGAGGAATCGGTTCCATGAACGCATCCAGCAGCCCTCTTTACGTTGTTGACGGTGTCGCTTATTCAGGATATGTAAACGCAATCAACTCCGCCGATATCGAGTCCATGACCGTCCTCAAAGACGCGTCCGCGACGGCTCTTTACGGTTCACGTGCCGCCAACGGCGTCATCGTGATAACGACGAAGAAAGGACAGAGCGAAGAAGGCAAAGTTTCCTTCCGTGCGAGCCTCGGCTTCGCATCCCTCGCAGTTCCGCTTCCGAAACAGCTTACTCCCGAGGAGTTCGCGCTCGTAACATGGCGTGCGCTCTACGGAAAAGCCATTGACGCCGGAAACGACAGCGCAGGAGCAGGAGCAATCGCTTCCGGCACCCTCCTCAACGAACTCGGAGTCAACCCCTGGAACACCACCAGCATCATCGATGCGGAGGGCAACGTCCTCGTAGGTGCAAACGACCGCAAATGGTTCGGCGACTGGAGAGGTGAACTCATCAAGTCACGTCCCCGTCAGGAATACAATGTGGACCTCAGCGGAAAGAGAGGCAATTCAAGCTATTTCTTCTCAGGAAACTACCTTGACGACAAGGGCGTGTACACCACCCAGCAGTTCAAGAGATTCGGCGGACGTGCCAATGTCATAACGAAAGTCAAGGACTGGCTCGAATTCGGTACGAACAACTCATTCTCACACAGCATCACCGACGCTCCCGGTTCAGACAGCGTCATGTGGTTCCTCCGTACCGTTCCTTCCATCTACAGCATCTATCAGTACGATGAAGTTACGGGACAGTATCTGACAGACTCGAACGGCGACAAGATCTACGATTACGGTGACTACCGTAAAGGTTGGGCAGGATGGAACGTGCTCGCAGATGCGAAGTACAATTCCTACAAGACCAACGTGGACAACATCTCCACACGTGACTATGCGGAAATCACCTTCCTTCCGGAACTCAAATTCCGCAGCACCCTCGCAATCGACTACTACCTGTCGAAATATGACAGCTACTCAAGCGCTGAATACGGTACATCAGCGGGCGTAGGCGGTGAAGCTTACAAATCATGGACGAAGAACGTGTCCACGACATGGACCAACCTCCTCACTTTCGACAAGAAGTTCGGTGACCACACCCTCGGAGTTCTCCTCGGAGAAGAGAGCTTCAAGAGAAACGTGGCAGGCTTGAGCGCAGACAGGACCGGATTCCCCGGTGCAGGCCTTAAAGAACTTGTATCGGCCGCCGTGCCCGTGAGCTCTTCTTCATACGAAGACAACTACGGACTGCTTTCATTCTTCAGCAGAGTGGAATACGACTACGCCGACAAGTACTACGTATCCGCTTCATTGAGAGAAGACGGTTCATCCAAGTTCTCCAAATCCCAGCGTTGGGGTACATTCTGGTCTCTCGGAGCATCATGGAGAATAAACAACGAAAACTGGCTCAAAGATGTCAAGTGGATTGACAACCTCAAACTCAAAGCCAGCTACGGTGCCGTAGGTAACGACAACCTTTCATCGTGGTACTGCTATCAGGGACTCTATGCCACCGGCTACAACGACATGAAGAACGCAGGTGTCGTCATCTCACGTCTTCCCAACGAAACCCTCAAATGGGAAACCAACCTCCAGTTCAACACCGGTGTCGACTTCGCTCTCTTCAGAAGACTCACGGGTAGCGTCGAGTTCTTCAACAGAAAGTCCAAAGACCTTCTCTTCTCCATGCCTATGGCTCCTTCCACAGGTTTCAGCGGAATCGACAAGAACATCGGTGACGTCAAGAACTACGGCATCGAGGCCACATTCGACCTGAACATCTTCAACAAGAAGAACTTCACCTGGAACATGAACCTCAACCTCACCCACTATACCAACAAGATCACCAAGCTCCCTCAGAACGAGATGAACTCCGGTGTGTTCAAGTGGAGAGAAGGCAAGAGCCGCTACAACTTCTGGGGTCCCGTGTATGCAGGCGTAAATCCTGAAAACGGTAACGACCAGTGGTACAAGAACATCTACGACTATGACGCGGACGGCAACAGAGTGGTGGTCGACAGAGTAATCACCGAAAGCTCTTCAGACGTCACAAGCGATGACCAGAAGCAGTATCTCGGAAGCTCGATTCCCGACATCTTCGGCGGATGGACCAACAGCTTCAGCGCATACGGATTCGACCTTTCCGTTATGCTGTACTACAGCTTCGGCGGAAAACTTTATGACAGCGACTATTCACAGATGGCCATCTACCGTCAGGGATTCTCTCTACATAAGGACACCCTCGAAAAGGGTTGGACCGAGAGCAACAAGAACGGTTCACTTCCCCGTCTGAACGCTAACGCGATAGATGTATTCTCAAACAAATATTTGTACGACAACTCATTCATCCGTCTCAGAAACGTGACTCTCGGATATACTCTTCCTCAGAGCATCCTCAACAAAGTGGATATCGACCAGCTCAGAGTATATGTACAGGGCGACAACCTGCTGACATGGGGTAAAGCCGCAAGAAGAGGAACGGATCCTGAGCAGAGTGTTTCAGGTACAACCTACAACCGTTTCCCTGCTACAAAGAACATTACCTTCGGTGTGCAGGTAACATTCTAAAAAAAGGAGCATTAGATTATGAAAAAATATATTGGCGCGGCGATTGCCGCGATATCAGCCCTGACGCTGTCTTCGTGCGGTGACCTGCTCGATACCCAGCCTACAAGCTCAATCTCCGATAAATCCATCTTCACTACGGTATCCGGAGCGCAGGGCGCGCTGAACGGAGTTTACAACCTCATCGATTTCAGCGGAAGCGGAAGAGCGGATACGGAAGGATACGTATCGCAGCTGATGACATTTTCCGTTGACGGAGAAGACGTCATCGTAAACGGCGGATGGTACGGATACGACTACAACATGTGGGGACACCAGAGAGGCGACATATTCAAATCCTCATCTCTGTGGACCTACTACTACAACATCATCAACAACGTAAACAGCATCATAGCCTATACTCCGGCGATAGAGACTTCCAACGAAGCGGAGAAGGACAACATCCTCGGACAGGCCTACGCCATCAGAGGCTGGGCCTACTTCAACCTAATCCAGCTTTTCCAGCAGACCTACGCTGTGTCAAGCCCCAGGAACATGCCCGGTGTGCCCATCTATACCGAACCTACGACCGAAAAGACCGAAGGCAAGGGAAGAGGTACCGTCGCTGAAACATATCAGCAGATAACCGGTGACCTTCTGCAGGCAGAGACTCTCCTTGAAGGCAAAACCAGGACAGCCAAGAACCATATCGACCAGTCCGTATGCCGCGGCTTCCTCGCCCATGTGTACATGGTCATGAACAACTGGGCGGAGGCTGAAAGATATGCGCATAGCGCACGCCAGGGATATCCTCTCACCACCAATGTACAATGGGGTCAGGGATTCAACAACAACGCCGTCGATTCATGGATGTGGTGCATGCTTCAGGACCAGGAGAACAGACTCTCCGCAAAAGGTGACTACAGCCCGTTCGCTCTCTGGGCAAACGGCATAGTCAGAGGAAGCAACGACCGCTGGTCATTCAACTGCTTCTACCTCAACGACCGTTTCGCACAGCTTTTCGATGAAAACGACATCCGCGGACAGCAGATTCACTATGATTCCTCATTGGGACTGCACAAATCGGACAAGTTCTATGACAACGTCGACCTCTGCGGAGACTTCCCCTTCATGCGTTCAGAAGACATGCTTCTGCTTGAAGCCGAAGCCATGGCCCGTCAGGCAAAATACACCGAGGCCAAAACGCTTCTCAACGAGCTTCAGAACTTGCGCGGTGCAACACCTTCATCAGCGACTGACCAGGCTCTGATAGAGAACATACTCCTGGAGCGCAGAAAAGAGCTTTACGGCGAAGGCTATGACTGGTTCGATCTCATCAGATGCCAGAAACCTCTGCTCCGTGAAGGTAACCACGCCAACTTCGGCGGTGCGACTCCCCTTCCTTCAAGGTCATGGAGATATGTCTACCAGATTCCTACGACCGAGATTCTGAACAACCCCAACATCAACTCCGATGTATGGCCGACAGAAGGTGCAGGACAGAATCCGTTCGGAGACAGATCCCTTGCTCTCAACTAGTATAATAGTTATAAAACAGAAAGAATATGAAAATTATCAATATAGCCTTGAGTACCCTCTTGGCGGCAGGAGTGAGTCTCTCCTTCGTGTCCTGCGAACACGAAACGCTCCAGAAAGAGCTCAGCACCAAAGGGAAAACGGCCCTGAGCGAGCCGACAGGAATAAGCTACGATCCTGAAATGAGTTCCGTAAAGGTCAGCTGGAATCCCGTGGAGAATGCAGGACAGTACTGGTATGAACTCAGGAATCAGGCAAACTACATCATCAGCGGAGGACTGACCACCTCAACGTCGGTGAACGTGTCCGGTCTTCACCACACTACTACGTACAACTTCAAGCTCAAAGCCATTCCGGAAGGAACGGTCGCAAAAGATTACTGCTCATCGGAAATATCCGAGACGGAAGTGAGCACCAAAGCCAAAAAGATCTGGAAATACGAATGGAGCCGTCCTGCGGTCAGCTATTTCGTGAACAACAGGTATTACACCAACACCGTGTTCGGCAAAGAGGCCGGTACTGACAAGTACGTCCTCGAGTCATATTCAAGCATCGACGGATTTGATCTTGTCTTTACTATCAATGCTCAGGGAAAGTACCAGGTTGACCCGACCAGCGACACCTATATGGAAAAGAATGGTTGGGAGACTCGTGTGTATCACGGCGTAGGCGGAGCTCAATATCCATACATATCGATTGATGAACAATATAACTCATCTGCGGAAGGAAACACGTCAGCAGGCGGTTCAATATTCCTGTCATGCTACAGTCCTTCACATGAATGGGGATGGTTCAGCATCTACTACGGAGATCAGGTACCTCAATAAAGTATCCCCGAATGACAAAAGAGATCGGCTTCGAAAGCCGGTCTCTTTTTTTATGCATGAACACCGTTTCTCAACATGATGTCATATATTGCTCGAAGTGGTCATATCACTCGGGACAGACGGATAGTCTTTCGGCATAGGCCATGTTCCATAGTACTGAGAAGGAGTTATCTAACACTACAAGGTTAATGGAGGGAGTTGCATGTCAATGGAGTTATTGCACAAGGGGTTATGGATACAAAGCAGAAGATCTTCCCGCATATGTCATAAAGATGAAAGTTAAAGGTGTCCGGATGGAGCAACTACGGAACGGAAGACAGAGGACAAGACAGAGGACAAGAAAAAGGACGGGGTTCATATCAT
Source organism: uncultured Muribaculaceae bacterium (assembly GCA_964441715.1). Lineage (GTDB taxonomy): Bacteria > Bacteroidota > Bacteroidia > Bacteroidales > UBA932 > Cryptobacteroides. The sequence continues at coordinate 9,838 of CAYTYL010000039.1, forward strand.
AAACG
>CAYTYL010000039.1:9942-13846 GCA_964441715.1 uncultured Muribaculaceae bacterium
AAGACAGAGGACAAGACAGAGGACAAGAAAAAGGACGGGGTTCATATCATAAACGCCCCGTCCCATTTTTGATTTACCAGAACAGATAAAAAGCCGCTACTTCTGTTTGTCGGGCCTCTTTCCCCAGATCTTTTCCATGACGGCAAAAGCCAGCTCATCATACTCTTTGAGCTGCTCGTAATTGAACGGGTAGTAGTCGTTCTCGCCCCAGTAAGCTTCGCACATCTCCGAAAAATATTCTGCGACGGAATTAAGACAATATGCACCGTTCTCCGTAATGGTATAGTTCCAGCTGCTCTCGGGGTCGTAAGTGTTATATCTGTAGGCAGTTCCCTTATACATGCCCGAATCCTTCGCATGATTGTAGGCAGCAAGGATGTCCTCGTTGTTGAAACCTCCGGCAATACCCTGATCGTGATACAGATGGCAAAGCTCATGAAGAACCATGTACGGCTGATTCTGACGGGACCATTTGTAGTAGTTGACAAAATTGCTTATCTCCACGCAGTGCCATTTGGCCATCATGTAACCCTGCTGTGCGAGATATTCCTTGCTGGTATGATACCATGCTGCACCATTTTCCTGGATGTTCCGCTCAAGCCAGATTGGCTGACTTTTCATAACCTTCAAAGCCGCAGCAGGAATAATCTTGTTGATTTCGCTCAGGTCGAGTTTCATCTTGGCGACAGCATTCTTACCGTCAGGCGTATTCACTTCCGAAGTTCTGATTTTGAAGGAAAAACCCTCATGTTCCACAGTAGTCCATTCGGCGACGGGATCCGGACCCAGTTTTTTCTTCGATTCTTCCGGATCGTCCTTTCCGCATGAGGAGAAAACACCGGCGCCCAACATTGCGACGGCCGCGAAATAGAGCAAAAATTTTTTCATGCCAGTAAAAAGTTAATTGTTCGAGAACTTAGTTATAGTCGGTTGTGTGTTTACAATCTGTTCAAATCTAAGATTAAATAATTAAAAAACAAAAGCAGACGCCACAAAATGAAATCTTAACTGCAACAATACCTTCCCGACGGATGAACGGAAAAAGCATGGGATTTAGTATATTTGCAGATGCGAAACGGATAATAAACTAAAACATATACACACTATGTCAGTCATTGATAACATAATCGCGCGTGCGAAATCAAACAGGCAGCGCATCGTGCTCCCGGAATCTCTCGAAGAGCGCACAATCAAAGCGGCGGACAAAGCTCTTGCAGACGGCCTCGCGGACATAATCCTTATAGGCTCCCCCGAAGAGATTCATGCCTACGCCGAAAAACTCGGTCTTAAGAACATCGGCAAGGCTACCATCATAGACCCCGCCACCAGCGACAAAACGGAACAGTATGCCGATCTCCTATTCCAGCTACGCCAGAAGAAAGGCATGACGGTGGAAAAGGCTCACGAACTCGTGAAAAATCCGCTTTATTTCGGCTGTCTCATAATAAAGAGCGGAGACGCTGACGGGCAGATCAGCGGAGCTCTTTCCACCACCGGTGAAACTCTCCGTCCGGCTCTTCAGATAATCAAATGCGCTCCCGGAATCACCTGCGTAAGCGGTGCCATGCTTTTGCTCACGAAAACGCCTCAGTACGGAGAAGACGGAGTGCTCGTGATGGGTGACGTCGCCGTCACTCCCATGCCGGATGCATCACAGCTTGCACAGATAGCAGTGTGCACTGCACAGACCGCAAAAAGTGTGGCCGGATTCGCAGAACCGAGAGTTGCAATGCTCTCATTCTCGACCAAAGGTTCAGCATCTCACGAAGTTGTGGACAAAGTCGTGGAGGCCACAAAAATCGCGAAGGAACTCGCTCCTGAGCTGAAAGTTGACGGCGAACTTCAGGCAGACGCCGCTCTCGTTCCTTCAGTCGCCCAAAAGAAAGCGCCGGGTTCCGACATCGCAGGGCACGCCAACGTGCTCGTCGTCCCCAATCTGGAGGTCGGCAACATCGCCTACAAACTTGTACAGCGTCTCGGAGGTGCGGATGCGATAGGACCTATCCTCCAGGGAATCGCACGTCCGGTCAACGACCTGAGCCGAGGCTGCTCCGTGGACGACATCTACAAGATGATCGCCATCACGGCCTGCCAGGCAATGGACGCAAAATAAACCGGGGATATCCGATACATCGAGAGGGAAGCCGGACTTTTGTCCGCATGCTCCCCTCTTTTCGTTGTAAAACCGTACGGATGCCATTCCTTTTCCGCCGCCTCAGTGACACAAGGATTCCATCGGGTGAACTTCGCGTACAGACCTTGACGGGCGGACAGTCAATGACGGAGCAGCCCTACGATCTTCTCCGCAACGGGATCGGTAAGTTTCATGCAAAGTCCTATCAGAACAGCGCAGATGACCGTTCCCGCCCCGAGCACATAGATATCACCCTTTCCGAGTACATTTCCAAAAAAGAGAAAGCATGCGGCCGCCGACAGGACAACCATCGTGCAGTCCATAGCTATCTTCATGGAACTGAAACTTTTTTTGCTGACCTCCGACAACGCGAATGCCGTCATCTCCGCCGAAAGCATCCAGGCATCTGCGGCCACCTCCAGACTCACGCCCAGTGCAGAAACGGCACATGAAAAAAGCGTAAGTCCATAACGTGACGCGAGAGTATGCGGATGCAGCCATGAAAAAATGTCCATTGACAGATCGATCATGTACCCGAAGATGGCGGAGGCTACGATCTGCAGCAGATACTTAGGTTTGAAAGCCTTGCGGAGCAACACCACCTGCACAAAGATATATGTGCAGTTTACCATGAAATTGAAAGTGCCTACGCTCAATGCAGGCCATTTGAGATTCAGCACATATGCGGGACATGACAAAGGTGCCGTTCCAATGTTTGCTATGATGGTCATGGCTATTCCGGCGGCCGAAAGAAACATTCCGAGCGTAGCTATCGCATATCGCAAAAACACATTTGCGAACCCTTCGTTTCCGGACTTGCCTTTGTTCCTGTCATCCGATATCTTTAACTGTCCAGACATGACTATTTCTTTTTCAATGCTTTTCTCTATCCTCGTCTCGCACCCAGCCGCAACAACGGCCGATGCCGTACAAAAATAAGAAAAATATCATCCGCACAGCCAGAACAGCCGGCCGCAAACAAAATGCGGCAAAGAGAACGGATCAATTCCGTTTATGTGTATTTTTGCATTGATGGACAGATTTCTTACTTTTTTATTGTCAGCAGTTCTTTCCTTGACGATAGCTGCCGAAAATCATCCGTTCGACAAACTGGATGTCAAACAATACAGCATAGACAGCGCCTGGCCGACATCTTTCCGCTCCGTGAAGGGCAAAGCGAGCATTTCTGTGGACAACAGCGGAGACAGACGCGACGTGACCGGCATTTCCGCCGTAGTATACAGAAAAGGGGGACGCTTCGCCGAAGGTGCCTGCGATGATGTCTGCTTTGAAAAAGGGGAAAAGACTTATTCAATAAGCGGCACCGTTTCCCTGGCCGAGGGAGTTTCAGTCTGGCAGGCGATAGGGGCCGCCCTTTCTTTCAGACCCTCCGAATACACCATAGACATACGCGCTGTCATGAAACACGAAAACGGGTCTGTCGAGCAGATAGAACGGCTTGGCGTACCGGCTACGCGCTTCCTTAAATGAACCGCGCCCTGCTGTAAAAGCCCCCGTCATTTCAGGATGTCACCGCACATCGACAATTAAATAATCAGGAAATCGTCAAAAACGGGGAAAAATGTTATCTTTGCAAACCACAAATCCGGTGAGTTGTCCGAGTGGTTGAAGGAGCCTGCCTCGAAAACAGGTGTACGTGCGAGCGTATCGGGGGTTCGAATCCCTCACTCACCGCAAAGAAAAGCAGCCGGCCGCATAAGCGGCCGGTTTTTTCGTGCACGGGACTGAGCCGTGCTGCTGCACGGGCGA
>CAYTYL010000039.1:13946-17442 GCA_964441715.1 uncultured Muribaculaceae bacterium
CATAAGCGGCCGGTTTTTTCGTGCACGGGACTGAGCCGTGCTGCTGCACGGGCGAAGAACCGTCACAAAAACCGGTAACGCCGCAAGGCGCTGCGGCTGCTTTTCTTTGCAAGGGCCCCCTCGGCGAGAGGCAAGGGAGGTCGGAGCGGCAGCGACGAAATCCCGAACCCTCTCCATAAGCGGCCGGTTTTTTCGTGCACGGGACTGAGCCGTGCTGCTGCACGGGCGAGAGGCAAGGGAGGGTCAGAAATAGAGCCGCCGCTGCTCAGTCGGCCCCGGAAAAGTGAAGAAACGCACCGTAACATCCGAGAAACGCAGCATGGCCATATTGCCGTCACCGGGCTGATAACTGTTCCTGAACATGGGATTACGCTCCAGAAAAGTCTCCTGCAGCCGGATGTCATCGTCATTGACAAGCGTTCCTGTAAGACGCATGATTTCCATCTGCGGCTTGTATTTAAGCACTACTATGGCAAACTTCCCGTTCTTTTCCAGCTGTTTGAAGACATCCTTCTTCTTTCCCGTCATGAGATAGAGTTCTCCGTCAATAATCTCTGCGGAGTTGAAAGGGCGCACCTCAGGCTGGTCTCCGTCCACTGTGGCGATGAAATATACCCCCGCATCCTTGATGAAGGTCCTGACTTCCGTCATCGCGGCAAGCCGATCTTCCTGATTCGTTTTCTTTGACATGGTATTATCGTTTTGTCTGTCGTTGCCGCAGGCAGCAATAATGAATGCAGCCGCAAGCATGGTCATGATTTTTTTCATGCTATTTCAGTTTATAGATCTTCTCAGCATTGCCCCTGGCTATGGCATATTTCTGCTCGGGAGTCAGATCGGCCTTGTCCAGGAAGAAGCGCAGAGGCTGATTCCGGATGTAAGGATAGTCCTCGCTCCATATGATATGTTCCGCACCGACGAGTTTGATAAAGTAATCCAGCTGCATCTCGGACATGATGCCCGATGGAGTGAACCAGATGTTCTCTTTGTAATAATCGGAAACTTTCTTCTTCAAGCCGGTCTTTTCCTGATCAAGCATGTAGTCCATCCTTTCCAGAAAGGCAGGTATGTCCTCGCCCCAATGGCCCGACACGAACTTGAGATTGGGGAATTTATCGAAAATGCCGCTGAGGACCATTCTGGCCACATGGATGCCTACGTCCAAGTGCCATCCGAAGCCCGCGCTGCCGAACTCAGCTCCGACGATGGCGCTGTAGCTGTCGGACATGTAGTAATACTCGATGATTTCGCTTTTCACAAAGTCCGGATGCCAATACACAGGGACATCCAATTCAGCCGCCTTGGCGAAGATGGGCAGAAACTCAGGCTCATCGTAAAACCGTCCTTTGTACTGGCCTGTGAGCAGCACACCCACAAACCCGAGCTCCTTAACCGTACGTTCAAGCTCAGCAGCGGCGGCTTCGGGGTCAGCCATGGGCAAAGTAGCCATGGCACGGAAACGGTCCGGGTGTTCTGCCACCCGGCGCGCCAATATGTCATTGGCCTCTCGGCAGATACGCACGGCCTCGTCGGCGGGGACCACATCGTCCACAGGAGCGGTATAGGAAAGAATCTGCATTCCTATGCCGTATTCGTCCATGTGAGGAAGGCGTTTGCGGTCAATGTCCAGCAGGTCCTGGCCAATCAGCCTGCGCGAGGCAAAAAAAGCCATCGCCTCGGCCATTTTGCCGCTTGGCTTCGGCTTCAGGCAGCTGTACCTGGCATTGGCATCGATGATTTCCTGTGAAGTGAAATGCTCTTCAACAGTGATGAGCGGGAGTGTTTTAAGATCCATATCGTTATCATTTTTATATGCAAATGTAGACGTCCTTTTGCGGACAATGTTACCAAAAGCAGGGAAAAGATTACCATTTTGTAAGATTATCAACTATTTTTGCGAAAGAATGGAGAACAAGGACAACCAGCACGTAAGAGAAGTCGACCGTAGCTTCTGGGAGGATAATTACACCAGCGGCGACTTCCAATATGTTTCCGATCGCATATTCCTCACGCGCGGAATCGGCAAAGGGTACGATGCACAATTCCGGAGCGGAGACCCGTTTCAGATCCGAAACCTGCATCTGGCGTATTTCGTGCGCGGAAACATCGACAACACGGTAAACCTGATGCGCAGACACTATACGGCAAATCAGCTGATGGTGGCGACGCCTGACAGCATCATTTCGCAGGAACGGAGGTCGGACGACTTTGACATGCAGGTACTTCAGCTGAGCCCGGACTATGCGGGCGAATTGTTAAAAGGCAACGTTCCGCCGGCATTCGCGAGCCACATGAGCGAGTTCACTCTGACGCTGTGCGAGGAAGACTCATCCGCCTATCTTGGTCTGACTACAGGTCTCTGGCAGCTGATTCACGCCCGGACGCAAGCACCGGATGCCATAAACGAATGCTGCACCGCAATTCTCCGGTTCGTGCATGAACTTATCCTCTCCAGGATGAAAGTACAGAATACCGAAAGTTCCCGCAACATCGTCATATTCAACCGCTTCATCGCCCTGGTGAACGAGCGTTGCGAGGAGCGCCGGGACATGCCCTTTTATGCCGATGCAATAGGTCTTACCAAACAGCACCTGAGCTCCATAATCACTGCAACCAGCGGACGGACGGCATCATCATGGATAGCGGAGGCCATTCTCTCCCGAATCAAGATTCTGCTCCGTCACAGCGATCTTACTTCAGCCGAAATATCCGACAGGCTGAACTTCTCGGCACCTTCACATTTCGCCCGCTTTTTCAAACACATGACCGGGATGACACCGCAGGAGTACAAAGGAACTGCAAAATAAAAAGCAAGGGAAAACCGTTTCTCGCAGAAAGTGCATACCTTAGCATCCTGGACAAACAATCAACACGCAATATGAAAAATACAGTACTTCTCACTTTCGCAGCCATCCTTCTTCTGGCAGGCTGCAGACAGAATGCAGACGCCGTGCAGACATCTCCGTCAGATGAAGCTACGGTATATCTGACCAGGGAAATATCCCCCGAGTCACTGGTTAGAATCTACAAGGCGCTCGGCGTCCCGGCCAAGGGACGTGTGGCCATAAAGATGTCCACCGGAGAAGGCAGCAACCCGAACTACCTGAAACCCGAACTTGTGAAAGACCTTTTCTATGAAGTTGACGGCACGCTCGTGGAATGCAACACCGCCTACGGCAGCGGCGCAGGCAATGAAAAAGACGAACGCAACACATCGGCCAACCACTGGGACGTAATAAGGCGCCACGGCTTCACGGACTTCTTTCCCGTGGACATCATGGACGAATATGACGAAATCCGCATACCTGTAAAAGATCAGCGTCACATAAAATACGACATCGTGGGCGGACACATGGCCAACTATGACTTCATGATCGCGCTGAACCACTTCAAAGGCCACCCCATGGGCGGATACGGCGGAGCGCTCAAGAACCTGTCCATAGGCTGCGGCAGCCAGAACGGAAAGGCCTACATCCACTCGGCCGGCAAAATGGAG
>CAYTYL010000040.1:0-17206 GCA_964441715.1 uncultured Muribaculaceae bacterium
AACAAAGTACGCGGGGTGAACAGAGTTGTCTATGACATCTCCTCAAAACCGCCGGCAACTATCGAGTGGGAATAGTCCTGACAACGATTCTCTCGATTCTGCGGGGAACCGATGTCATTATTTCATAAGGAATCGTACCGAGAAGATCCGCCAGTTCAACGACTGACGGGTCTTTTCCGAATATGGTCACCGTGTCGCCGACTTTGGCATCGACTCCGGTGACGTCAAGCATGCACATGTCCATGCAGATGTTGCCTATCGTGGGTACGCGGCATCCGTTAAGGGAGAAACTCGCCCGGCCGCAGCCGAGATGGCGGTCTATCCCGTCGGCATAACCCACGGGAATGGTAGCCACCACCGTCCCGTCGGGACTTATGCGGCCGTGACGTCCGTAGCCTATGGTACCGTCACCGGGGGCAAGCTTCTTTATCTGCAGAATCTTGCATTTCAGCGAGGCTACAGGCGCAAGGGAGGCCTGCGCCTTGGCCGTGGCCCCGATGCCGTAGATGCCTATGCCCAGACGCACCATGTCGAACTGATACTGCGGAAAACGCTCTATGCCCGCCGAATTGAGTATGTGGAAAATCGGTCTGTATCCAAGACTGTCCGCAATGGTGCCCGCATTTCTCGAGAACATGGCTATCTGGCCGAGAGTATATTCATCCTCCGACGGATCCTCCGCGGCGGCCAGATGCGAAAAGACTGACTTCACCCTGACAAAAGGGCAGTCCTTCAGATATTCCAGAAGCTCGGGCAGTTCGTCTGTCATGAATCCGAGCCTGTGCATACCGGTGTCCAGAGCTATATGTACGGGGAAATCCTTTATTCCTTTTTCTTTCAGGATGCCGCAGAGGATTTTCAGGGCATAGACATTGGGGATGCTGGGCTCAAGACGGTTCTCTATGATTTCAGGGAAGAAATCAGTCCCGGCCGTAAGCACCAGAACGGGAAGGCTTATGCCGGCCGACCTGAGTTCCATGCCTTCAACCGGATATGCCACAGCAAGATAGTCTGCGCCTGCCTGCTGAAGCATGGAGGCGAATTCCACCGCCCCGTGGCCGTATGCATTAGCCTTGACAAGGACCAGCATCCTGGTTCCGGGTTCAAGCAGCGAACGGTAATATCTGTAATTCACAAGGCAGTCGGGCAGACAAAGCTCAAGCCTTGAAAAGTCATCTTCTTTCATCATATCCCGCAAAATTACACATTTCCGATGAAAAGCGGACAAGACACTTGGCATAACAGTTGCTGAATCCCCTTAAAGAAGTTTAATATAATCGGCAAAAAAAAGAAAACATGTCAATCTGGATTATAATGATCGCTGTGATGGTGTTGAGCTTCATCGTGCAGCAGACCCTCAGCTCCCGTTTTGAAAAATATTCGAAAGTCCGCAACAGCGCCGGCATGACCGGTGCCGAGATAGCGGAAACGATGCTCAGACAAAACGGCATCCATGATGTGAAGGTCACCTGCATCGAAGGCAGACTCACGGACCACTACAATCCCCTCACCAAGACGGTCAACCTCAGCCGCGGAGTATATGGCGGCAATTCCGTTGCGGCAGCGGCGGTTGCCGCCCACGAATGCGGACACGTGCTCCAGCACGCAAGCGGCTACGCTCCCCTGAAACTCAGGACGGCCCTGGTCCCTGTAGTGAACTTTTCGAACATGACTGTCCAATGGGTGATACTGGCAGGACTGATTTTCATTAATGTGTTCCCGTCTCTGATATGGATAGGAATAGGCCTGTTCGCAGTCTCCACACTGTTCTCTCTGGTAACGCTCCCCGTGGAGATAAACGCAAGTTCAAGGGCGGTGAAATGGCTCACATCCAACAATATCACAAATGACGCCACGAGGCCCATGGCGATAGATGCGCTGAAATGGGCGGCTTACACTTACGTAATAGCGGCCATAGGTTCTCTCGCCACTCTGCTTTACTACATAGCGATAGCTTCGTCCAACAGGAGATAGACCGCTGAAACGACTGATAAGACTGATAAGATTTTTTAATCCAGCATCATGCCGCGGCGTACTTGCGCTACGGCATTTTCTCCTTTTATGCGGGATAGAACGGCAAGTCCGAAATCAACGGCGCAACCGGCGCCTCTGCCTGTGATAAGATTGCCGTCGACCACTGCCGGAGCCTTGACATAGACAGCTCCCTTAGCCTCCATATAGCTTTCGAATCCGTCGAAACAGGTGAACTTTTTCCCTTCAATCCCATCAAGCTGGGAAACTACCAGTCCAGGCGCGGCGCAAATCGCCGCTACACTTCCTCCGGCCCTGTAATGTTCCTTCATCAAAGCCATCAGTTCCGCATCGGAAGCAAGATTTTTGGTTCCCGGCATTCCCCCGGGGAACACCATCACATCATCTTAGCACGTACCCGCTTTCTCAATGGCGGAGAGAAATTCGTCCCTGCTTCTGTCTGCCGTGACTTTTATGCCATGGGAACCGCAGACGACGGGTTTTCCGGACACGGACACGGTGTAAACTTCCATACCGCCGCGGCGGAGAGTATCCAAAGTAGCCAGAGCCTCGGTTTCTTCAAAACCTTCGGCCAAGAAAACATAAGAACCTTTCATAATGAACGGGGAATCTAAAAAGATGTTGAGGTAAGTGGACTCGAACCACTGCTGAGGGAACCAAAATCCCTAGTGCTGCCATTACACCATACCTCAATTCCGTTCCGCAAAGATACAATAATTCACCGGAAATCTCCAAACACGACCGTCAGAAGTCCCCCGTAAGCTGAGCGAGACTTTTCTTTCGGCTTTCCATCTCGGAAACGATATCGCCGAGAGAAAAGTATTTACGTGACACACAGTGTTTTCTCCCCACCGCCATGACGAAGGGCATGGCCGACAAATCGAAGGTGTCGAACAGTCGTTCCGCCATGATGCTGTCCTTGGCCATGACAGAGTCCATGTCCACAAGAAGAATCCTGGCCTTCCTGTCCATGGAAACGATCTTTCCGGCAGCCTCGAGTTCGATGTCGCAGCCGCCGCAGCCATGTGTATAGAAAACCACGCAGGTCCCTTTCTTCAGCTGTCCGAGGGAAAGAGTCACGTCCCCGGAACCGTGACGGGTAAGAAGCTTGCCTGAGGCACGCACCTCCCGGTCAATCACGGAACCTATGCGGGCTTTGTCCGCAAGTTCGCTTATGAGTCCGGCATAACCGACCACTTTCAGAGAGTCATCGGCAGTATTCCAGATGTCGGGGCGTTCAAGAACAAGGAAGTCGGCCACATACTCCGAACAATCGGCGAATGTCTCTCCCCTTTTCCCTGCGAAATAATACAGCATGTTCCCTATGAGGGATTTGTACGCCGCAGTGTCTCTCCTCTGCACAAGCGTGCGGTCCGCAATATAGTCCGCAAGTGTCCTCACACTGTCCGCATTGAAAGAGGAATCTTCGGGAAAAATCCTTGAGAACAGGGACATGCTTTCAGCATCGCCGTACTCCGTTCCCGAGAGCTTCACGTCGAGCAGCTTCACCAAAGCGGGAACATCCAGATTCCGACCTTCTATGACAGCGTCCTTGCCGATGAGAAACATCTTCGGCGTCTGCAGAACACCATATTTGCGTTGAAAGTCAGAACTCATGTCGGGATCCCAATAGTGGAAAAACCTGGCTGAAGAAGTTTTGAAATCAAGGTGCGAATCAATGTAATCCTCCCATCTGCCGCGATTGTCCCCCACATATACGGCGATGAAATCGACAGGATAGTCCCCGGTATCGAACATGGACCTTAGCAGTACAGTCTCTGCGGCACATACGGAGCAGTCCGTATCATAGAAGAACAGCACCCTGTAGCGGCTGCTTCCTGCAGCGAGCGAGTCGCTCTCAACCCCAAGAGCTTCCTTCTTCCTGCCGTTCCTGTCCTCGAGCAACAGCGACGGGGCATGTTTCCCGACAAGGGAACGCCTGTTGAAGTCGGCGAAGATGCGCGCGTTCATCATGTCGATGTCATTGTACATGGACGCCTTGCCGGGAATGAACCATTCATCCGCAATATGTACGGCGACAGCTTCATCCCCCATTACATGCGAATGCAGGTAATGGTCATAGGCCTTCACGGCCACATGATTTCTCGTTTCCGCATCATCGCAGCTCCCTATCATGAAGTCCACCTCGCCGTTCTTGGCGTCGGAGGACAAAGGTTCGATGGCCCGGAAATAGGCGACGAGCGAAGAATCCAGCGCCGAAAAACGCAGAGAATCATTCTGTGCCGATAGGCTGCCGCAAAGCGTGACAAGCAGGATGAAAAGAAGGATACGTCTCATTCAAGACCCGGTATTTTCGGGAGATGAATCCCCGGAGGCATGAACTGCGTATAATCTCCGTGATGCTTGAGGATGTCCCGAACGGCCGAAGAGGAAATGTGCGCAAACTCCTGGGACGTAGGGATTATTATGGTTTCTATGTCCGGAACCATTCTCCTGTTCATGTCCGCTATGGACCTTTCCGTCTCGAAATCTATCATGTTGCGCACGCCTCTTACCATGTGTTTGATTCCAAGCTCACGACAGGTGTCTATGGTCAGATTGTCATACTTTATGACGGACACCCCTTCCATGCCGGCGGTCGCCTCCCTGATGATTTCCATGCGCTGCTCCATGGAAAAGAACCCCTTTTTGTCCTGGTTTATTCCAATGGCCACGACGACCTCGTCAAACATGGTAAGCGAGCGCTTGAGTATGTTCAGATGACCTGCCGTAAAAGGGTCGAACGACCCGGGAAATAAAGCTCTCCTTTTCATAATCTCCAATCAATAGGCTCTTTGCCTTCTCTTGCAAGTATTTCGTTAGTCTTCAGAAAATGGCCGCAGCCGAAGAACGCACCGCCTGCCAGAGGAGAAGGATGCGCCGCTTCAAGCACGAAATGTTTCGACGTGTCAATAAGAGCCTTCTTCCCGCGGGCATAATTTCCCCACAGAAGAAAAACTATCCCTGTCTTTTCCGCCGAAAGATAGCGTATGACCGCATCGGTGAATTCCTGCCAGCCGATCCCGCTGTGTGAAGCCGGGCGTCCGGCCTCGACCGTAAGGATGGAATTAAGCAGCAGAACCCCCTGGCGTGCCCATTTTTCAAGATCCGGACTGCCGCTCATGGTCACCCCGAGCTCAGTCTCTATCTCTTTGAATATGTTTTTGAGCGACGGAGGTGCCTTGACGCCTTCAGGAACGGAAAAGGAAAGGCCCATGGCCTGACCGTAGCCGTGGTAAGGGTCCTGCCCGAGAATCACGACCTTCACCTCATCGGCAGGAGTAAGCTCAAACGCCTTGAAAATGCAGTTGCCGGGAGGATAAATCACCCTTCCGGCAGCTTTTTCGGCATGAAGAAAACGCGTCAGAGAAACAAAGTAAGGCTTACTGAATTCATCCTTCAGCGCTTCCTTCCATGAAGATTCTATCTTAACATCCATTAACCAAATACATATCCGATGACCTCGTCAACGGTCTTTACATATACAAATGTAAGGCCTTTTACGTAAATTTCATTGATGTCTTCGATATCTTTCCGGTTATCTTCGCTAAGGACAATGGTATGGACACCCGCCCTCTTGGCGGCAAGGATTTTCTCCTTTATGCCTCCTACGGGCAGAACCTTGCCGCGGAGAGTCATCTCCCCTGTCATGGCCACCCCCGATCTGGGAGCCTGTCCCCGCAGAGCGGAAACGATGGAGCATACTATAGTTATGCCGGCCGACGGCCCGTCCTTCGGCGTTGCGCCCTCGGGGACATGCACATGGACATCCTTTTTGGAGAACTCTTCATAGCTCATTCCGGCTATCTCGGGATGGGCCTTGATGTACTTGTAGCCTATCGTCGCGGACTCCTTCATCACATCCCCGAGATTGCCCGTCATGCTGAGAACGCCCGTTCCCTGACTGACGGAACTCTCGATGAACAGAATTTCGCCTCCCACGGAAGTCCATGCAAGTCCGGTAACCACTCCGACACCTTCGTTCCCCTCCTGCTGATCATGGAAGGCAAGAGGCAGACCGAGATACTCCTTCAAGTGCTCCTTCTTTATAAGATGAGGATAATCCTCACCGAGAGCCATCTTCTTGGCGGTGACTCTGGCAATCTTGGAAATCTGCTTTTCAAGCCCGCGCACTCCGGACTCCCTGGTATATTTGTCTATGATTTCCCTGAGCGCCGTCTTCTCGATACGTATGTCCTTCTTGTCCAGCCCGTTTTCCTCCAGCTGCTTGGGAAGAAGGAAACGTTTCGCTATCTCCGCCTTCTCTTCCGCAAGGTAGCCGGACACATTGATGAGTTCCATACGGTCCAGCAATGCAGGCTGAATGGTGGAAATCGTGTTTGCCGTAGTGATGAACATCACCTTGGACAAATCGTAGTCGATGTCCAGATAGTTGTCGTGGAATGTGGAATTCTGCTCCGGATCAAGCACTTCCAGGAGAGCCGAAGAAGGATCGCCTTTGAAGTCGCTCGCCATCTTGTCTATCTCGTCCAGCACTATCACGGGGTTGGAAGTCCCCGCCCGGCTTATCGCGGAAAGAATCCTGCCGGGAAGAGCGCCCACATAGGTTTTTCTGTGTCCCCTGATTTCAGCTTCGTCATGCATTCCGCCGAGCGAAATCCTCACATACTTCCTTCCGAGAGCCTCCGCGATGGATTTGCCGAGACTTGTCTTTCCTACTCCGGGAGGACCGTAAAGGCAGAGAATCGGAGATTTCATGTCCTTTCTGAGACGAAGCACGGCGAGATACTCGATGATTCTTTCCTTAACCTTGTCCAGACCGTAATGCTCCTTGTCCAATATCCTCTTGGCCTTTCCAAGGTCGTAGCTGTCTTCGGACACATGATTCCACGGGAGATCAAGCATGAACTGAAGATAGTTGTACTGAATGCTGTACTCGGGAGCCGACGGATTGTAGCGCTCCAGTTTGGCGATTTCCTTGTCAAATATCTTCCCCACGGACTCCGGCCAGTCCTTCTTGGACGCGGCCTCCCGCAGACGGTCTATCTCTTCATCGCCGTCGATTCCGAGCTCCTCCTGGATTGTACGCAGCTGGTTGTTAAGATAGTACTCCCTCTGCTGCTGGTCAATCTCGGTTTTTACCTTGGTATTTATCTCCTGCTTTATTTTCAGAAGCTCAATCTGCCTGTCAAGGCAGGCAAGCAGCTTCATGGCCCTGTCTTTCAAGGAATCATATTTGAGCAGATCGACTTTGTCGCCGAGATTGTCCATTTCTATGGACGTGGCTATGAAGTTGACCAGAAAGCCGAAATCGTCTATGGAGTTGAGCGCCGTCACGGCTTCCTTGGGGGCGAAGGACGATGCCCTCAGGACAGCCCCGGCCTTTTCCTTAAGAGAGTCGGCTATGACTTTCACGTCCTTGTCCGAGGCATCCGCCGCAATGTCGTCCAGATATCTGACGGTCCCTTTCAGATAAGGCTCCGTTTCCGTGAGCCCGACCATTTTCACACGCGCTATGCCCTGCAGAACAGCGGAAACGGTCCCGTCGGGAAGATCGAAAGTCTTTACGAGTTTAGCCACCGTTCCATACTCCGAAAGGTCGGCGAGACTTGAAGGATCCTCCGTGGCGACATTCAGCTGAGGAACCGCACCTATATATGAATTGGACTTCTGAGCGTCTTCTATCAGCTTCAACGACTTCTCCCTGCCTATGGTTATCGGGAAGATGGTACCCGGAAAGAGCACCGCGTTCCGCAAAGCAAGAATCGGCAGTTCGTCGGGCAGATCCTCCAGATTGACACGAAGAGGCCCTTCTCCTGACATGACCGGAATTATGCTCACTTCCGATCCGACGGGGGCGAAAAATTTGCTTATACTGTCTGTCTTGTCCATAATTACCTGTTTATCAAATTATTTCACAAAGCATGGAAACAACTTCCGATGCAATCCATGCATAAAAACCAGATATGCCAAATTGGCATATGAAGGTTCGGTTAAAACATCGGGTACTACTATTGTCAACCATTATGCCAACGTCAGCTGAAGGAGAAAAACATCTAAAGTTTTTGATTTTAAACAAAATCCGCTTAATTTTGTAATCTGTTTAGCCTCCCGGCCGAATGCAGGACGGGACACAATGAAGTAAAATTTAAAAATTCAATCATGGCAAAAGTAAATATTGAAAACGGTAGCTCGTCCACAACCAAGGCTGACATCGTAAATGAGGTTGCCAAAGCTACAGGTATCGAGAAGACCGCCGTACAAAGCGTGCTGGAAGCCAGCATGTCTGTCATAAAGGAGTCTCTGACAAAGGGCAAGCCCGTGTATCTCAGAGGTTTCGGCAGCTTCATAATCAAGCACAGAGCCGAAAAGGCAGCCAGAAATATCACCAAGAATACGACTATGACAATCCCGGCCCACGATATCCCCGCCTTCAAACCGGCAAAGGTGTTCGTGGCTGCGGTCAAGAAATAATCATTAATACTTTGACAATATGCCGAACGGAAAAAAGCACAAACGCCACAAGATGGCGACCCACAAGCGTAAGAAACGTTTGCGCAAGAACAGACATAAGAAGAAGTAGTCTTCTGTGTCTGCCATTTTAGCAGTTTGCTGAATAAAGGGCTGACCGGAAGTTCCGGAGGCCCTTTTCCAATCTATCCGGGTGGAAAGCGCTGTCTTTTCCCCGCTTATTCTTTCAACAATCGAGATTTCTGATGGATTCAGAGAAGGAACTTTTAAAAGATCTGATCGTCGATGTGGAATCGACTGAAGTTCGGATAGCTCTGCAGGAAGACCACAGGCTAATCGAATTCAACACGGAGTCCATATCGGGGCGCGGCTTTACCGTCGGGGACGTGTATCTCGGCAAAGTAAAGAAAATAATGCCCGCCCTGAATGCGGCCTTTGTGGATATCGGAGACGAAAAGGAAGCCTTTGTACATTATCTGGACCTTGGACTGTATTTCAACGCTTTCGATGAGTTTGTACGGAAAACGAACAAAAACACGAACTCAAAGGAGCTGTATTCCGGCATAAAGCTCGGCCCCATCCTTGAAAAGGAAGGCAAAATCGAGAACGTGCTGAAAAAAGATCAGATGATAATAGTCCAGATCGTCAAGGAACCGATTTCCACCAAAGGTTCAAGACTGACAGCGGAAATTTCACTTGCAGGAAGAAACATCGTGCTGCTCCCCTTTGCAGAAAGGGTGAGCGTTTCCCAGAAAATTTCTTCGAGAGAAGAGAAAAGAAGACTGGAGACTCTGGTAAAGAGCATACTTCCCAAAAACTACGGCGCCATAATCCGTACCGCAGCCGAAGGCAAAAATGCCGCGATACTGGTCGCGGAGACCAAGGCGCTGATCAACAAATGGGAAGGCTCATGGAAAAAGCTTGAAAACTCAAAAGGCGTACAGGAACTCTTCACGGAATACAGCAAGACGACCACCATTTTGCGGGACTTGCTGAACAACTCCTTTTCAAACATTTACGTCAACAACGAGAAGGAGTACGAGGACATCAGGAAATACATTTCCCTGATTTCCCCCGAACAGGAGAAGATAGTGAAGCTCTATGACGGGAAAGAACCTATCTTCGACCACTTCGAGGTAACAAGACAGATAAAGAGTTCATTCGGAAAGGTAGTGCCGCTCAAACAGGGAGCCTACCTCGTGATAGAGACTACGGAAGCTCTCAACGTCGTTGACGTCAACAGCGGAACACGCGCCAAGACCAACGAACAGGAAGAGAACACCTTCGAAGTCAACAAATACGCAGCCGAAGAAATAGCCAGGCAGTTGAGGCTAAGGGACATGGGAGGCATCGTGATAGTCGATTTCATCGACATGGATTCAGGCGAGCACCGCAATGAACTGTACAGGTACATGTGCGAGCTGATGAGTTCCGACCGTGCGAAACACAACATTCTGCCTCTCACAAAATTCGGGCTGATGCAGATTACCCGCCAGAGAGTGCGCCCCGTGACCCAGATAAACACGAGCGAAGTGTGTCCGCTTTGCCACGGGACCGGCAAGATAGCGCCGAGTCTTCTAATAGACGAGCAGATAGAAAGACGGCTCTCCTACTATGTTACGGAGAAGAAGCTGAAGAATTTCACTTTGAAGACAAGCCCCATTCTGGGAGCCTATCTGTCTCGGGGACTCATAAACTCCTATCTCGGGAAATGGAAACGCAAGTACAAATGTAAAATCAGCCTCGTGGAGGACGCCGATTTTACGGTCCTGCAAAATGAATTCTATGACGACAAAGGGGACAAGCTGGACGAATAGCCTGTCCCCTTTTTTCTTTCTTCCGATTTTCCCCGACGTTTCCCGACATTCCCCGACGTTCCTCCGGGAAGGCGGTCAGCTCTTCAACAGCTCGGAGCTGTAACGCCGCCATTTTTCAATCAGTGCGGCCATGTCTTCAGGAAGCGGAGAGTCAAAGCGGACAAATTCACCGCTGCGCGGATGTACAAATCCCAAGGTCTTGGCATGTAAAGCCTGACGGGGGCATATCTCCAGACAGTTCTTTACGAACTGCCTGTATTTCGCATAAATGGTCCCGCTCCTTATCTCCGTTCCCCCGTACCTGGCATCGCCGAACAATGGATGTCCTATGGAAGACATGTGGACGCGGATCTGATGCGTACGCCCCGTTTCCAGACGGCATTCCACCACCGTTACGAATCCGAAACGCTCAAGCACCCTGTAATGGGTGACGGCATGCTTTCCTTTTTCAGGATCGTCGTATACTTTGAACCTGAGCCTGTCATTGGGGTCTCTGCCGATATTCCTGTCCACGGTTCCCTCATCTTCCCCGATATTTCCCCAGACCACGGCGACATATTTGCGTTCAATGGAATGGACAAAGAACTGCTTTGCAAGCTTCATCTGGGCCTCATCGTTTTTCGCCACGGCCAGAAGACCGGAGGTGTCCATGTCTATCCTGTGCACAAGTATCCCCATCCGCTCGTCCTCCGCATCCGGACCTTGCCTGAGCCCGAGATGATATGCCAGGGCATTGACAAGCGTGCCGTCGGCATGTCCGTGTCCGGGATGGACCACCATGCCGGCCGGCTTGTTGACGACAAGCACGTCATCATCCTCATAGACAATATCCAGCGGAATGTCCTCAGGGACAATCTCAAGTCCCCTGCGGCGGTACGGCATTACGAAGCGGATGACATCGCCCGGCCTTATGATAAGATTCGCCTTGGCGTTCTTGTCATTGACTCTTACATATCCGCTTTTTATCGCAAGCTGAATCCTGTTCCGGGACGTGTCCATGAGATGCGAGGCCATGAATTTGTCAAGACGCAGAGGCGCCTGACCGGGATCGGCCTTCATGCGGAAATGCTCGAACATCCCCTGTTCATCATCTCCCTGCTGCTCAGAATCGGAAACCGCCGGAAGCGCGCTGCCGTCCAGTAAAGTATCTTCACCTTCGAAGAGGGCATCCGCACCCGGCATGCTGTTCTTGGCGGAACTCATTTTCTGACAGCATCAAGAGAAAGATACACCGTAACCTCCGTACCCATCTGGACAGGTTCTTCGGAAGACGCTTCAGGCACCTGCTTATAAACCACGGCGTCTATCGAGTCGGCATAATCCTTGACAGCCGGATCGAACACAGCTTTGCCCAAATTCAAATTGCTGTCATGTATCGCGTCCACGGCACGCATATATTTGAACCCTTTCGTATCGGGAACGAACGCTTTGTTGTCCTCTTCGTCAAGTCCTACGACAAGGTCTATGGAGGCGCCGCTTTCCACCTGCGTTCCCGGCTTTATTTCCCTGGAACCATACAATTGCCGCAGGACATTGTTGGTGGCGATGTCTTCCACATAGATGAGTTTCCCGAGATTGAGTCCGCGGGAAAGAAGCTCGGCCTTGGCCTGCCTCATGGAATATCCGACAAGATCGGGCATCTGCACTTTCTTCGGCACGACCGAGTTGATCGTGAGAAGTATGCGGCGGCCCTTTTTAACTTTAGACCCGGCTTTCGGATTCTGTGAATACACGAGTCCCCTGCCCATGCGTCTTATATAGACCGAGTCCGTTACTTCTATCTTCAGGTTTTCCCCGGCGGCTTTGTATCCGGCTTCGGAAACGCTCATACCCGACATGTCCGGGACTGTGATTTCCTTTCCGTGACGGGTCTCCATTTTGAGCAGCAGACCCGCAGCAAGAGAAATGCCGAGGACGATCAAAACGAGTCCGGCCAGATTCCTTACGAGCCATTTTCCGAAAGACATTCCGGAAGAATTGTTGTTGTCCATATCTTTATCTTATTCATTTACATTTATATGCGGCTGAACCGGCTATAGCAGAGCCCTGAGCAAGCCTTCGGCGAAAAGAGCAATCCCTATAATCATTATGACCGTTCCCCCGACCCTGTTTATCCAAATCAGCGTCCGCAGCTTGAAGCTTTTTCTGAGCGAACCGAACAGCAGCGTGAAAAAGAACCAGTATGTCACCGAACCGGCGCTTACGGCAAGGATGATCGGAGCCACTCTGAAATCATGCACGGAAGCATCCACGCCGAAAAAGGCGAACAGAGTCAGCATCACAAACACCGCCGAGGGGTTCGAAAGCGCCAGAGCCACCGCCTGGAGATAGTCACGCAGCGAATATCCGGCTTCCTTTTCGGGCTGCATCTTCCTGAACGGGTCAAGGAACAGAGCCGACGCACCGACCAGCGCCACAATCAGTCCGCCCGCAATCATGATCATGATCGTGTGGCTTTCGATGAAAGAAGACACGATGGCCAGCGCAAAAACAGCTACCGCGGCATAGACCGTATCCATGGTCGTGGCGCCCAGCCCTGCCAGGAAACCGGGTCTGCGGCCTTTCCCCAGGCTTACCTGCAGAATGAAAATGGCCGTCGGCCCCAATGGTGCGGAAGCGCAGATTCCTATCAGGAAAGCCTTGAGAAGATTGATCAGCATCGGTAGTCCTGTCTTTAGTCACAAGCTGCAAATATAGCAATAAAGCGCTTAAGTTTCGTATATTTGCATCCATGGAAAATCTCAGGAAAGAAAAGCTTTTGATGACGTTTCTCGCCGTTCTTTTCGCGCTGCTCATGTCCGTGCCCTACCTTGTCCCCCACTGCGGATGGGCCTCGCTTTTTGCAATCGTCCCTCTTCTGTGCATGGACAAGATAGCCGACAACTGCGGAATCAGGCGGATATGGCCCTGGCACTACGGGGCTTTCGTACTGTGGAACGCACTGACGACATTCTGGGTATGCAACGCCACCGTCGGCGGCGGCATATTCGCCGTACTGGCCAACGCATTGCAGATGTCCCTGATATTCGGACTGTTCAGGCTCGGCAAGAAAGCGTTCCGAGGTTCGCTTCCCTACATTTTCCTGGCCGCGGCATGGATAGCATGGGAAAGATACTATCTGGAGTGGGCTCAGATTTCCTGGCCGTGGCTCGTGCTCGGCAACGCATTCGCAAGGACGACCCCGCTCGTCCAATGGTATGAATACACGGGGACGCTCGGCGGTTCCCTGTGGGTATGGGCATCAAATCTGGGAATCTTCGGACTCATGTATTCTTTCGCCGACGGAAGTTTCTCCGTATGGAACGGCAAAGCCAAAGCCGCGGCCATATCCGCTCTGGCGATAACGGTTTTCGCCCCGATGATCGCTTCCGCGGCCATAGGACACAACTACAGGGAAAGCGACGCCCCTCTGGAGGTCACCATTCTCCAGCCGGACATAGACCCCTATCAGAAATTTTCCCGACTTACGCAAAGCCAGCAGAACGCCATTCTGGAAGAGGAGATAACCGAAGCTCTGAAAGACAGGAAGCCGGAGGATGAAGACCCCCTGCTGCTGCTTGCCCCGGAGACTTTCACGAACGACGTGGTCGTCAATGACATAAGTGCAGGAACCACATGGAGAAGATTCAATTCGCTGCTGGAGAATTACAAAGGTGTCAACCTCATTTTCGGAGCTTCCGCACGCGAATACGTCGAATCGGACAAAAGGCCTTCGGCGACAGCCAGGAAGGCGGATGAGGGCTTATGGATGGAATCACGGAACTCATCCCTAGTTGCCGACGGCAGCGGAAGGACGGAAATATTCCACAAAAGCAAGCTCGTGGTGGGCGTGGAGATGACTCCTTATCCTGCGCTGTTCTGCAAGATAGACGATCTGCTCGGCGGTCTCATGGGAAGATGCATAGGACAGGATGAAGTATCCGTACTCCACGTGAACGGAAACGGGAAGAACATAGCCGTGGGCACTCCCATATGCTACGAATCGGTCTATGGGGAATACTGCAGCGGTTATTCCCGCGCCGGTGCCGAAATGCTGGCCATAATCACCAATGACGCATGGTGGGGCGACACGCCCGGTTACAGGCAGCACCTCAGCTATGCATCATTGAGAGCCATCGAACAGAGAAGGGACATCGCAAGATGTGCCAACACAGGGATATCGGCATTCATCGACCAGAAAGGCAACGTGCTTGATGGAACGAACGGACGGAACTTTCCGGAACCGTAAACCTGAACGGCAGGCTTACCTTCTTTGCCAGAGAGGGTGACATAACGGGAAGGATTTGCGTGATGATTTTCTGCCTGCTGGGCTTGGCGATGATTGTCAGACTTGTCACAAAAGATGGAAATAAACAGGAAAACAATTTTCAACAGGACTGAACTGCTTCTCGGCGAGGACGTGATGGAACGTCTCGCCGAAACCAGGGTCATACTGTTCGGTGTCGGCGGAGTGGGAAGCTGGTGCGCCGAAGGCCTGATAAGAAGCGGCATAGGGCATCTCACGATCGTGGATGCCGACGACGTGAGCGTCTCCAACATAAACCGCCAGGGAATGGCGACGGTCAGAACCATAGGCAGACCGAAAGTCGATGCTCTCAGGGACAAGCTCGCGGACATCAATCCCGATGCGGAGATAGTTCCTCTCAAAAAGGTATATTCGGCCGAATCAGGCGCGGAATTCAATCTTGACTCTTTCGACTACGTGGTAGATGCGGTCGACAGCCTTAAAAACAAGGCGGAGCTGATTCTGAGGGCATGCGAAAGCGGAGCGACATTCTTTTCATCTATGGGAGCCGCCCTCAAGATAGATCCGGCCAGAATCAGGGTCGCCGAGTTCTGGGATGTCCGCGGCTGCCCGCTTGCATCGGCCATCAGGAAAAAGTTCAAAAGAAACGGCACATTGCCGCAGAAAAAGTTTCTGTGCGTGTTCGATGACGAAGTCCTGACCAACAGAGGAAGCTGCGCACGAAGCGAGACCGATCTTTGGAACAAGGCCTCCATCAACGGAACGACAGCCTCCGTGACAGCCATTTTCGGATTCACGCTCTCAGGCCTGGTGATACAGGACATCTACAGGCTCGCCACAGGGACGAGGGCGTAGCGTCGCCGCTACCTGCCCCGAGGAGGACCGCCCATGCCCGGACCTCTCATGCCGCTGCCGCCCGGACCTCTCATGCCGGGACCGCCCGGACCTCTCATGCCGCTGCCCCTGCGTCCGCCCATCGTACCGAAACGGAAGGTCACGGAGAAGATGACGTAGCGTTTGAGAGTATTGTTCAGTATCTCTCCGTCATATCTCGATCCGTTGCTCGGAGACACGTTCTTGGACTGGTTGAAGATATCATAGGCCTTGACCGCAAGGGTGACATTGTTGTGCAGTATAAGCTGGCTGATCTGGGCGTTGAGGACAAACTCAGGTTTGGGCTGTGTCGTATATCCGTCATACCAGTTGTAGTCGGCATCCGCCACGAATCCTGTTCCGGTGTTGAATGTCCAGTTCATGGAACCGCTGAGCTGATTGTTCCACAGGAGACCGTCCGAGCCCTGCCCGGCCTTGAACGTGTTCCATGTCCTGGTCATCCTTGTACGTCCTCCAAGCTGAAGTTCCACGAGATCGCTTCTGTATGTAAATCTCAGCCTCTCCGAAAGGCTCAGGCTCTGGTTTCTGTTCAGTATGAAGGCATCGGATTTGTCTATGTCCGGAATGTCCGCGAAGAAACTGTCATAATCGAAATGCTGAGTTGACGAGTCATAATATCTGGACATGTCTATCCTGCCGGTTCCGGCGGAATACGAAGACGACTTGGAATAACGCGCGTTCGTAAAGGTAGACACGGAGAAGTTCGATTTGGCTATGGGAGTGTTGAACATAAGCCGGGCCGCAATGTTTCCAGAATTATGCCCGTTCACAGGCATGGAGTACTGCACCTGGTTGGCATCGTACCACGACGCGTTCACGATAGGGTTCTGCACAAGTCCTCCGTCAAGAGAGAGGTTGAGGGAGGAGTATGTGGTCCTGTTCGATCTGCGGAACTCAGCTCTGAAGGAATGGGAAAAATATGGCTTGAGGTTTATGTTTCCGAAGGAGACATTCATGGGGTCGGTATTGTCAGGCACGCTCATGAGCTGGCTCGTGGACGGCTGAGAGGAGTTCCCGAAGTAGAACAGCCGCATGTTGGTGTTTTCGTCCCTGTCATAGAAAAGCATGGCCTGCGGAGCCCAGTTCACGACATTGTCCTTGTAGGTTTTTCCGTTGGTCTCGTTGTAGGTGTCCGTAGGGTTCGCTCCGAATCCGACCTGAGCATGCAGCTTGTCATTCTGAAACATGAGATTGGCTCCGATGCGCTGGTTGACATAACGGTTGACGATGCGGCTGGAATATGTGTCGCTGTATGTTTCACCGTTTCTGTCGTATGCCCTGTCGTTGAAGAAATCATCGCCGGTGAATCCGCTGTCCCATGTGTCCTTGTCGGAAACATTCCTGCTCCATCCGAGCTCATAGTTGCCTTCCACAAAGAAGCCTTTGCCGAGAGGTTCGGTATAGGTGAGACGACCTGTAAGAGATGCCGCCTTGCTGTCCTGCTCGAAGCGTTGGTTCACCTTGGTTATCCCGAGCAGGGTGATGCCGTCATCGGCATAATTGTCGGTCTGCGACTGGTTGAAGCCGTCAAGGGTGTTGTCGCTGAAATTGTAGTTGAGGTTGAACGACAAGGTCCGTCCCGGCTTGACTATCCTCTGGCGGAAAAGCAGGAAACCGCTGGCCGATTTAGAGTCGCTGTCTCCGAAATTGCTGTTGAAACCTTTGTTGCTCAGCACTTTCTCTCCGCTGTCCTTGTAGACCTTGTTGACGGAAAAGAGGCTGTTTTCATCATAATCTCCGTTTCCGAAACTGAACTGGGGCTCGAAAAGGATGGAAGTGCTCTTGGAGAATTCATGTTCTATCCTGCCTCCGAACCTGTGTCCGT
>CAYTYL010000041.1:0-17029 GCA_964441715.1 uncultured Muribaculaceae bacterium
GCGGGGTAGAGCAGTTGGTAGCTCGTCGGGCTCATAACCCGGAGGTCGGAGGTTCGAGTCCTTCCCCCGCTACTGAGAATGAGGATGACTGAAAAGTCATCCTTTTTGTTTTTTGTTTGGCCGGCTATAATTAATATCAGATATTATGGATACCAGATTAAGTTTTGTTTTCCCCGGGCAGGTTTCCGTTTTCTTCGGAGCCGGACAGTTGAACAATCTTCACACTTTGCCCATGCCCGGCAAAAAAGCCCTTGTGGTCATCTCCAACGGAAAGTCCA
The DNA here is from genome assembly GCA_964441715.1 of uncultured Muribaculaceae bacterium. Classification (GTDB taxonomy): domain Bacteria; phylum Bacteroidota; class Bacteroidia; order Bacteroidales; family UBA932; genus Cryptobacteroides. The sequence continues at coordinate 279 of CAYTYL010000041.1, forward strand.
CCAGAGCGAACGGCTACCTTGACAGAACACTCGGACAGCTTGAACAGGCAGGAGTCGGGACTGTCGTATATGACAATATCCAGCCTAACCCGACGAAGGAGAATGTCGAGAAGGGTGCGAAGTTGGCAAATGCGGAAGGCTGCGATTTCGTGGTGGCCCTGGGCGGCGGTTCGGTAATGGATGCCGCCAAGGTGATAGCGATAAACGCGGCCAATCCGGGAGACCTGTGGAATTATGCCGGAGGCAGGACGGGCAAGAAACTTGTCCCCAAGAATTCTCCTCTTCCCTGGATAGCTGTCACCACTACGGCCGGGACCGGTTCGGAGGTGGACTGCGCCGGGGTGATTACCAATCCCGAAACCAATGAAAAACTCGGAATAGGAGATCCGAGGGCTTTTGCCGTCTATGCCATAGTGGACCCGGACCTGATGATGACGGTTCCTCCGAAATATACTGCCTATCAGGGATTCGATGCTCTTTTCCATTCGCTTGAGGGATACGTCAGCGACCGGAGCAACCTTTTTTCGGATATGGTGCAGGAAGCTGCCATACGCAATTGCGGAAAGTATCTTCCCGTAGCCTGCAAAGACGGGTCGGACAAGGAAGCGAGGGCAAGGATGGCATTCGCAAACACCATGAGCGGCTACTCCATGGACACGAGCTCATGTACGGCCGAGCACAGCATCGAGCACGCCATGAGCGCCTATCACGAGAACCTGCCTCACGGAGCCGGACTTATAATGATTTCCGAAGCTTATTTCTCGGCCGTGATAGACAGGCATGTTTGCGATGACAGGTTTGTGAACATGGCCGTATTCCTCGGCAAAGAGGACGCCTCAAAGCCGGAAGATTTCATCACGGCCCTGCTGGATCTGCAGAAAGCCTGCGGGGTGGCGGACCTCAGGATGTCGGATTACGGCATCGTTCCGGAAGAGTTCGATGCCATGGCGACAAATGCCATCGAAGTGATGGGAGGTCTGGTTGCCAGAGACCGCAGGCCTTTCAACCATGACGAGATAGAGGCGATTCTGCGCCGTTCCTACAGGTAGCTTCTACTGAGTTGTTTTGCTGCTGCTTGTAAAAGTAAATATGTCGGTTTTCCCGTCAAATGCTTTTGCGGCAAAATCCTTCAGGGCGGCGGGGGTTACTGAATCCAGGATTTCGTTGTAGTTTTCCGGAGCCCAAGGATTGTACCCGTCCTGAATGAAACTGATGAGAGCGGATGAGACGTAGCTGTTGTAGTTCTTCCGCTGCTCGTCGGTTTTGTACAGGTTCATCACCGTACTTCTGATTTCGTCTTCTTTGACTTCGTCGTCGGTGACAAGTTCAATTTCCTGGAAAACTGCTTCCTTGAGTTGGGCGAGCCTGATAGGATCGCATTGGAATTCAATCGTATAATTGGTATTCTCGCGCGGCCGTTTGTTCTCCCAGCCCCTCGTGTATATGCCGTATGTACCTCCTTCACGTTCCCGTATGCGCGAAGTCAGCCGTTTGCCGAGCACGTCCTGCAGGACTTTCGTGTAGAGGCTGGATTTGGGGGAAAACTCCATTTCACGGCTCAGATATATCTTTACCGATGCTTTCGGGATAGAATTTCCGACATAGACCTCTTTGTGCGTCCTTCCCGCCGGAATATTGAGTCCGCGGTCGATGTATCCGTCTTCGCGCCACGTGGAATGAAGCGAGCCTATGTATTTTTCCGTGAGAGTGCGGAGCGTGTCGGCACTTATGTCACCGGTAAAGATGAATGTGAAGTCCGATGCATCCTGTATTCTGTCTCGGTAGATCTTTTCTATCTGGCTTAGCTTGATTGAGCGCACGTCATCGGCACTTATCAGTTTCACACGGTTCTTGCAGGCGACGGATGCGAGCCTCAGAGAGTCGGAGACTGTTTTTTGCGGTGAATCCGCCTCCGCTTCCAACCGTACCGCCTCTTTTTCCCGCAGGGCTTCAAATATTTTTTCATCAAAACGCGGAGCTTCGAAACGCAGATAGAGAAGCTGCATGAAGGTTTCCAGGTCCTTGGCGGAAGAATTGCCGTAGACGGCTTCATTCAGCTCGCCTATTGAAAAAAAGCAGAAGAGGTCTTTTCCTGCCAGAGTCCTGCGCAGAGCATTGGCATCCAGATTACCCAGTCCGAATTTGTGCACGAACCGGTCCGTATAGGCCGCCGCCGTAAGCAGAGAATCAGGGATGCGGGAGTATCCTCCGAAACTTAATCCGTTTATGTCAACCTTGCCTTTCTCCCTGTCAGAGCGGGCATAGATGACCTTTGCCCCGTTCTGCATGGTCCATTCCACGGCATCGAACAACGGCAATTTCTTCTCGGAAACGATTTTCCCTCCCGGAAGAGAACCTGCCTGCAGCAGAATGTTTTCAGTTGCTGTCCCTATATATGGGGAGATGTCCGAGCGTTTCACCTTTTCCGTGATTTCAGAGGCTTTCTTTTTGTCAAGTTCTTCCATTCCGGTATCGGGGCCGGTCACGACGAGAACGGAATTTTCGTCGTAGCGGAAATCCCGGGCAGCCTTGCGGATGTCGTCTGTCGTCAGTACTTCGGCAGCCTTGCGTTTCAGCCCGTATTCATAGCCGTTTTCCAATTGCGGACAGCCTTCCAGAAACACGTCCACAAGATGCTCCGCCAAGGCATTGCTGCGGGTTTCATAGCTGCTCTTCCGAGCGGCTGAGATTTCTGCCAGAAAAGTCTTCCTGACATAATCCAGCTCATCCTCGGTGAAACCGTACCTCCTTATTCTTTCAAGTTCCGTAACCAGTTTTGACAGGCCTTCTTTTTCCTTTCCCGCAGGGACCGTCACACCGCAGGATAAAACTCGGTATCCTCTCACCAGAGAGTATATGCCGGCTTTCGACGCCATGAGCGTGGCATCGGAAGAAACCAGTTCTTTCAGCCTGTTTTCGAGCAATCTGACCAGAAAAGTTTCGGCTACGGTCTTCGTGTAGTCAGATTCCGTGGCGGGAATGAAATTGTCCCGAATCACTCGGAAAGAAATCTCCGAAGCGGTCTCTTCAGAATCGGTGGCAAGAGCGAAATCCGTTCCGTCACGGTGAGGCACAGGGTATTCAGGTGCAACGGTGGGCTTTTCAGGCTTTGGCAGCGTGGAGAACATGGTTTTTACCTTCTTTTCCATGGCGTCAGCATCGAAATCGCCTACTATTATCACAGCCTGTCTGTCCGGGTGGTACCAGCGGTTATAAAAATCCCGCAGAGGGCCTGAGTCAGGATTCCGAAGTACTTCCAGGTCTCCGAGAATGTCCCTATCCCCGTATTTCGATCCGTTGAAAAGTATCGGGTCATATTGGTTCTCAAGCCTCCAGCTGCTGTTCTTGCGCATCCTCCATTCCTCGATGACGACACCGCGTTCCTCCGCGAGCTCCTTTTCATCGAAGGTGAAACTTCCGGACCAGTCGTGCAGCATCAGCAGGACGGTGTCCACGGCATTGGCCATGTCCGTCGGCACGTCGGTCAGATAGTATACGGTTTCATCCCGGGTTGTCCATGCGTTGATGTTCGTGGCAGCTGCCATGCCGTAGCGCGTGACCGTTTCGGACAGCGATCTGCCGGGGAAATGCGCCGTGCCTCTGAACCCCATGTGTTCGGTCATGTGGGCAAGTCCGTTCTGATCGTCCCGTTCAAGTACGGCCCCGGCGTTTTCGACGAAGTAGAAGTCGGCTTTCTTTTCCGGATTCCTGTTGGGAAGTATGTAATATGTAAGTCCGTTTGACAAAACGCCGGTTCTGAGATCCGGGTCGTTTTGCAGCGGTTCATCGGCCGCAGCATTGATTCCTGCCGCAAGCAGGGCGGCCGATATGAAATACAGATAAGAATGTCTCATTTATTTTGTTTGGCCGAGTTCTTTATATTCCGTTGCCAGAATGCGGTATGTAAGAGTACGGTAGTGGTAGCTCTCCTGATCGCTGCTTCCGGACCTTTTCGCGGTGTAGGCTCGTATGGAGTCGAGATGCCGTGCGACTGATGCGGGCACATCGCTGTTTCTCATGCGCGAAATGCTGTCGGATGAAGAACTGCCGTTCCCGTCGGCCGCTTCCTTGAAACGCTGCGTGAGCAGATCCACATATAATCTTTGCAGGCTGCGCTGATAGGGAGTCGTAACCTTTTTCGTGTCCGGAAAGATTGTCTTCTCCATTTCCGTCAGCATATCTTCCAGGGTGTATCCGCTGTTGCGGGAAAGCCGGACCAGACGTTCTCCGTTCAGCAGTTTCTCCAGCGAGGTGAGCTGTATTTCGCGGATGTACTCTTCGTCCGAGAGGTCGGGACTTATGTATTGCAGAATGTTCTTGTCCACAAGCCAGTCCGGAGCGTTCAGCAGATTGCTGCAGAGGAATTCGACCGCTTCCTTCTGGATTTCTTCCGGAACTTCTTCATATTTGGGACCGGGCATGTCTGCAGTCACGGGATTGTTGTAAAAGCCGCCGACATTGGCGATGACATGTCCCATGTAGACATTGAACTGGTTGACGGCGCATCCGTACATGTGTTTCAGTTCATCGTAGTTCTCTCCGTCGGCGGATGTCCACCGGACAAGGTTCTTCACCACTGTCCGCAGGTTTTTCAAGCCGTACTCCGAGGCTTTCATGGCATTGTCTCCCAGATCCTCCGTCTGGTAGCGTGGGTCCAGGGGGTCCGCCTGCCTGCCGAAACGCAGTCTCGGGTTCTGATATGCCTTTTTTGTCCATTCGTTAAGTATGGACCGTTCTTCATTTTCAGAAACGCTGTCGTCGAAATAACTGTAGCCCCACTTGATTGCCCAGCGGTCGCAGTCGTTCACCCGTCTTACGTGGTCGGTCACGCCGTCTTCAGGCTGCGCCACGTAGTTGAAGCGGGCATAGTCCATTATGGAGCTTGTGTGACCGTGTTCTTTTACCCAGTCCTTGTCCCTGAGCTTCTCTACAGGGGTCGCATGGCTTGCGCCCATGTTATGCAGAAGTCCCAGGGTATGTCCCACCTCATGGGAGCAGACTGCCTGCAGAAGTTCGCCCATTAGGCTGTCCGGAAGCTCTCTGGCGTTTGCCCGCGGGTCTGTGGCTCCGGCCTGGATAAAATACCATTCATAGACCATCTGCATGGCGTTGTGATACCATCCGACATGGCTCTCCAAGATCTCTCCGGTCCTTGGGTCGTGGATGTTGGGTCCGTATGCGTTCTTTACCGGAGAGGCCAGATAGCGGATTGCGGAGAAACGTGCGTCGTCAAGGCTTATGGAATCCTGGTTCTCCGGGAAGTATTCTCCTCTGATGGCATTTTTCCATCCTGCCGCTTCAAAGGCGCTCTGCCAGGCATCCACTCCTGCCTTCAGATATGGTTTCCATTTGTCAGGGGTCGCCGGGTCTATGTAATATACAATGGGTCTGGCCGGTTCAATCAACTCTCCGGCGCGTTGTCTGCGTGCGTCTTCTTCGCTCTTGGGTTCCAACCTCCAGCGCAGTACCACGTCTTTGTCCTCAACTTTCTGGCGCTCCTCGTCGTAGACGTGCAGGGTGGAAGTGAAATAACCGACGCGTTCGTCGGCGTAGCGTTTCCGCATGGGCTTTTCGGGCAGCAGGACAAACGAGATGTTGATTTCGAATGTGGCCCTTTCCCCGGACCTCGCCGAGGCGATGCGGGATGTCGAAGAGACATTGTATGTCTTTACGGTGTGGATTTCAACGTTCATGGGAAAAGCCTTGGCCGTGTCTACGTAACTCGCGGCATTGTCAAGCGAACCTAGTTCCATGGCTGATTTGAAAACCGGCCTCATGAGCACCGGCGATTCCGAGAGCAGGAAATCGCTCACGTCTATCCTTACGCTCCCTTCGCTTCCGGCCTCATAGTCGAATGCGCGGAGAATAGGTTCTTCGTTGGATGCCTGCACGGCTTTGTAGAGTGCGCGTGTGCTGTCGGGACTGAACATGGAGGTCATTATCTGTTTCATGAACAGTTTGTCCCCGGGTCCTTTTTCCCAACGGATCATGGCCGTCGCATCCTGTTCCCCGGCGTAAAAAGGAGCCAGCGGCGGAGTCTTTATAAAGCGTGTGACCACAAGGATGTCCCTTCCGAGAATGTCTGAAGGTATGTCGAAATACCATTTGCCGTTGTCATGCGATACTTCGAACATGGCCTTTTTCCTGCCGGAGACCGGAGCTGAACCTGCATTCAGGTTCAGTCCGGCGCACAGCAGCATGACAGTTGAGAGTATGGTAAAGATCTTTTTCATGTTGTTCGTTTTTTATTGTGCGGAAGGCGCTACGGCAAGTATGCGGCCGAATCCGTCGAAAACCAGCTGGTCGGAAGAATCAAGGTCTCCGCTGCCGAAGTTTTCCATGGGCAGGATTCTGACTTTGCCTTCGCCCGTCGACTGATTGTAGGTCGTTACCAGCAGGGCTTTGTTGTTGAGGGGCGCTTCCGGAATGGGGTTTTCATAGTAGTAATATTCGAATCCTTCCCTGTCCTTCAGATGCCAGGACTGCCGGTAGATTTCTATATGGGTGATTTCTTCGCCTGCGGGAGCGGAATATTTGGCTTCGGCCTGCGGCACGGCGCTGCCTGACAGAGTGTTGATTGCATACACTGCGGACGGGGTCGAGTAGTAGATGACCGGCTGGTTTCCGCATACTGCGAATTCGGACTGTGCCGTTATGTTGTTCGGAGTCCGGACCGGCATTGCGCTTACATTGTCAATGTCCGCTATCGGAGAATAGGAATCTCCGTTCTGCACGGCTTCCGTACCGTTGTATCCGGTGTAGACGGTCCATGTGCCGGCTGCGTTGTCGCGGATGATCATCTGGAGGCGGTTGTTGTTGTTCACTCCTCCGCCGACGTTCTCACATCCGGCCAGACCGGAAACCAATATTTTGGAACTGGGTGAAGTTCCGGAAACTCCGGTGACGGTACGTATGGTTCCCTCGGCAGAATCGAAGAACCATGCGCGTGTGCTGGTTTGAGTCCCGGCAGGTCTGACCCAGCGTATGTTGTACGGATACAGTCTTCCCTGTGCCCTGTATGCGGGTGTCCCGGTCACTGATACGAAGCCGAATTTCTGCTCTCTGTCAGTGTCGGTGTGGTACAGAGTTCCGTTGTTGTTCAGGTAGATATAGCTGTATGGGCCCCAGTCCAGATTTTCGGCCGAGATGTCACCTATCAGGTCGGCTCCCGTGGAAAACAGCTCCTTGCCGCTGCCTATGGTCGAAAAATTGATGGCATTGACGGCATACAGATTTTTGTCTTCCGTGATGAGGTATATGATACGGCCTCCGTTCGGGGTGTTGGCATATACCATCTGGCGGACAAGTCCGGCAAAGCCTTCCCCGTTCGCGGCGGAATAAAGATTCCTGTCAGTTCCCTCCCTGCCTATGTTGTAGGATATCCTGTTGTTAAGTACATAGGAAAAATCCGTCGTTTCACCGTTTTTAGTGTCGGCCACGATGAGAACCTCGCCGTATTTGTCTGTGATGAAAAGCTTCCACTGCTTGAAAACTTTTATTCCCGTCGCCTTGTCCGTTACTGTCAGGATGAGCATATACGGATCTGTCGGGTTGATTTCGCCGTGGACGACATATGACAGTTCAGGGCCGTTGCCGATGATTTCCGTGTGGGTCTGGAAGGTCACGGGAGTGATTTCCCAGCTGTATTCCAGTTCGACGTCAGGATCGTTCTCTTTGCTGGCGCTTACTTTGATGTCAAGCGTGTCGAGCGCCGGAATCCTTATCGCTCCCGAGGTTTCGTCGAGGAAGTTGACGGATTCAACGTTTACGGTCACGTCTCCTATCGGATGCTCGGCATAGGTGCTGTCGTCATCATAGCACCCTGTGGCCGCCAGGGCCGCCAGGCAACCGAGTATTGTGTGGAATAGAATCTTCTTGTTCATTTTCTTTGAAAGAGTTAGACGGTTTTGACTTCTGTTCCGTAATGTACGGGATCGGACGGGTCATCGTGCAGCAGGGGAGAGCCGTGCTCCTGTTTGTACTTTTCCAGATAAAGCTGAAGCATCAGCTTGTACGTCCCGTTTATGATGTTCATGTCATAGCGGGCTTTTCCGTCTACGATCTGTCCGTAGTAGAATTCAGTCTGCCCTGTCGCCGCCATGAGAGCCTTCATGGCGTTGGGGCTGAATACTGGCATTACCATGAGCGACATTATGAACCAGCATGCTGGTTTCACGACCTGATCGCTCCAGCGGAATGTGACCCTGGAGTTTTCCTTAACTCCGACCTCGAAGTCGGCTGTCGGGACCAGACGCAGGGTGACGGTGTCGTATTGGCTCAGCAGTTCGGGATGATTCCTTATTCTCAGCCTGTATGTGCCCGCCATCTCTCCGGCCTTTACGGTGCCGCCGAGCAGTTCATAATAATCGGGACGGGCGGAAGTCTTTTCGGTGACGACCTCTGCTTTGACCTCTCTGTCGTAATCGGCCGGCATTCCGGTGATGAACAGTCCGATTTCGGCTACGGCATCGTCTTCGCCGAGGTGCGATGTGAAGGAGAATTCGTAAAGCTCCGGGTCATCCTGATTTTCTTTCAATTCAAAGTTGATGGCATGGATGTCCTTGTCGAAGGATGTGATTTCCTGTTTTTCACAGCCGGCTGCCGCAGTCAGGGCAAACAGGACGGCCGTGCGTATCATTATGTTTTTCATTTCATGCGATTTTCAGTCATTCATCTAAAATTGTTCCCTGTTGCCGTACATGATTTCGTTGTCAGGGTAGGGAAGTATGTATGTTTCGTCGCTCATCGGGGATGAAACGGTTCTGGGTGAAGGAAGTTCGGAGATACCCTTTCTCTTGTAGAAGAAAAACAGCTGGCCGTCGGCCACGAATTCCTTGCGGTATTCTTTCATGAGTTCTTCCGACATGTCGGCATCGGCTTTGAAACCGGTTGTGATGCCTCTGTGGGTACGCACCTCCGACAGATATTCCGCAGCGTTCGCCGGGTCGCACTCGGCGGCGATATAGTACATCTCCGCTATTTTGATGAGGGGTACCGTGTTCAGATATTCTGTTTTGTCGGAGGCTGCGCTCTGGTACATCTTGACCGGAGTCATCATGTTGTCTCCGCTCACCGTCTGCGGTACGAACATATAGCTGAGACGGTAATCTGAAGAATTGTTCTCGAAAATTTCCAGGGCGTCCGATGCTCTGAAACAATGCGCCGTATACTGATTGGCGGATGCGTCGAAGACCGAGTTAACCACCGTGGCGAAACTCAGATCCGTACCCTGCACGCTTGTATCGAGCGACCTTTGGTTGAGTCTCTGCACATCTAAAGCGAAGATATGCTCCGTGATGCAGGTGAGGTCTCGGTTCTTCTGGTCAGCCGTGATGGCGGCTTCGCTTACCCACTGGAACTCTGACGGGACGGCTGCGATTACCGTTTTGGCCGCTTCGAGGGCTTTGGCCTTGGATTCTTCGCTGCCTTCCCACAGGCGGGCTCTGGCGGACAAGGCCAGTGCCGCATAATAGTTCATTCTCTTGTGCCTGTCGTTGAAGAATCCTGTGAGGTTTATGTCTTCCAGCTCTTCGTCCGAATAGTTCCTTATCTCGGGGTCGTATTCTTCAAGCAGTGCTATGGAGGAATCTATGTCTTCGAAAAGTTTCCCGAACGTCTCCGCATAAGAGAGCTGCGGAGTTTCGTTTTTCCGGTATTCGACCACATAGGGGACCGCCCATTTGGATGACATGTCATTTCTTTCTTCCAGATTTCCGTACCCGAATACGCGCATCAGGTCCAGCTGGACGTATGCCCTGACTCCGAGCATCTCTCCTTTTATGAGACCGTATACGGCGGGATGAAGCTCGTCTTTCTTTCTTTCGAGATTGGACAGGATGTTGTTGGCGTTTGCAATCACATTGTAGGCATCAATCCACATGCGGTCTATCAGAGGACGGACGTTGTACGCCGTATAGTTGCGGTTCTGGATGGCGGATTCCTGGGCGGCAAGGTTTGCCGTCATCAGACGGTAGGGTTCCACCAGCACGTCAAGGAAGTCCCATGACCATTCTCTGCCGTAGATGGAGGATTTTGTCATCAGCAGATATGTTCCCGCGGCGGCATCCATGAATCCTTCTTCCGAGTCGAACTGGGAGTCGTTTGACACGTCCGTGTCCGAGCTCACGTCGAGCCATTTCCCGCACGAGGCAAAAAGCAGCGACGCTGAGCAAAGTATAAGCAATATTGTCTTTTTCATATTAATGGTCCGTTTTGTTAGAAAGTCGTGATCAGTGAGAATGAGAGGGTACGTGCGAACGGATAGTCGAGACCGCGCTCGATCTTTACCGAGCTGAAAGTGCAGATGTCGTTCATGTTTACCGCTGCGCGCAGTCTTTTAAGCTTCATCTTGCCGATAATTGACTGAGGGAAATCGTAGTACAGCGATATCGTCGACAGATTCAGCTCATTGCGCTTCTGTACGAAACGTGTGGTGGCCCTTGTCATTTCCTGATATGCGTTCGACGTGTATCCGGCAGCTGCCGCAAGGCCTTCTCCCTCTTCCGGACGATATGTTCCAAGCCTTTTGTATAGAGCGTATTGTCCCGGCTGAAGCCATCTTCCGGACAGGACACGCTTGTCCACGTTGTAATAAGGGTCGATGTTTTCTACGCGGTCCACAATGGTCTGGTTGTAGATTTTGCCTCCTCCGAGAAAGGTCAGGGTGACGTTGAATCCGATTCCTTTGTACTCGCCTGTCAGGCCTGCTATGCCGTTGTATTTCGGATCGGCAGAGCCTGCCATGACCATGTTTTCCGCTTTCCACTCAAAGGTCTTGTTGCCGTCTCGGTCCAGGTAGATCTCATTTCCCGTAGCCGGGTCTATGCCGAGCGACGGCACTGCCCATATGGCGTTCATCGGCATCCCGTCCACATATCTCAGGACGGGCCGGTTGTTGTTGCGCTCTGCCGCGAGCTTGTCCTGATAGTCGTTGTACTGGCGCATCGATTCGGAAATCCGGACCAGACGGTTCTTGTTCGTGGCGATATTTCCGTTGACGGACAGGAAACCGTCCTTTCCCTGATATATCATGTAGGAGGCTTTGATTTCGACGCCGGTGTTCCGTACTTTTCCGATGTTGTCCTTTGCGGTTGAAAAGCCCGTGGAAGGGACTATGTCGATGTCGGCTATCAGTCCTCTTGTGACCTTGGAGTAGTAATCTGCGGTCAGGGTCAGCCTTTTGTATTTCAGGTCCAGTCCGAGGTTGTAGTCCGAGGTCTGTTCCCATTTAAGCTCCGGGTTGCCCTGGTTTTTGAGGACGGAGGCTGTCAAGCCGTTGTAATAACGGTCTTTGTAATATGAATAGTATGCTATTGAAGAATTCCTGAGGAAATTCTGGTTGCCGGAAGTACCCGCGGAGAATCTGAGTTTGAGAAGAGAGAGACCTTCTATCCCTTTCATGAACGTCTCGTTGTGTATGTTCCATCCGAGGCCTGCGCTCCAGAACGTCGCCCATCTGTGGTCCTTCCCGAAAAGGGAGGAGGCATTGCTCCTTATGGTGAAGTCGGCCAGATAGCGGTTGTCGTAGGAGTAGGTGGCAAGTCCGAGGCCTCCCGCTTCCCTGCTGATTGTGGACACGCCGCCCGGAACGCTGTTCCTTGCATATTGGCGTGCTTCAGTTATGCTTATGATTCTGTCGTTGGGGAATCCTTCGGCATCGAACTGGAGATAATCGGATTTGTATTGCCGCAGGTTGAATCCTCCGTTGGCTGTAAACAGATGTCTGTCAATCTGTTTGGAGTATTGCAGGTATATGTCGCCGTTGATGTTGTCACGGTTCGTGGTGCTGTATCTGTACGAACCCTTCCTGAGTTCATCTTCGGTCGAATAATTTACGAAACGGGAATGCCGTGCCGGGTAGTATGTGTCACCGTTGGCTCTGTACGTCTCCACTCCGATGCGGGAGGTGGCTTTGAGTCCGTCAAAGATCTGCCATTCTATGTAGAAATTGTTGTTGAAATCCAGATACCTGGTCCTCAATAACGTATTGATCTCGGCATCGTACATGGGGTTGGGGACGTCCGTGTCTACATAGCGCTTTATCTGTCCGAATTCGTCCTTGTCGCTCCAGTAGGGATTCATCTTAGCATATTCGGAGAAGCTTCCGTAAGGAGAATCGTAGCTCTTGTTTGAAGCTATGGACATGATGTTGCGGAATGTGACCTTCCTTGTCTTATATGAAATGTTCAGGCTGCCGTTCAGGGTATTGCGTTCCGAGCCTTTCATGACGCCGCTTACGGTTTTGTACTGCAGGTCGGCTATGCATTGCAGGGCGTCGCGTCCGAGTTCCACGGAGATTCCGTGCTTCTGTCCGATGCCTGCACGCAGCGGTTTGGAAAGCCAGTCGGTATTAAGGCCTTCCTCCGCAGCCTTGAGCCTCCTGTTGTAAATCTCGCGGAGAGCCACCATTGTCTGTGGAGATGCCGAGGCATCGTCGTAAAGACCTTCGTAGACTTCCACCTGCAGCTTTTCCAGCGAATTTGTCAGATTGTAGCTGGTCAGATCCGGCATTTCGATGTCCAGATTGCCGGTATATGTCACACGTACGTCGTCACCGGTCATTCTCTTGGTCTCTATCACTATAACTCCGTTCGAGGCCCTTGAACCGTACAGTGCTTTCGAGCTGGCATCTTTAAGTATGGTCACGCTCTCTATCCGGGACATGTCCAAATCCATGACTCTTTCGGCAGTCGATTCGAACCCGTCCAGAATGAAAAGCGGCTGGTTCACGGACACTTCGCCATATGCCACGTCGCTTTGGGGAAAGGTCGAAGATCCGCGGAGCTGAATGGTCGGGACCACGTTGGGGTTCGAGCCCGAGTTCAGGTTAGGAAGTATGAACAGGGATGCGTCGAGGTTTTTCAAAGACTCGAACAGGTTGGCGTTGCTCACGCTTGAAAGCTGCTCTTGAGAAAAGGTGGCAGCCGCTCCCGTATAGCTTTCGGACTTGCGGTTGAATATTCCGGTCACGACGACGGACTGAAGCTGGTTTTCGTCCTCCTGCATCACTATATGCAGCTCTTCACCGCCCTTGCAGGTAACCGTTTCGGTCTGCATGCCGAGGAAACTGAACTGCAGTTTCACGTTTCCGGCAGGCACTTTCAAAGAGAACACACCGTTCTCATCGGTAGAAGTTCCTACGCTTGTCCCGACAATGGTGACTGCCGCGCCGGCGACAGGTTCGCCTGAGGCATCGGTGACAGTCCCGTTGACAAGTCTGTCGGCATCATCGTCCGCTGCGCCGTGAATCACGGAGATTTCAGCCGTTAAATAGGAAACCGGCGCATTGTTGCCATGGGCAGATTCCATGTCCTTGGAGAGGGCCGGGACGGCTGTCAGTAGAGTGGCGCAAAGTGCTATGGCCGCTCCACTCGCCGGTCTCTGACCCTTTTTTCTGGATTTGCTCGCAGAAATGTTTGATTGTAAAGGCATTTTGGGGAAATTGAATTTTGTTGGTTAATGTTCGTTTAGTTGACGTCAAAGCATCCTGTTTTAGAAAAATATGATGCTAAGATATTTCACCTGGGCGTCCCCGACTATCCTTATAGTTTGGGGTTTGGGGGCGGAAAATACTTACAGTTGATGATTAGGGACGGCAAAAAAAGCCGCCCGTGGGCACGGTGGCTTCCACAGGCGGCATAAGGAGACGTCTGGCAGAGAGACTTACACTACATGGAAAAGTCCGTTTTTCAGGTCGGCCTCGGCCAGAAGCTTCATCTTGTAATGAAGTTTCTTGCCGGTCGCGCTGACCGGGAGCTGTTCGACGAAGCGGTAGTAGCGCGGCCTCTTGAAGTTGGCTATGAAAGGACTGTCCTTGCAGAACTGATCCAGCTCTTCGGCGGTGAGAGAATCGTCGGAACGGACTATGTATGCAGTCACTATCTGTCCTCTTATCTTGTCCGGAGCTGATGTCACCATGCAGTCCTTGACTTTGGGATGCTTGTTCAGGACTTCCTCTATCTGGACCGGATAGATATTCTCGCCTGAGGATATGATCATGTCATCCTTGCGGCCTACTATGGTCACGAACTGATTCCTGTCCCATGTTCCGAGGTCGTTGGTGTAGAGAAATCCTTTGTAATATTTTTTCTTCGTTTCCTCCGGGTTGTTCGCATATCTGTAGGGGGACTTCGCCGGTGATTTTATGATGACTTCGCCCACCTCGTCTCCGTCCATTCTGGCGAGGTCGTCCGGTTCCGCCCTTCTGTCGTCGTAAACCTTGACGACTCTCACATCGTCATCGACACATGACGCTCCGGCGGTCCCGGCGTTCTCCGGCAGGTCGAACGGTCTGAGGAAGGTGTTCCAGAAAGTCTCCGTCGTACCGTAGCCGTTGAAGATGTTGGGAGTGAGGACGCTCTGGTATCTTATGCAGGCGGACCTTTCGAGCGGACTGCCCATCGTCACTATGCCTTTCAGTGTCTTGATGTAATAGCCCTTTCTCTCCTGGGTGTCGGCAAGAGCCTCGAGGACGGTGGGAACTCCTATTATGAAGCTGATCCCGTACTTCTCCACATATTCGAGCGTCTGTTCGGCTTTGAACTTCCTCATTATCACCAGTGCCGCTCCGGCATAGAAGACAGGGCACGGTCCGGCGCAATGCAGTCCGCCGCGGTGGAACCAGGGCGTGGTGTTCATGGTTATGTCCTTGTAGCTCATCGGGAAATGAATCATCACGTCGTGAGCTGAAAGAACCTCGTTTATGCTTGTGAGCGGAACGGCTTTGCCTTTGCCCGTTGTGCCGGAGGTGTAGAGCCTTGCAGTCTCATCGTAGATGTTGTATTCGATGTCGTTCTGCGGTTCGTTGCCGGACGCGGCGGAAACATATTCCGAATAGGAGATTGCTTCTCCGCAGTTTTCGTCGCCCGTTACTATGAGCCTTTCCGGTTTCCTGGCACATAGTTCCAACGCTTCCTTTACGGTTTCTTCCATCTCCGGATCGAAAATCAGAACTTTGGGGGCGGAGTCATCGATGGTCGCCGCCAGTTCCCCGGAACTGAGGCGGTAGCTTACAGGGCATCCGACCGCATGGAGCTTATGTGCCGCTATGTAGGCAAACACGAATTCCGGGCAGTTCAGCAGCTGGAACATTATGACGTCCCCTTTCGATATTCCGTCCCTGTGCAGCGCGTTGGACAGCTTGTTGACATCTGTGTTCAGCTCGGAATAGTTCCACCTTGTGTCCGATACGGGATCTATCATTGCGGTTCTTTCAGGATAGCGGCGCACGTTGCGCATGAAGCCTTCTATCCACGTGTACTCGCTTTCGAAGATTTCTTTAAAGGTCTTTTCTTTCATAAAGGTCAGATTTTAGTGCGGCTAATCTAAGTAAAAAAAGAATGGCGGCCCTTTGCGGGCCGCCCTAAATTTCCGAAACGTCCTTTTTTCATGACGAAACGTCATTTTCCGTTTTCTTCAAGCCACTTCAGCACATGTTTCTTTTTTTCTCTGCTGACGATGACCTCCGCTCCGTCATCTTCTCCTATCAAAAGCCTTTCCTTACCTCCGGGAAGATGTCTTGTCTCTGTCACTGAACTGCGCGGGACTATGTATTTGCGGTTCGCACGCACGAATCCGGCTGGGTCCAGTTCTTGGCAGATGCTGTCCAGCGAACGGTCCAGAATCTCCACGGACATGTCTTTCATCTTGGCGAAGCTGCATTTCCCTTCAGAAAAAAAGTACAGGACGTCATCTGAGCAGATGAGCTTTTCTCCGTCCAGTTTTTTCACTACGAAAAAAGTCCCTGAAGAATTCTTCGCTGAAATCCGCCGCGCCTTTTCTATGGCTGCCGCAAGCTCTTCCTCATCCACCGGTTTGAGCAGATAGGACAGACTGTTGTATTCGAACGCCTTGAGAGCGTGGTCGCTGTATGCCGTCGTGAAGATTACCGGGACTTCCGGGCAGTACTTTCCGAGGAAATCGAAACTCAGCCCGTCTCCAAGCCGGATGTCGGCTATTATCAGATCCGGGGCATCGTGCGAGGAAAGAAACCTCCTGCCCTCTTCCACTGAACACACCGGTCCTTCAATCTCATAGGCCGGGTTGATGTCCGAGAGCATGTGCTCGAGCATCCGGAAGTTGTGCAGCTCGTCTTCGATTATGAGAATCTTCATGGCTTTTCAATCAGGGGAATCCGTACCGTAAATGAAATCCCGTCATCGATTACTTCAATTCCCTTGCCGAAAAGCAGTTTCATGCTTTCGTCCATGTATGCAAGACCTTTGCCTGTGGAACCTGAATCATTTTCGGCGGCGGACTTGCGGTTGCTTACGCTTATGTATTTTCCGTCCGAGTCGAAACGGATCCTGAGAGGGCGTTCCACGGTATGGACATTGTGTTTTATCGCATTTTCCAGAAGTCCCTGCAGACAAAGCGGGGGAAGGGGAAAGGATCGTAGCCCGGCAGCCCGGGGGCTGACTTCCAGCCTGAGGCAATCCACATATCTGTAGCACATCAGCGCATAGTACTGACGCATCAGGTCCATTTCCTGTTCGACGGGTACGGTATAGCTGTCTCCGTAGTCAAGCAGATACCTGTATATCCTGGACAGGTGTCCTATGAATTTGACTGCCGTGCCCGGAGACTGCAGCACCAGGGAAGACGCTACGCTGAGGCTGTTGAACAGAAAGTGAGGAGTCACCTGACGGCGAAGCTTCATGAGCCTGAGTTCCCTTCTGTTTTCATCCAGGCGGGTCTCAAGCTCATTTATCCTTTTGTTTGCTTCGTCTATGTTTCTGTACATGCCTTCCGCT
>CAYTYL010000042.1:0-5400 GCA_964441715.1 uncultured Muribaculaceae bacterium
CGGGACGCGGCGGAGAGCCGTGAAGAGTTTTCACGGACTCCGGCGGAGAGACGCAGAGTTTTCGCGTGACCCGGAATAAATATAAAAAGGGACCCGGACAATCCGGATCCCCCTTCAATATCATCTTTTCAGATTTGATGCCGTATCTTCAGAAGACTACATCATTCCGCCCTGAGGCATTGCAGGAGCTGCAGGAGCCGGCTCCGGGATGTCAGCTATGCCACACTCGGTAGTAAGGAACATGCCGGCGACGGATGCGGCGTTTTCAAGAGCTACCCTTGAAACTTTGGTAGGATCTATGACACCGGCCTCGAACATGTTGACGAACTCGCCTGTTCCGGCATTATAACCATAGTCACCCTTGCCTTCGCGGACTTTCTGTATGATGACGCTGGCCTCTACGCCTGCGTTCGCACAGATCTGACGGAGAGGTTCTTCGATGGCACGGGCAACGATATGGATACCCGTAGTCTCGTCTTCATTCTCGCCTTTGAGGTTCTTGAGGGCTTCAGCCGCACGCACATAAGCGACTCCGCCTCCAGGAAGATAACCCTCCTCGACTGCGGCGCGGGTAGCGTTGAGCGCATCCTCGACCCTGTCTTTCTTCTCCTTCATCTCGACCTCGGTCGTGGCACCCACATAAAGCACTGCCACACCGCCTGCGAGTTTTCCGAGACGCTCACGGAGCTTCTCCTTGTCATAGTCGGATGTGGTGGTCTCGATCTGAGTACGGATGAGATCGGCACGCTCGGCTATCTGCTTCTTGTCACCTGCACCGCCGACAATGGTGGTGTTCTCCTTGGTTATGGTAACTTTCTCCGCCTTTCCGAGAAGTTCCACCGTAGCGTTTGCGAGAGAATAACCTCTTTCTTCAGAGATGACGGTACCGCCTGTCAGTACAGCTATGTCTTCAAGCATCTCCTTACGGCGATCTCCGTAACCGGGCGCTTTGACTGCGGCAACTTTGATGGTGCCTCTCAAACGGTTGACCACCAATGTGGTGAGAGCCTGGCCATCTACATCCTCGGCGATGATGAGCTAAGCCTTGCCTTCCCTTACGATCGGCTCAAGAACCGGCATGAGATCGTCCATGGCGGAAATCTTCTTGTCCGTGATGAGAACGTAAGGATCGTCCAGAACAGCCTCCATCTTGTCGGAATTGGTCATGAAGTAAGGTGAGATGTATCCTCTGTCGAACTGCATTCCTTCAACGACCTTGACTTCGGTCTCAGTGCCCTTGGCCTCTTCCACGGTGATGACACCGTCTTTCTTGACCTTGGACATCGCATCCGCGATAAGTTTTCCGATATAGTGGTCACTGTTGGCGGAAACCGTGGCGACCTGTTCTACTTTGGAATAGTCGTCGCCGACCTCGTGGCTGTTTTTCTTAAGTTCGGCAACCACTGAATCCACAGCCTTGTCGATACCTTTCTTAAGATCCATCGGGTTGGCACCCGCAGCGACATTCTTCAAGCCTACGTTGATGATGGCCTGTGCAAGAACCGTAGCGGTGGTGGTACCGTCACCGGCAATCTCGTTGGTCTTGGAAGCGACTTCCTTGACCATCTGGGCACCCATGTTCTCGAAACGGTCTTCAAGCTCGACCTCCTTGGCAACGGTAACACCGTCCTTGGTAACCTGAGGAGCACCGAACTTCTTGTCTATGACCACATTTCTGCCTTTAGGTCCAAGTGTGACCTTAACCGCATCAGCCAGAGCATCGGCACCGGCTTTCATCTTTGAACGTACGTCAACGTCGAATTTTATGTCTTTTGCCATAATTCAATTCTCCTATTTTAAAATTACAGGGTAGCAAGAATGTCCGACTGACGGACAATGAGGTACTTCTTATCATCTACGGTGACCTCGGTGCCGGCATACTTGCCATAGAGCACATTGTCACCTACTTTGACTTCCATAGGCTCATCCTTTTTGCCGGGACCGGCCGCAACAACGACACCCTGCTGGGGTTTTTCTTTCGCCGTGTCAGGAATATACAAACCTGACGCTGTCTTGGTCTCAGCCTCTTTAGGCTCAATGACGACCCTGTCTGCTAATGGTTTAATCATAATATCATCTATTTTATGTTTTCTTTCCATGCCTGTATCAAACAGACATGACAGCCTAAATCAACAGCCGTGCCACTCACAAGAACATGACAAAATGTCACAGATTGTCATCGTCATCTATGCCGAAATGCCTTGCTATGTCATCCGGAATGCCGTCTTCGTCTTCCAGATTGCTCCAAAGCACGTCAATCTCCCGCCTGTCCTTTTTAGTAGGCCGGCCCGCTCCCCTGTCCCTTTTGACAAAGAAAGTTTCCACCGGTGACTTAAGCTTGTCAAGTTCCGTCTGAGGTGTCAGATTTTCAGCATAATCCGGAACCAGGGCGGCTCCCACCCGGCTTACCGGGAACGCTTTCACCCTGTACTTGAACTGGACCGCACCCTTGCGGACCTCTATGACATCCCCGGCCTTGACTTCCTTGGAGGGTTTAACAGGCGAGCCTCCTATCCTTACTTTGTTGCCTCTGCAGGCTTCCATGGCTTCGGTTCTGGTCTTGAAAACCCTTATGCTCCAAAGGTATTTGTCTATCCTTTCCATAGCGCTCATAACGACATGTCTTTTTTCAGAATTCCCTCGCCGTCAACTTTTTCGCCCGTATATGAATCCAGAATATCACGTTTCCCTCCGAGTATTTCCAGAAGCACGGTTCCGGAAGATGACGGAACGAGGAAGAAATCGGCATTGTCGGCGGGAACAACGGCCGCCTCACCCGATGCCAGAATGAGATTCTCCATCCTCTTCCCTCCGGATTCGTCTCCAACCGGCGTCTGCACGGAAACGGAACCTGCCAGACAATAGTATACGGAATATCCGCCGTCCTCGCCGTTGTTTATGTGCAGCGCCTGCTCCAGATTCATACGGGAAACGGAAAAGTGTTGTGTTTCGGCAAGATGCAGCCTGTCAGAAAGAACGGGTGCATATGCATCAAGTTTCACGAAATCAAAAACTTCCGCAAGCATTTCCCTCTCATCACCGTCGGAGGAACTGATTCCGAAATCCAGCATGGAAGACTCCGCAACTTCCACAATCCTGACTCCCGGCCCCGCGGCATGAGGTACGCCGGGTTCTATCACGAACGCATCTCCCTCCTTAACGTTCAAAGAGTTGAGCTCACCGAATATGGATGAATCCAGGCATCTGTCATAGAATTCGGATGCGGCCATCTCACGTTTCAGTCCAAGATATATTTCAGCATCCGGTGAGGCCTGGGCCACGAACCACAGCTTGCTCTTCCCGAGGGCATCATATCTCTGCGCGGCGATTTCATCGTCCGGACACACCCACAAAGGGGTACGCGACGTGACATCCAGCTGCCTCACCATCAGAGGGAACTGCCTGCCATACAGATAATACGTCTCATCTCCCGTAACTTTGTCGAGATAGGTCTCCATCACCTCGCTCAAAGAGTTGTCTTTCAGAGGTCCGGTATGAATGACGGAATCGATCGTGCCGAGGTCCGCCAGTTTCCATGACTCCTCGCCCCACGCCGTTTTATCCCCGGAGATCTCCAAAGAAAACGGATAAATCTTCTTTTCTTTTTCGCTCATGCTCTATAAAATGAATAAAATTAAAATTCAAAAAACATGCCCTGAAAAACCTTGCTTGATTATATAGGAAATTAATGATACCTTGCGGCCGTTTTTAATTATGCTGAAATTTTTAGTTTCAACAAGAACTGAAAGACATGAACACTTTTTCTACGCTCCTGGCCGCAGCCGCATTTCTGACAGCAAACGCAGGAGCATGGGCGCATGACAACGGGACGCTCACGGACAGAAGAGATTCGCTGAAGGAGTCGGTGGTCACCGCCGCACCGAAGGATCTGACACCTCTTAGAAAGACCGGCTCGATGAGCACGACATTTTTTGCCGAGGCCCTGCAGGAAAACGGGATAAAAGGCATAAAAGACCTTTCAGCCCTCGCCCCCAACCTGTTTATTCCGGACTACGGCTCCAGGCTGACTACACCTATATTTATAAGAGGTATCGGTTCAAGGACAGGTTCGTCGCCCATAGGAATATATCTCAACGGGATTCCCGTTTCCGACAAAAGCAGCTTTGATTTCGACCTCGTGGACATTGAAAGGATAGATGTGATGCGCGGGCCGCAGAGCACGCTCTACGGCAGGAATTCCATGGGAGGACTCATAAGGATATTCACGAAAGACCCTTCGGAATATGAGGGCACCGATATACGCCTCGGGGGCGCCACATACGACAGCTTCAACGCCAGCGCCATGCACTACCACCACCCGAACGACAAGCTTGCATTCTCCGGAGGATTTTCTTACTCACACAACGGAGGATTTTACAGGAATCAGGCCCGTGACAACGAACGGATAGACAAAGGAGACGATTTCGGAGTACGCTTCCGTTCCATTTTCACCCCCTCGGGACTCACCAGATTCGATTTCAGCGCAAGCTACGACTATACCGACCAGGGAGGATACCCTTATTACCATGACGATGTGATCGCATACAACCGCAGAAGTTCCTACAGACGGCATCTGCTGAACGCAGGCCTGAACATCGAGCATAAAGTCAACGACTTGATCATCAACAGCGTAACCGGATTTCAGCATCTCAAGGACAAGATGGACATGGACCAGGACTTCACGGCAATGGACATCTATACGCTCATCCAGAGACAGAATTCAAGCCGTCTGTCCGAGGAAATAACCATAAAAAGGGACGGAAAGCGCTGGCAATGGATCACCGGCCTTACCATGTCGGGACAATGGCTTTCCACCTCCTCGCCCGTCACATTCCGTAAAGACGGAGTGGAATGGCTGAACGGAATAATAGGTGAACAGGCCGGCAGGTACATGCCGGAAATCACATCCGGCCCCATGACAATGAAGTTGGTACCGGACGAGAAGATACTCGGCGACGAGCTGGTTTTCAACGGAAAGTTCAGGACACCTACAATGGAAGCGGCTTTTTTTCACCAGTCCGACTTCAAGGATCTTTTCGGAATCGCAGGACTCAAAGCGAGCCTCGGGGTCAGAGCGGGTTATGAAAAGATGTGGATCGACTACACTTCCGCCGCAGATTTCAGCCACTCATATGCGCTCAACGGAGAACTGACCATGCCCGGCCGCACCATGACGATCTCCATGGTCCCTGAAAAGACTTATGAAGCCGGCATGAATCTGTCAGGAAAGCTTGATTCGGACAATCTGGAGATAGTCCCCAAATTCACTCTCCTGTACGAAAAAGGCGGCAGCAATGTCTACGCTACGGTCAGCAGAGGATACAGCTCGGGCGGATACAACATACAGATGTTCAGCGAATTCATGCAGACCGACATGCAGAACGTCATAAAATCGGACAT
>CAYTYL010000042.1:5410-16315 GCA_964441715.1 uncultured Muribaculaceae bacterium
GGTCGTCCAGAGGACTCCGATGATTCCGGACGATGCCAAATCCAGAATCATGGACGTACTGAACGGCATGACAAACCCCGCCGTGCCGGACGTGGAACAAATGATAAAATACAAGCCTGAACATGCGTGGAACTATGAAGCGGGAACCCACCTTTACCTTTTCAAAGGGAAACTGCTGGCGGACCTCGCATTGTTCCTGATTGATTCAAAAGACCTGCAGCTGACAAAGATGGCTGATTCGGGGCTCGGAAGAGTGACGGTGAATTCCGGGTCAAGCCGTTCCGAAGGCATGGAGGCATCCTTGACCGCGCAGCTGACCGGAAACCTGTCGGCACACGCTTCCTACGGATACACCAAAGCGAAGTTCAGGGACGAAAGGGACAGCTTCGTTCCGTTCATCCCGAGAAACACGGTCAACATAGGGGCAATCTACTCATGGAATCTGAAGGCATGGACCGACAAAATCAGCATAGGTGCGGACTGGCATGGACTGGGCAGAATCTACTGGACCGAAAGCAACAGCGCATGGCAGGATTTCTACGGAACGCTTGACGCCAGACTGACTTTCTACCGGCATGCCTCCTCTCTTAGCCTGTTCGCATCCAACATCTGCGACAAAAGGGCTACCGCCTTCTATTTCGAGTCAATGTCGAGAAGTTTCTTCCAGAAAACCCGTCCTTTCCAGGCCGGAATCGAACTTACTCTGAAATTCTGACGTACGGTCCGGCCATAGGTTTCCGGCAGAACGGCATCTGAGTTGCAACAAAAAAAAACGAAATCCGAATATTTAACATACAAAAGATCACTATGAAAAAAACATTGTCGTTTCTCGGCGCATTAATCGCGCTCCTGCTAGGAACGGAAAACGCCGACGCCCAGAAAAACACCTGGAGAAGCCAGGATGTCGGCTTTTATGTAGGGCTGAACGCACCCATGACCGGGAACGGAGGGGCAGGAGAGATGTATGGACTGAGCTATGCCCATTTCTACGACAGCGGGATAGGATTCAGGACAGGATTTCAATATACTTCGGAAATATCATACATCGAGGACAGCTTCTGTTTTCCCATCGCATTTGCCTACAGGACTCCCGACAGGAGCACCAGCGATAGGCTCAACTCGGCGGCATACGGAGCGGCATACTCCATGATAGAAGATCCGTACCTGACTCCCGGAGGCCTTCTGAGAAATGCCCTGCTCAATCTCTTCAGCCAGGTGGAAGTCAACCTGGGGATAACTCCCGGATTCGTCGCCGGAGAGGGCCAAGGCGAGTTTATGGAAGGCGGAAGGTCCGGGGAATGGACTGAAAAGCACAGCACCCTGTACTTCTCTCTGGATGCGGGAGCCGGATTCAACTTCAGAGTCTGGCGCTTCGACCTGAAAATAATGCCGGCATTCCACTACCTTCTAACAGACAACTATGTGGAGTGTTCGGAAATCTACTACGGGTCAAACAAAGAAGATCCTCTGCGGTGGTTCTTCACCCTCAAGACAGGGCTGGCCTTCAAGTTTTAAAGCCGTCTTCCTATCTGGCGGACACGACGTAATACGGCCCGACACGCAGGTGGGGATGATCGAGGACGAATGCCTTCAAAGCTTCGTCCTTTTTCAGTATCCTGTCGCTGACAATGAGAGACAGAGCCTCATCCGATGACCCGCCTTCAATCTCGGAGGCGTAAAAAGCGGAAAAATCTTTGTGATAATCGGTAATTCCGTAACCGAGATAGACATTCATGTTTTCGGGACGGTGGACACCTATGGTAGCGACGGCATTCCCCTCAGGAACGGCGCTGCACAGATTGCCGTATCCGATGTAGCTGTTCAGTTCCTTCAATGAGAAAGATGCGGTATAAACCATAAGAAGGATTCCCGCGGCAGTGAAGATGACCGACCGCTTCCAGTTCTTCCGTTTCAGAAGATAATGCAAGGCCATGGCAAGACCCGCCCCCAATACGACGACTGAGGACCAGAGCATGGGATTCCGGGCTATGGGATATTCAGCCGCAAGAGAGGCAAAAGGCTGCATGCCGAATGCGAAAACCCGGATACAGAGCGCCGCCGCGCACACGAACAATACAACTCCCTGAACAACGGCGAGTGACCACGTCATCCACTTCTTCCACCCGATTCTTCCCACTACGACGGCAAAAAGCATGACCATGAAAGGCAGCACGGGCATAAGATATACCGCAAGCTTGGAACTGAAAGACGATAGCATAACGAACGGTGTCGCAATGGAGGACAGCATGAATATTTCCAAGGTACTCCGTGATTTCGCTCCTGACTTCGTTTTCCACAGGGACGCTGCGATGCTTCCTGCCAGAAGGATGGAATATGGGATGCTGATGTACCAGATTGCCGCAAGATAATACCACACCGGCTTTTTGTGATGGAAAGAGTTTACAGCCCTGTCCATGGTCTGGTGGAAGAGCAGATTGTTAAGATACTCCCTGCCTCCGTCCAGATAGACGCCCGTGAACCATACGGCGCACAGCAGAGCCATCAGCAGCCAGAACTTCCATCCGAGATAGCGGCCAATCTGCCTGCCCTGCCTTTCCAGAAGGAGGAACACCACAATCACGAGCACGGGCATGAGCAGCCCGACAGGACCCTTGGTGAACAGAGCCAGGAATACATACAACGGCAGCAGGACTTCCTGCCGCTTCCCTGCATCCTGTCCGGAATACATCTTCCAGAAAGTCCACAGGGCAAGCACTATGAACATGCACATCATCATGTCCATCCTCAGGAAAACACTGAGACCCAAAAACATGGCGCTTGTTCCCATCATGAGCGCCACTGCGGCTCTCTCCTCCGGATCCTTGACCGCAAGCCATCTGTCCATGACATGCAATATGACAAGAGCCGGCAGGAAGGAGAACAGATTCATGGCGAACATGACATGCTTTCCGAAAACAATACGGCAAAGCATCAGACACCAGAAGTAGAGCGGCGGTTTGTCGGCATAGGGTTCTCCCTGACAGGTGAATGCAAACAGATGCCCCCCGGAGATGGCTTCGTCCACTATATCCAGATAACGAAGCTCGTTTGACGGAGACCAGTCTCTCATTATCATCGCAGGAAGCAGACATAAAGCCATGAGAATGGCCACGGATGCGATCGGATACCTTGCGATGACGCTCGCTCTATTCTGAATCATTGTTTTTGGATTTGGGTTTACGATATCCTATCATGAGATTCCTCACATAGGCGAAAAAGCCGAAAGACTGGCCCAGAATAAGCACCGGATCTTTCCGGATTATACCGTAGGCCACTATGACGCTCGAGCCCAGCAGGCTGATGATCCAGAATCCGGCAGGAAGCGAGGAAACACCCTTGAGCTTGGAATAAATCCACTGATATATGAAACGCAGCGTGAAAATGACCTGCCCGGCCGACCCGAACACGACAAGCCACAGAGGGATATCCGAGTTTTTGAAAAGACTTGTGAAGAAGGCGGAGGCATCCCTCAGAAGAAGCACGACCGCCACAACGGGAGTCGCCACCAGGACTACCCTGACCGCAACGGCGAGTCTGCTCCACACGCCTTTGGAATTCAGATTCCACAGATATATGTAATAGGATATCAGCTGTCCGAGGATAATCGCGAAATCGTTCCTCAACACGCCATAGACAAACATCAGCCATGAACCTATGACACTGAGCACCCAATAGGCCGAAGGGGAAACGACTTCCCGTGCCTTCTCGCTGCGATACCACTGGAAAAGCGTCCGCGCAGAGAAAAACAGCTGCGAAGTGAATCCTATGGCGTAGACGAGAGCCGAGGGCAAATCCTGAGAAATCATTTTACAGATTATTGGCGCCTACCTTGTAGTTGATGTACCGCGGTTTCATCCACCTGTAGGCAAAACAGTCGGCAAAAGGTCCCCAGAGCCTGTTGAGAAGGTTGTATTTGGACTTGCCGGCAATTCTGGGATAATGCCGCACCGGCATCTGCTTGTAGCTGACACCTTCCTGCAGGAGCACCAGCGCAGGCAGAAAACGGTGCATACCCTTGAACATGGGTATCCGCTTTGCGACCTCCGTCCGCAACACCTTCAACGGGCAGCCCGTATCCTTTGCCCCGTCGCCTGTCATCATGCGCCTGAAGCCGTTGGCTATTTTTGACTGGGCATTCTTGAAGAAAGAGTCCTTGCGGTCGGCCCTTATCCCGATGACCATGCCGCAGCCGTCCATCTCTCCGAGAAGAAGATTGAAATCTTCCGGATCCGTCTGAAGATCAGCATCGATGTAGCCGAGGAACTCGGACTCCGCATAATCGAATCCGGCCTTGACGGCGGCGCTCAGACCGGCATTCTTCAAAAAACTTATGTAATAGAAATGCTCTCTGCGGGAACATATCTTTTCAATGGCCGCAAGACTTCCGTCCGATGAACCGTCATCGACGAAAAGGACACAGGCTTTGCAGGGACATGTCGGCAGATAAGCCGCAAGTTTCCCTTCAAGCCTTTCCATGTTGTCCACTTCATTGTAGACAGGAACTATGACGGTGAATCCGTATTCTGAGGTCTTGTTCATACTCTTTTCCAGCGCGAAGATAAAAAAAGGCAGCCCTTAAAAGACTGCCTCAAATGCTCCTCAAGTAGGACTTGAACCTACGACCCCCTGATTAACAGTCAGGTGCTCTAACCAACTGAGCTATTGAGGAATTTATCCCAAACTTTTCCGTTTGCGGATTACAAAGGTACAACAAAAAGACATATCTCCAAACATTCCCGACATTTTTTTGATATTTTTTATCATCGCCGTTTCCGGTCGGAGATATGTTATCTGACAGCACCTGCCAGGATTACTCCACTTCGAAATCGAATTCCTTTCCGTATTCACGCAGAATGGAAAGACGCATCCTCTTTTCCGTCAGATTGTAAAGCGCGGACCATTGAGTCTGCGAAGTGATTTCCCCCGTCGGAGGCTGGGAAACAGCTTTGAGCAGAGCCATGGCATCGTCCTCTTTAAGAGTGTAGTTCTTGGCAAGCAGGGTGTTCCTCAATGTTTCGTAACGGGCTTTGCCGTGGCTGGAACCCCATCCGTCCTTGGTGCCGACCATGGTCGGTGAAACGTAGAAATTCGTCACGCAGCGGAGAGTGTCGTTTCCGGTGAACACCTCCATCACCCTGGGAGTGGTCTCGCCCGCAGGACGGGTATATTCCACGATGGCGTAATCACCGGTGGCGTCAGCCATGAAATAATGGTAATTGGAGGAACCGTTTCCCCGCATGTCCATATCATATTCGCCAAGCATCTTCACGGCTTCCTTTACCGTGGAGGCACGGTCAAGAAGCATACGGATGGCCACCGTGGGCGCAATCTTCGTTTTACCGGTCTGCTGGTTGGTCTGCTCCTCACTCAACGCCAGGATTCCAATGGCAAAACCGTCTTCGTTTATTCCGTCAAGGGCGGCATAAGGCAGTCCCATCATCATGGAAAGGTCCGTATTTCCGTCATTGTAGAAACCCTGTCCGAAATTGAGATTCAGTCCGTCGACCATGGAGATTGACTTCTTTCCGCCCTCAGGGGCCGTCCTTACAAGAATCGCGGAGGTGGAAATGTAACTTGTCGAGTCTTTGGTGGAATGCCTGAAATCGTAATTTCGGCCCATCAGGAAGTTGATGTTTTCCGCATCAGGTGCGGCGAAAGCGCTGCAGCCCGCACCGAATGAAGGTTCAGACACCTTTGAGGGCATCTTGTCGTAGAGGATGCCGGCTATGTACCTGAACAGCTGATTCAGATCCGTATATCCGGAATTGACGACCTGGTCAAGCTTGTAGTCGGCCGTGTAGTTTATTTCATAAAGACGTCCCGTTCCGTCCAGATCCTTCATGGAACGAAGCATCGACACCTTGGCGGCGTCCGTGATTCCCTCCATCGGATTCTTTGTCATGACATCGTCATCCTTGCTGCATGATGCAAAGGAAAGAACTCCGGCCATGCAGACGGCCGCTACGATTGAATTCGAAAAAAAGTTGAAAACTGCTCTCTTCATATAACTTGATAACTATAACTGATATAACTGTATAATAAATCTTGTCTGTATTGTCCGTATCGTTCCGTATCGTGTTGTATCATTGACTGCCGCCCGCATCGGAAACCGTCTTTCCGGACAGCATGGTTTTCACCTGCTAATATAAACTCAACAAAACTTCTCTTCCAAAAATCAAAGTCCTCAAAAATGGTCAAAATACATTTTTTTGCCATATTTTTGTACCTTTAAAAAAGTCAAAAACGCTACGGACTGTAAAAAATGGAAAGAATCAAACGTATAATTACCGATAAGCTGAAACGTCTGCAGCCGAAGGAAGAGGACGTCTTTGACAGGCAGCGCTTCATGATGCTGTTTCTGTTCTACCTTCCGTTCACCGTCATCGCAGTCATCGCGGAGGCACTTGGCCTGACCGGCCCCCGAGCTCCGTTCTTCGACTACACCCACATGGGATACATCACCGCAGCTGCAGTTCTGACCGGACTGCTGCTGAGCGGCAAAATAAAGATAGCCTCATGCCTGGGCGGAATCACGACCGCCGGCGCATTGACAATATCCGTAGAGATGCTCTACACCTCCTTTGACCCGACGACGTCCGGCATTATCCTCATCATGGCCGACGTGGTCCTGCTGGCTCTGAACACCATGGCCTCCATGGCGGCAATTCTGAAATGGAATACGATTGTTCTCGGGGCGATGACCATAGGCACATATATCACATGCATGATCATATCCGGAAGTCCGGATATGCGCGAATATCTGGTACTTTTCATCGTAGCTTTCTTCCTGATAGGCATTTCCGGATTCTGGACGTCCAAATTGTCCTATAGGCTTGAAAAGGAAAACACACGATATAGAAAAGAGGAAATCGAACTTCTGAACATGCTTCACCTCAAGAGAAACGAGGTGAAGGCATATCTTCTTCTCGCATCGGAAAAAAGCAGTGAAGACCGCATAAGCACCATATTGGAAAGCCTGGACAAAAAGGCACGGTACAACCTGATTTCCAACATGGAAACATACATGAAAAACAGAGACACCGATCTGAATACGATAGGATACATTTTTCCGGCTTTCTCTCGGTCAGAAAGGGAGATATGCCGCCTCATACTGCAGGGCAGGAAACTCGGAGAAATATGCACCCTTCTCAACAAGACGGAATCCAACATAAACAGCCAGAGAGCCAACATGCGCAAGAAGCTGGGGTTGAAGCCTTCCGACAATCTGCAGGAAAAGATACGGCAACACTTTGACAGCCGGATACAGTAGAGGACATGTGGCCACGAACGGAAGGAACGACAGAGGCAACGGGGAGAAAAAGAAAAGTTTTATTGCAAATTAAATCCTCCGAAGTTAAATTTGTATATCAAGCTTTGTTTCTATGGACATAGACCTGCTTTCCAAAATGGTCAAAGAACTGATTCTTGACAACGATGAAGTCGCCCTCCCGGGAGTCGGTGTCTTTGTCGCCGAGGTCGTGCCGTCCACTTTCTCTGACAAAGGCTATACGATCAATCCTCCCTACAGACGGCTTTATTTCAGACAAAGGGAAAACGAAGAAGGCCGTATTCTGATAGATTTCTATGCAAAAAGCAATCCTCTCGGAAAAAATGATGCCGAACGGATCATACGGGATTTCCTCAGCGAAATGAAAGCGGTCCTCAAAGAGAAGAAAACGATTGTTTTCCCCGGGCTCGGAAGATTGAGGTCCACAAAAGAGAACAACTTTTTTTTCGTGGCCGACGAAGATCTGGACATATATCCATATGGATTCGGTCTGGAGCCCATCTCCCTCAAAAACCATGTGGAGACGAGGGAAGAGGTCGCGGCGGCGGTGTCCGGGCTGAAAGATCTGTTGAACGACGGAACGGAGGGCTCAGAGGCAGCAGAGGTGACAGATGTTGAGGCAGCAGAGGTAACGGCTGCGACGGAAGTTCCGGAGAACGGGCCGGCAGCTGAGACAACGGCGGAGACAGCAGCTGAAACGGCAGCCGAGACGGCGGCGGAGACCACAGAGACAGCGGAGGAAACGACAGAGACGGCGGTGGAGACCGCAGAGACAGCGGAGGAAACGGCAGAGACAGCGGAGGAAACGGCTGTAACCGGCGTCGAAAAAGTCTCGACACAAGACACTACGGACGCTAAGACCGGGATGGAAGCTGAAACGGCTGTGACGGCTGAAGTAGCTGAGACGGCGGCGGAGACAGAAACGGAGACAGCGGCCGAGACGACGGGAACGGCTTTCGAGGCAGCGACTGAAACAGCAACTGAGACAGCAGCTGAAACAGCAACTGAGACAGCAGCTGAAACAGCGGTGACGGAGACAACAGCGACGGAAACGGCTGTTGAAACACCGGACGAAACATCGGACGAAACACCGGACGAAACACCGGACGAAACACCGGACGAAACATCGGACGAAACACCGGACGAAACATCGGACGAAACACCGGACGAGACACCGGACGAGACACCGGACGAGACAGTTGCGGAACAAGACAATGCGGACGTGAAGACCGGACAGACGGCAGAAGCGGAGACCGGGACGAAAACCCCCGTCATCAACGGCGGCTCCGTAAACCGAGGCAAAAGAGCTGTAAAGGCCGTCATCATCACCATCGCTGCCATAGCGGCAATCATAATTCTCTTCGCGATAGTCTCAAGATTATTCCCCGGCCTCACCGATTCACTTCTTTACAATTCTGAAGAGCTGGAAATAATACACCATAGCTGAAAAACGGGGTGAGCGACCGGCAAACGTCGCACACCCCGCTTTTTTGGCAATTATACCCTTTTCGGCAATTATCCCTTTTTGTCGGACGGTCACGGACGGTCACGGACAGTCACTGACAACTACTTGACCCTGATAGTTTTTCCTATCTTCAACGTTGTCCTGCTCGTCAGTCCGGGATTCAGTTTACAGATTGCAGTAACGGTGGTTCCGTTCCTGGAAGCAATCCTGGAGAGAGTGTCTCCGCTTCTGATCTTGTAGTAAACCGCGGCTGCAGCGGCTGCTTTTTCGGCCTCAGCCTTCCTGACCGCTTCGATGGAGTCTGCGACCTCCTTGTCTCTCGCATCCCCGAGAGCTATGTCCGTTTCTTCCTCATCCGAAGTAGGCACGTATGTACTGCCCGCATTGAGATACTTTTTCCGCAGGACAAAAAGCCTGTGACGCAGATTTCCCGTTTCAAAATCTATCATCCATTGAGGGTCGAAGGCATAGCCGCGATATCTCGTTTCGAAATGGAGATGCGCTCCTGTGGAACGGCCGGTAGAACCGCCGAGACCGACGGTGTCCCCGGCCTCCACCCAGTCGTCCACATCCACGAGGCGTTTGGACAGATGGGCATAGAAGGTTTCCAGCCCGTTTTCATGCCTGATGATGACCAGATTGCCATAGCCTTTGTAATATTTGGACACCCTCACCTTGCCGGAGAATGCGGCATAGACCGGATCGCCCTTCTTCAAAGGAAGATCCACTCCCTGGTGCCTCCTGCGGTGTCTGTAACCGAACTTGGAGTAAACCTTGGTGATGTCCGGACATCTGTACTGTCCCAAGGAATCCACGAGCCATATATTGATCTTGTCCGGGAGTTCGCTCAGGTTGCTCCTGTAAGGGTCGGGATATTCGTTGTTCCAGTACTCCGTGAAAATGGTCCTGGCCATTATGTCGTTCGGATCGCGCCAGTACTTCCATGTATTGTCGTTCAGGAGGATAATCTTCACTCCCGGAGACTGGGTATCTATGGTGTCCACAGCTTCTGCTCCGCTCGGTTCCATGGACTTGACCGGCTGAAGATGAGGCCTCGGAATTATCAGCTTGGAATTGCCGCCGGATGATATGGCATTCTGAGCGCAGAGGTTGCACGCTGCGTAGGCGGATAAAACCAACGCAACAAATAAACGCTTGAAACTCATGGCATCAGAGCGTTGCACCGAACTTTGTCTCGAGGAGGTTCTTTACCTGAGCAACTTTAGAGTCCAGCAGTTCCTTGGTGGTCGCCTCGCAAAGGAAACGCAGATAAGGTTCCGTATTGGAAGGCCTGATATTGAACCACCAGTCGGGAAATTCAAGACGGTATCCGTCAAAATCCATCATGGCGGTAGGCTTTTCCTGCTCCGTGAAGTAGTCGCGGACAGCATCCATCGCTCCCTTCTTGTCATCGAGCTTGAAGTTGATTTCTCCGGAGTTCTGATACTTTGCTATCCGTCCTATCAGCTGACTGAAGCTGACTCCCTCCTTTTTCATGCGCGACAGCACTCTCAGGACAAGAAGAGCGGCGAGAAGTCCGCTGTCGGAGTAGAAGAAATCCCTGAAGTAGTAATGGCCGGCAAGCTCGCCTCCCCAGATTCCGTCAATCTCACGCAGCTTCGGAGCGGCGTTGGCACGTCCCACCTTCCACGTGTAGACCTGGCAGCCTCTCGGCTCAAGGTACTCGGCCACAGCCTTGGAGCAACGTATCTCCTGCAGCACTTTACCCTTTTCACCGCGTTCGTCGATGAAATAGTGGCTGAGCAAGGCGATGATAAGATCCGGCGGAACAAACTGTCCTTTTTCATCGGCAAACATCACCCTGTCGGCATCACCGTCGAAAATCACGCCGGCATCGGCTCCTATCTCCACGACTTTCTTCCTGAGAGCCAGAGTGTTCTCCGGAATCAGAGGATTGGGGTCATGGTTGGGGAAACGGCCGTCTATGGTATCGAAAAGATAGGTGGCCACATCTCCGAAGACTTCATGCGCAAGAAGACAGGACATGCCGTTGGACAGATCCATGGCGACATGCAGGCCGGAAAGATCGGCCTTGTACTTGAGCAGGAATTTGAGATAATCCTCCTTGACATCCATATCGCGGACCGTTACCTTTTTCGCCTCCGGGACAGTCTCCTTCACTTCTTCTATC
>CAYTYL010000043.1:0-16141 GCA_964441715.1 uncultured Muribaculaceae bacterium
GGAATCCGTTTTTCTCGTTGTTTACCGGTTTTCCGCTTGCCGCCTCCAACACGAAGTCTATGAATTTCTTTGACATTTCTTCCATGGACTCTCCCTCGGCCAGCGTCCCTGCGTTGAAGTCAATCCATGTGGGTTTGAGCGCCGCAAGCCTTGAGTTGGTGGAGATTTTCATGGTCGGGACGAAACTCCCGAACGGAGTGCCGCGTCCCGTGGTGAACAGAATCAGCTGGCAGCCGGCCGCCGCAAGGGCGGTGGAGGCCACGAGGTCGTTTCCGGGCGCGCTCAGGAGATTCAGGCCTTTCGCTTTTAGCCTCTCTCCGTATTTGAGAACGTCCCGTACGAGGCTTTTGCCGCATTTCTGAGTGCAGCCCAGCGACTTTTCTTCAAGGGTGGATATGCCTCCGGCCTTGTTGCCGGGGGAGGGGTTTTCGTATACGGGCTGACCGTTCTTCATGAAATACTCCTTGAAGTCATTTATGAGGTGTACGGTCTTGTCGAATGTCGCTTTGTCCTGGCAGCGGTTCATAAGAATGGTTTCCGCTCCGAACATTTCGGGTACTTCGGTGAGTACGGTCGTTCCTCCCTGCGCCGCTATCCAGTCGGAAAACACTCCGAGAAGAGGATTGGCGGTGATGCCGCTGAGCCCGTCGGAGCCTCCGCATTTCAGGCCTACCCTCAGTTCGCTTACGGGGACATCCGTGCGTTCGTCCTTCGAGCAGACGGCGAATATCTCCCTCAGCCTCTCAAGTCCGTACTCGATTTCGTCCCCGCTGATTTTCTGAAGCTCCATGGTCTTCACCCTGTCCTCGTCAAAGGGGGCTATGAGTTCCTTGAATGCGCCGAGCTGGTTGTTTTCACAGCCCAATGCTACCACAAGCACACCTCCTGCGTTGGGATGACGGACCATGTCGGCGAGTATGTGCCTTGTGTTCTGATGGTCGTCTCCGAGCTGTGAACAGCCGTAGTTGTGCGGAAACGCCACGACCGCGTCCACTGAACCTTCATGTCCCTCGATCTCTTTTCTGAATCTTTCCGCGATAGTCTCCGCTATTCCGTTCACGCATCCCACCGTCGGGACGATCCATATCTGATTGCGCACTCCCGCCTCGCCGTTCTTCCTTCTGAACCCTTTGAAGCTCCGGTTCTCCTTTTCGGGAAGGACCGGGGCCGGAACCGGATTGTAGCTGTATTCCAGGAGTCCGCTCAGATTGGTCTTCACGCATTCGTGGTTTATCCATGAGCCGGCCGCCGCGTCACGGGTCATGTGGCCTATCGGGAATCCGTATTTAATCACGTTGTCCCCGGTCCCGAGGTCTTCGAGCGTGGCCTTGTGTCCGGCCGGGACGTCCTCCTTGAGTTCTATGCCGCAGACTTTTTCGCCTTTCTTGAGATCGGTCAGCGCCACGGCCACGTTGTCCGCAGGATTGATTTTTATGAAACGGGCCATGGTCAGCTAAAAATTGAAATAATTCTTGGCGTTATAGTAGGATATGTCCTTGATCATCTGATGGATGCTTTCCAGCTCGGAAGAAGGAAGCTTGCCATTTTCCACGTCGGTGCCCACCACATCGCAGAGAATGCGGCGGAAGTACTCGTGGCGGGGGTAGCTGATGAAGCTGCGCGAGTCAGTGAGCATGCCCACGAAACGGCTGAAAAGGCCGAGGGCCGAAAGGGCGTTCATCTGCTTGCGCATGCCGTCTTCCTGATCGAGGAACCACCATGCGGAACCGAACTGCATCTTCCCGGGAACCGTGCCGTCGTTGAAGGTATATGCCATGGTCATCAGGACTTCATTGTCCTTGGGGTTGAGGCAGTAGAGGATGGTCTTTGCCAGCTTGCCCGCCATGGTGAGCCTGTCGAAGAATCTGTTGCCGGCCGCGGCGCACTGCACATCGTGTATGGCATCGTAACCTGTGTCGGGGCCTATCAGCCTGAACATCTTGGTGTTGTTGTTGCGGATGGCGCCTATGTGATATTGCTGTGCCCAGCCTGCCTCGGCATCCATAACTGCCTGGTCATAGAGGAATGCGCTGCGGAATTTGTCGATTTCCTCTCCGTCGAGCGTTTTTCCTGCCAGCAGTTTCCCGAATATGCCTTCGATTTCCGAGTCCGTATAGTCTGAAGCGTAGAAGGTTTCGAGCCCGTGGTCGGAAAGCTTGCTTCCCATGGACGCGAAATAGTCATGCCTTTTCTGGAGAGCGTCCTGCAGGTCTCTGTATGAGCGGATTTCCATTCCGGCGGCTTCTCCGAGCTGCTTCAGATATGCGTTGTAGCTTTCCGGATTCTCCACTGCCATGGCTTTGTCGGGTCTCCATGCGGGAAGAACCTTCACTCCGAACGGATGCTCCTTTATGTATTTGTGCCAGCGCAGGTCATCGGCAGGGTCATCGGTGGTGCAGACGACTTCCACGTTGAACTTCTTTATAAGCGCCTGTCCGCGGAATTCTTCCGTCGCGAGCTTGGCGTTGCATTCGTCGAAGATTTCCCTTGCGGTCTTCGGGCTCAGAAGCTTGTCTATGCCGAAGACTCTGCTCAGTTCCAGATGAGTCCAGTGGTACAGGGGATTTCTCATCGTGTAGGGAACCGTTTCCGCCCATTTTTCAAAGGTCTCCCAGGCGCTGTGTCCGCCTCCGGTTATGTAATCCTCCGAAACTCCGTTGGCTCTCATGGCGCGCCACTTGTAATGGTCTCCGTAGTGTCCGTCGACCAGCCAGAGCTGGGTTATGTCCCTGAACTGCACGTTCTGGGCTATCTGCTGCGGCACCAGGTGGCAATGGTAGTCGATTATGGGCATCCCTTTGGCGCTCTGGTGGAAAAGCTCTTTCGCGGTCCCGTTGGAGAGCATGAAGTCTTCGTTGATGAAATTAGGCATATTATTTGGATTTTAATATTTTCAGCAACAACAAAAATAACATCTTTTTCCGTGTTTCCGTGCACGGGCACGAAAAAATTCTTACTTTTGCGTGCTATATATTGAAAACGGTTTTGCCGCTGATAATGATTAAACCAATATAATTATGGAGAGACTAAACAGAAAGACAGCGCCTCAGGCAAAGAGCTACACTGAAAAAGTCATTCAGTTCGGAGAAGGCAATTTCCTCCGCGCATTTGTCGATTGGATTATCTGGAAAACCAATCAGAAGACGGATTTCAATGCTTCCGTCGTGGTGGTCCAGCCCATCGAGAAGGGTCTTGTGGATGTGCTTAACGAGCAGGACGGACTTTACCATCTGAACCTTCAGGGAATAGATGAGGGCAAGCCTGTCGATTCCATAGACCTTATAGATGTCATCAGCAGAGGTGTGAACCCTTACCGCGATTTCGACAAGTACATGGCCCTTGCCGAGCAGCCGGAAATACGTTTCGTCATTTCCAACACCACCGAGGCCGGCATCGCCTTCGATCCGTCATGCAAATTCAGCGACAAGCCTGCCAAGTCCTATCCCGGCAAGCTTACGCAGCTGCTTTACCATCGTTTCGAAACTTTCCGCGGCGACAGGAGCAAAGGTTTGATAATGTTCCCCTGCGAGCTTATCTTCGAAAACGGCAAGCATCTCAAGGAATGCATCCGCGAATACATCAAGCTGTGGAATCTCGGCGCGGAATTCTCCGACTGGTTCGAAAACGCATGCGGGGTCTACAGCACCCTCGTCGACCGTATAGTTCCGGGCTATCCCCGTGACACCGCGGAACAGATTACCGAACGCATAGGCATAGAGGACAAGCTTCTGGACAAGGCGGAAATCTTCCATCTGTGGGTAATCGAGGCTCCCAAGGAGATTGAAAAGGAATTCCCTGCGGACAAGGCCGGCCTGCATGTGCTGTTCGTACCTTCCGAAGCCCCTTACCACGAGAGGAAAGTCACTCTGCTTAACGGCCCCCACACGGTGCTGAGCCCTGTAGGTTACCTGAGCGGACTTGACACGGTGCGCGAGTGCTGCGAAGATCCGGTTGTGGGCAAATTCGTGGACAAGGTCATGTACGGAGAGCTCATGGAGACGCTGAATCTCCCCAAGGATGAACTAAAGAAGTTTGCCGACGATGTGAAGGACCGTTTTGAGAATCCGTACGTCAAGCATTTCGTCACAAGCATAATGCTGAATTCTTTCCCCAAATACCGCACCCGCGACCTTCCGGGAGTGAAGACCTATCTGGAACGCAAGGGCGTTCTCCCTCAGGGACTTGTGTTCGGACTTGCGGCTATATGCACCTACTATAAGGGCGGCATGAGAGGCGATGTCGAGATAGTCCCCAACGACGATCCTAAGATCATCGCCAAGCTGAAGGAACTCTGGGCCACGGGCGATGTCGACAAGGTGGCCGAGGGCGTTCTTGCCTATGACTTCATCTGGGAAGAGGATTTGAACAAAATCCCGGGACTCAGGGAACTCCTTTCCAAGGATCTCGCCCTCATTGCCGAGAAAGGCATGAGAGAGGCTGTCGGTACGATTCTCTAATAGTTGTCGAGATTCATTGCGGTCAGAATGTCCATGTGCATGTAGTTGTCCCTTTTTGCGGGGCGCTTGTGCATGAGGATGTATTCCGAAAGCGTTACTACGGCACGCTGGGACTGGGTCTCGGCGTGCTGTGCTATTATGTCCGTGGCCAGTCCTTCGCGCAGCATGTCCAGATTCTGGTCCAGGTTGTCGAAACCCACCACTATCCTACCTTCGACTTTGTTGTCGGCCAGGAATCCCGATATCAGGTGCAGCCTTGAATTGAACATCGCCACGTAGCGTATCTCTCCCTGACTCTGGAAGTAAGCCTCCAGTTCCATGCGTATTTTGTGCGGATCGGAGGGGTCGATGAAGACGTTGTCGATCGTGCAGTCCGGAAAATTGTCCTTCATGTAATCCATGAATCCTTCCCTTCGCTGCAGGGTGGGGTCCACCTGCCCGTTCTTGTCCCTCTTTATCCTGACCACGACTACCTTGTCTATGTCCTGTTTGCGGTTTACGCAGGTGAGCAGTGCGGCGCAGAGCCTTCCGCTGTCCCACATGGGCATGCCGAAGTAGGCGAGGTAGCTGTTGTCTTCTTCGATTTTGGTATCCACATAGACGTAAGGAATCTTCTTTTTGGCGAGGGTTTCCGTGAACGCTTTGGCTTCGTCCTTGAACAGCGGGGAGAGGATCACCCCGTCCGGAAAGCTTTCGAGCACGTCGGCGCATTTGTCCCTGAACGAGTCAATGTCGTACTGGTCATAGAAAAAGGCCTGCGTGCTGAAATTCATGGATGCGACCTGGAGCCCTCCTTCGACGAATCCTGTGTAGATCTTCTCCCAAAACTCTCCTTTGGCTACCGTGGGGAGCAGGGCCGCGATGATATACGGCTTTTTTGCGGCGAGCAGCGAGGCGTGCAGATTGGGCTCGTAGTGGAGCTCCTTTATGGCATTCCTTACCTTCTCCGCGCTCTTTTCGGATACTTCACCCCTGTTGTGCAGGACCCTGTCTACCGTACCTTTCGAAACTCCGGCCAGTCTGGCCACGTCTATGATGGTTTTGTTTTTGTCCATGGCGGATTCTTCTTTGTTCCGCAAGTTACGAAAACTTTACATACCTCGGGCAATTCGGGCGCTGCGCGGCATCATTTTTCCGTGCCCGTGCACGATATCCGGAATATTTGTGCTACATTTGTGGACAGACAATTATAAAATAACTATATACGATGCCAAAAGTTATCACCTTCGGAGAAATCATGCTCAGGCTCTCCACGCCGGGCTAT
Organism: uncultured Muribaculaceae bacterium; assembly: GCA_964441715.1. Taxonomy (GTDB): domain Bacteria; phylum Bacteroidota; class Bacteroidia; order Bacteroidales; family UBA932; genus Cryptobacteroides. Next base: position 5,722 of record CAYTYL010000043.1, read on the forward strand.
CTCCGTTTTTCCCAAGCAAAACAGTATGACGCGACATTCGGCGGCGGCGAGGCCAATGTGGCGGTTTCTCTCGCCAACTACGGAATCGATGTGGACTTTGTCACAAGATTGCCTGAAAACGACATTGCCAAAGCCTGCGTAAAGGATCTGCGTTCCTATGGAGTCGGGACCGACAAGATAATCTATGGCGGCGACCGTCTCGGCATCTACTATCTGGAAACCGGAGCCGTGGCTCGTCCCAGCAAGGTCGTCTATGACAGGGCCTATTCTTCCATTTCCACAATCAAAACCGGAATGGTGGACTGGGACAAGGTCTTCGAAGGTGCCGATTGGTTCCATTGGACCGGAATCACCCCGGCTTTGAGCCAGGGGGCGGCGGATGTGTGTCTGGAGGCTGTAAAGGCTGCCAACCGTCTGGGAGTTACCGTAAGCTGCGACCTGAACTACCGCAAGAATCTTTGGAAGTACGGCAAGAAGGCCGGTGAAATCATGCCCGCTCTTGTGGAAGGCTGCGATATCATCCTCGGAAACGAGGAAGATGCCGACAAGGTCTTCGGCATCAAGCCCGAAGGATTCGACGTGACGGCTACCGGCGGAGCCATAGACCAGAAGAGGTTCCAGAGCGTGGGCGAGCAGCTCATGGCAAGGTTCCCCCGTGCGAAGAAGGTCATCATCACTCTTCGCGGCTCCATAAATGCGAACCACAACACATGGGGCGGCGTCCTGTGGGACGGAAAGACCTTGTATCAGTCACCGCGCTACGACATCACTCACATAGTGGACCGTGTCGGCGGCGGAGACAGCTTCATGGGAGGTCTCATCTACGGGCTTCTTACCTACGGCAGCGATGACCAGAAGTCTCTCAATTTCGCCGTGGCCGCTTCGTGCCTGAAGCACACCATCTTCGGTGACTTCAACCAGGTTACCGTAGCCGAGGTGGAAAATCTCATGAAAGGCGATGCAAGCGGAAGGGTTTCAAGATAAAAGGCTGACATATGGCAAAATACAATAAAATTCAGGTGATTTCCACCATGAAGGAGACCGGTATGGTTCCGGTCTTCTACAACGGAAATGCGGACGTGGCGAAACATGTCCTGAAAGCTTGCTACGACGGCGGTGTACGCGCTTTTGAGTTCACCAACAGAGGCGATTTCGCCCATGAGGTATTCGGCGAACTCATGAAGTATGCCATCAAGGAATTGCCGGGCATGATTCTGGGCGTTGGCAGCGTTGTGGATCCCGGTACGGCGGCGCTGTATCTTCAGCTCGGCGCCAATTTCGTGGTAGGTCCGCTTTTCAACCCGGAGATTGCTCCGATATGCAACAGAAGGCTTGTTCCTTACTGCCCCGGCTGCGGCAGCGTTTCGGAAGTGGGCAAAGCTCAGGAGCTCGGATGCGACTTGACCAAGGTGTTCCCCGGAGATGTGCTCGGGCCCAAATTCGTCAAGGGTCTGATGGCTCCCATGCCGTGGAGCCAGATAATGGTCACGGGAGGAGTGAAACCTGAGGAAGAGAATCTTTCCGCATGGTTCAAGGCCGGCGCCGCCTGCGTCGGGATGGGTTCGAATCTTTTCCCGAAAGACGTGATAGCGGCCGGAGACTGGGCTCGCATAAGCGAACTTTGCCGAGGTGCTTTGGAAATAATCGAAAAAGTTAGAAAATAAATGAGTACGACACAGACAAAACTGATGACCAACTGGCGTTGGTGGCTTTGCTCGCTGCTGTTTGTCGCCACGACGGTGAACTATCTTGACCGTCAGGTCCTTTCGCTTACCTACGAGGAATTCATCAAACCCGAGTTCCATTGGACTGATGCCAATTACGGTACCATAACATCTTTCTTCTCCATCTTCTATGCCATCGCCTGCCTTTTCGCCGGCAAGTTCGTGGACTGGATGGGTACCAAGAAGGGCTATCTCATCTCCATAGGAGTGTGGTCCTTCGGAGCCTGCATGCACGCTGCCTGCGGTTGGGGCACGGCCATGCTGGTGGACGGTGTCGAAAGCGCCAAGGCTTTGAAGCTTGTCCAGGCCGGAAGTGACGCGGCTCTTGCCATTTCCACCACTTCGGTCTACCTCTTCCTGCTGTGCCGCGGAATACTGGCGCTCGGAGAGGCCGGCAACTTCCCTGCGGCCATAAAAGTCACGGCCGAATATTTCCCCAAAAAGGACAGGGCTTTCGCCACATCCATTTTCAATGCCGGTGCTTCCGTAGGTGCGCTCGCCGCTCCTCTGTGCATACCCCCGCTCGCTTCCCATTTCGGTTGGGAACTTGCGTTCATCATCATAGGAGGTCTGGGATTCATCTGGATGTTCTTCTGGGCATTCATGTATGACAAGCCGGAAAACAGCAAGCATGTCAACCAGGCGGAGCTTGACTACATCCACCAGGACGATGCGGCGGAGGCTGCGGAAAAGGCCGCCATTGCCGCGCAGAAGGTGATTCCTTTCGGAAAATGCTTCACCTACAAGCAGACATGGGCTTTCATCGTCGGAAAATTCTTCACTGACGGCGTGTGGTGGTTCTTCCTGTTCTGGGCGCCTTCCTATTTCAGCAACCAGTTCAACGCACCTGCCACATCCGCTCTCGGTCAGGCCCTGATCTTCACCCTTTATGCGATAGTGACGGTGATTTCCATTTTCGGAGGCTATCTGCCGAAAGTATTCGTGGACAAGAAAGGCATGAACCCTTATCAGGGCAGAATGCTGGCGATGCTTATCTTCGCATTCTTCCCCATAGCCGCTCTGTTCGCCCAGCCTCTCGGAGTCAATTCTCCTTGGTGGCCGGCCATACTCATCGGTCTTGCGGGTGCAGGACATCAGGCATGGAGCGCCAACTTGTTCTCCACCATAGGTGACATGTTCCCCAAGAGCACCATCGCCACCATCACCGGCATCGGTGCCATGGCAGGAGGCGTAGGATCCATGATAATCCAGAAGGTTGCGGGCAACCTCTTCACCCATGCCGAGACTCTCGGTTCCGCCTTCACCTTCCTCGGCTTTGAAGGTAAGCCGGCAGGATATTTCATCATGTTCTGCTTCTGCGGAATAGCTTATCTCATAGCTTGGTCCATCATGAAGGTTCTTGTGCCCAAGTACAAACCTATCGAATATTAATCCGTAGGGGAAACTGATTCTTCAAGGGGAACCGGACGGCCTCAAGGTCTCCGGTTCCCATTTTTGATTTCCGTATTTGCGCGCTTTTGCCTACATTTGGAGACAAGTCGAGATATGTTTTTGATATGGAATTGATATACCCGCCATACACGGCGGAATTTTTTCCTCAGCCCAATGTCAACTCTTCCGTGAAGGAGCCTGAGGCCGGCGAGGAGATTTTCCCCATTGTCGAGCCCAACGGCATAGTTACGGGAAGATGCACGCGTTCTTATGCCCATGGAGGGTCGATGGTACTGCATCCGGTGGTGCATCTTCACATAATCAGCAGAAACGGAGACATCTACCTTCAGAAGAGGTCCATGACGAAGGATTTCCTCCCGGGCTATTGGGATACCGCGGTAGGAGGCCATGTGAAATATGGAGAAAGCGTCACCGAGGCTCTTTACAGGGAGGCCGCCGAGGAACTGTCCCTTACCGAGTTCAATCCCACCCCGCTGACAAGCTATGTATATGAGAGCGGCAGGGAAAGAGAACTGGTCTGCGTGTTTGCATGCGTGGGCAGTTACAGCCTCAATCCCCGCAATGAGGAAGTGGACGAGGGAGCATGGTGGTCTCCCTGCAGGATAGATGCCGCCATGGGCAAAGCTGTGCTTACGCCCAATTTCGAGTCCGAATATCGTAAAATCGGCGGAAAGCTTGAAGCTCTCCTTTAATTTCTGAGTTTTTATGGAAATGCTGAATATCTCCCCTTACATCTCCTCCCGGGCTTTGGCATCTGCCATAGGCCATGTCGATGACGGTTATGTCTTTATCCGGATAGGCAATCATGAAGTGAGGCCGAAGGGCAATATGCGCAGACGTATGGAGCAGGTGGCCCGATGGAGCGGTGCGGACATGGTCTATGCCGACCACTATGATTTCGGACCTGAAGGAACGGTTCCTCATCCGCTTGCGGACTGGCAGGAAGGTTCGGTCAGAAACGATTTCGATTTCGGGGATGTCGTGCTGGTGAGCGCCGCTTTTCTGGAACGGAATCTGCCGGAAATCGACCCCTCGCTTGAATACGGGGCATGGTATGACCTCAGGCTGCGCATGAGGAGGATAACGAGGATAGGCGAGTTTCTGTATTCGTCATCCGTTTCGGATGTCCGGACGTCCGGCGAGAAACAGTTCGACTATGTCAATCCCGCGAACAGAGAAACGCAGCTGGAAATGGAGAAGGTCTTCACGGCCTATCTCAAAAGGACAGGCGCTTACCTTCCGGAACGTCCGGCCGCGCCTCCGTGCACCGAGCTTTTTCCCTGCGAGGTCTCGGTGATAATTCCTGTGTACAACCGCGCATCCACCATAGCGGACGCATTGAGCAGCGCATTGTCGCAGAAGGCATGCTTCGATTACAATGTGATAGCAGTGGACAATCATTCATCGGACGGCACGTCTGAAATCATTGATTCCTTTGACGATCCGAGGATTGTGCACATAGTGCCTCGGGAAAACAATCTCGGGATAGGCGGCTGCTGGAATCTTGCCGTATACGGCAGCGCCTGCGGGAAATACGCCGTGCAGCTGGACAGCGATGACATGTATTCCGCCGAAGACACCCTTTCGAGGATAGCGGACAAGTTCAGGGAAGAGAACGCCGCCATGGTCATAGGCTCTTACATGATGACGGATTTTAATCTGAAGCCTATACCTCCGGGCATCATAGACCACAGGGAATGGACTTCCGGGAACGGGCATAACAATGCGTTGAGAATCAACGGCCTGGGTGCTCCTCGTGCGTTCAGGACGGATATACTCAGGAAAACTGGTTTTCCTGACGTCAGTTATGGGGAGGATTATGCGGCGGGACTGCGCATTTCAAGAGAATACAGGATATCCCGAATATGGGAGCCTGTATATTGCTGCCGCAGATGGGGCGGCAATTCGGATGCGGTCCTGAGCATAGAGAAACAGAACGCCAACAACTTCTACAAGGACAGGCTCAGGACATGGGAAATCGAGGCGAGGAGGATGCTCTGCGGACGGAAATGAAGGACAATGCTGTAATATATAAGTTTTTCCGCGATCAGCTCTCGTTGTGGCCCGATGCGGCGGCAAGGTTCCGGGCTCTCAAGGATGTGCAGGTGCGGGAACTGGAGGTGAACGGACTTAAAGTCAGGCTCCAGTACAATCCGGCACGCATTGTTTCCACTTCTGCCGATGTCAGCAAGTCTGCGGTAAAGGCCCGGCCATGTTTCCTGTGTTCCGGGAATCGGCCCGAGGTGCAGAAAGCTCTGCAATTCGACGGCAGGAAAGGAAGACGGTACGACATTCTCGTGAATCCCTATCCCATTTTCCCGTTTCATCTTACCGTTGCTTCCTCCCGTCACGAGCCCCAGTCCATCCGCGACCGTTATGTGGACATGCTTGACCTGGCCCACCACTACACGGATTTCACCTTCTTCTACAACGGCCCGCACTGTGGCGCTTCCGCCCCGGATCACCTCCATTTCCAGGCATGTCCCCGCGGAATGCTCCCTCTTGAAACGGAAGCCGACCGGCTGCTGGACGGTGTGGCGTCGTCGGACAGCGGTGTTCCTTATGGAGATGAGACGGTCGATGTGCCCGAGAGCCTTAAAGGCGAACTGGAATTTCTCACTTCCATGCAGGAAGCGCAGGCCTACCATTTCAAACTGTTTACCGGAGGAGTTTTCCTCCTGAGGGCGAGGACTTCCAAGTCCATGGCCAAGCTTTTCTACAGGCTTCTGGATTGTGCGGATACTCCCGAGGGTGAAAGCGAGCCCATGTTCAATCTTCTGACGTGGTACAAATCCAAGGATTCCGGCGTTGATCGTCCGTTGGGAAATACCCATGGTCTTGCGCCCTTCGAATACAGGGCTGCGGTCATGTTCCGTGCGGCACACAGATCGTCCCATTATTTTTCCGGCGGAGCGGATCATCTTATGCTGAGTCCGGGCTGTGCCGACATGGCGGGCCTGTTTGTCGTGCCGCGGGAAGAAGATTTCCGGAAACTGGATGCCGGGCTGCTGAAGGAAGTGCTGTCGGAGGTTTCATCCGGAGCCGATGAGGAAGCTGCCATAATACGCAGGATGACAAGGACACAGCGGAATGTAGAGGTAGGCATCATGTCAGGGAAGGAAATCCGTTTCGAGATTATATCCGACGGGGCCGGACCGCAGAAAGTCTCATACGAAGACGGGAAGATATCATATGACGGAGTCCTTTACGATGAGCTGTATTTCGATGCCCGAACACCTTCGTCTTTGTTTGCGGAGCCCACGTTCATGCTGTACGGAGTTACGATAGGCGTTGATTTCCATTGGGAGAGGAACAAAACCTTCCGTTATGCCGGCGCTCTGAAGTTTATCGTCGGCGAAGACCGGGTGATCGCAGTGAATGTCATAGGAATGGAGGATTATCTGCTCAGCGTTATTTCTTCCGAGATGAAGGCGGATGCTCCGCTGGAGTTTCTCAAGGCCCATGCGGTGATTTCCCGTTCATGGCTTATGGCGGTCTTGGAAAAGAGACGGAGCGGGAATGATGCGGTGCGGCCGGCTGAGAATCCGGAAGGGACCTATGTCAGGTGGTTCGACAGGGAAGATCATGAACTGTTCGACGTGTGCTCCGATGACCATTGCCAGCGGTATCAGGGTGTTCCTCCCGACGGCAGTTCAAACGTCCGGACGGCAGTCGACAGCACCTGGGGCATGACTCTGCGCTATGAAGGAGATATATGCGACACGCGCTTTTCCAAATGCTGCGGAGGTGTGACTGAAGTTTTCAGCACCTGCTGGGAAGACAGGGATTATCCCTATCTCCGCTCCGTCCCCGACACTCCCGGAGAGGATCCTTCAGCCGCTCCTTTCTGTTCGCAGGCTGACGAGGGCATCCTTTCCTCGGTACTCAATGATTACGACCTGGAAACCAAGGATTTCTACCGCTGGAGTGTGGAATATGACAGAAAAGCGCTTTCTGGAATCATAAACCGCCGTTCCGGCATGGATTTCGGGGAGCTTCTCGGGCTTGTCCCTGTGGAAAGAGGACCTTCGGGCCGTATTTCCAAACTTCGCATCATAGGGGCAAAAAAAGATTTGACGGTAGGCAAGGAATTGATTATCAGAAAATTCCTTTCGGAGAGCCATCTTAAGAGCTCGGCTTTTGAGCTCCGTTTCTTCAGCGGAGCCGGAGTGGAGTTGCCGCTTTCTATGGTTGAAAGGGCCGCGTCCGGAGGCAGGTCCGTATGGGAGCGTGTCCGGCTTGACGGAAAGGGCTGGGGCCATGGCGTGGGCCTGTGCCAGATAGGAGCGGCCGTGATGTCTGAAAAAGGCTACGGTTTCAAGGAAATACTTCAACATTATTATCCCGGAGCTAAGATATGCATGTGAAAAAACAGATGTCACCATGGGCCTGGGTCCCGTCCACCTACATTTTCGAGGGACTGCCTAATGCGATAGTGAACACGGTGTCGCTCATCGTGTTCAAGAATATGGGCATGCCGAACGACAGGCTCACGCTCTATACCTCGCTGCTTTCATTTCCCTGGATTCTGAAAATAGTCATAAGTCCCTTTGTGGACACGATAGGGACCAAGCGTGCATGGGTGGCCTTCATGCAGATTCTCATGTCGGTGTGCACGCTGCTTCTCGCCTTTGCCCTCCCGCATTGTCCGCTCAGCGTAGTGCTGGTAATGTTTCTGATAACGGCATTTGCCTCTTCCATACATGACATTGCGGCGGACGGGTTCTATATGCTCGGGCTTGACGACGGAAGGCAGTCGCTGTTCGTAGGAATCCGTAACACCTTTTTCAGGCTGGCGCTCTTCTGCGGCCAGGGAGTTCTTGCCATAATCGCCGGGAGGTTGCAGATGCTCGGCACGGAGGCCACGCAGTCGTGGGCTTACACCTTGGCGGGATGTTCCGTTTTCATGGCCGCGCTGGCCCTGTGGGACATGTTTGCGCTTCCCCGTCCTTCATCGGACAAACCTTCGGCGGAGAGAAACGCCGCGGGAATCCTCAGGGAACTGCCCTTCCTTTTCTCTTCTTTTTTCAGGAAGAAAGGAATACTCACCGCCGTCATATTCCTGCTGTTCTACCGTTTGCCCGAGGCTTTTTCCATGAAGATGCTCATTCCTTTTCTGAAAGACGCGAGGGATGTAGGGGGGCTCGGGCTTAACGATGTGCAGGTAGGCATAGCCAACGGAACGATCGGTGTCCTGTCCCTGCTCCTCGGGGGCATCCTCGGAGGCATGGCCGGAGCACGTTACGGACTCAGGAAATGTATGATTCCCATGGCGTTGAGTCTGGCCCTGCCTTGTGCCGTGTATCTGTATCTTGCCGTGGCCCGGCCTGAAAGCATCGTTCCCGTCTATGTGAGCATAGCCGCGGATCAGTTCGGATACGGCTTCGGTTTTACGGCATATACCCTTTACATGCTGTATTTCTGCAAAGGACAGTTCCAGACTTCACATTATGCTTTCTGTACCGTTCTCATGACTTTCAGCATGTTGCTTCCCGGACTTGTGGCCGGAAAAATCCAGATGGCCATAGGGTATCCTGCCTACTTCGTGATGGTCATGATCTGTTGCGCAGTGACGATTGCGGTGGCATTGATGGTGAAGAAAGACGGATGCTGTTCCGAATAAGTGAACATTGTATAAAAGATATGAAAAAGATTGTTTTATGTGCCGTTATGGCGCTCGCGCTGCTCTCTCCGCTTATGGCCGGTGCCGTCGGGCGGCATGCCGTAAAACCCGGCATAGAGGTGCTCCGCGATATGGATTTCGAAGGACTCAAGGGAAAGAGGGTAGGCCTGGTGACCAATCCGAGCGGTGTGGACAGGAACCTCCGTTCCACCATAGACATATTGTTCGATGCGCCCGGAGTTGAACTTGTCGCTCTTTTCGGACCTGAGCACGGAGTACGAGGCGACATGTATGCGGGCGATTCCGTCGCCGACAGCCGGGATGCAAAAACCGGACTGCCGGTATATTCGCTCTACGGAGCTTACAGGGAACCTTCCCAGAAGATGCTGGACGGCATAGACATAATGGTATATGACATACAGGATGTCGGGACACGTTCCTACACTTTCATCAGCACGCTCGGCCTCGTGATGAGGGCGTGTGCCAAAAAAGGTGTGGAGGTGATGGTTCTCGACAGACCCAATCCTTTGGGAGGGAACAAGATAGAAGGAAGCTACGTGGAGCCGGGCTTTTTCTCTTTTGTCAGTCAGTTCCGCATACCTTATGTCTACGGACTCACCGTAGGAGAACTTGCGCGGATGATCAATGAGGAAGGTATGAACCGGGGGCAGAAGGGCAACGAACAGCCTCTGATGTGCGAACTGTCGGTCATTCCCATGGAAGGCTGGACAAGGGACATGCTTTTCACCGACACGGGACTTCCGTGGATAATGCCTTCACCCAACATCCCTTATCCCCAGTCTGCGGTAAACTATCCCTCGTCCGGCATTTGCGGCGAGATAGGCTACCTGAACATAGGCATAGGTTACAATATTCCTTTCGGAGCATTCGCTGCCGAATGGATCGATGCGGACAAGCTTGTTTCAAAGCTTGGTGAATACAATCTGCCGGGAGTCGCGTTCAGGCCAATCCATTTCAAGCCTTTCTACGGCGGCAAGGCGAAACTGATGCTTCACGGCGTACAGTTTTACTATACCGACTACGAAAAAGCCCGCATAACCCTTACCCAATTCTACGTGATGCAGGCTCTCAGAGAGCTGTATCCCGCACGGAATCCCTTCGCCGGGCTCCAGAGGACCGAGATGCTGGACAAGGTATGTGGTACGGATTATGTAAGGATTCAATTTGCCAAACGTATGAAGGTGGAGGATATTCTGAGCCGTTGGACTGAGGATGAGGAGGATTTCAGACGTCTGGCCGAGAAATATTACATCTACTGACTATGAGACATTCGGCTGTTCTTTCTTTTATCGCAGCTTTTTCATTGCTGTCGGTCTGCGCTTCCCTTGATATTTCAGCACAAACCCGCCGTACTGCCGGAGGCACTTCCTCGGTGCAGCGGCGTGAGACGGCCGCACAGGACAGACGGGGCGCCGCCGCGACGCAGACCCGCCGTGAAACCGCCGCACAGGACAGACGTGGCGCCGCCGCGACGCAGACCCGCCGTGAAACCGCCGCACAGGACAGACGGGGCGCCGCCGCGACGCAGACCCGCCGTGAGACCGCCGCACAGGACAGACGAGGTGCCGCCGCGACGCAGACCCGGCGTGAGACCGCCGCACAGGACAGACGTGGTGCTGCCGCGACGCAGACGCGCCGT
>CAYTYL010000044.1:0-16116 GCA_964441715.1 uncultured Muribaculaceae bacterium
AGCCTTTTCCGCAAAGACTCATCCTCCGGTGTTACGCCTTCGCCGAGCCCCAAGGCAGGACAGCAGGCGGAGCGTTCCGTCACCATCACCGTAAAGGACGTCAACGGTCCCATAGTCGGTGCGGGAGTCATGGTTAAAGGAACCACCATCGGCGACGTCACCAACATCGACGGTGTGGTCGTCCTCAAATCCGTTCCTGCAAATGCGGTGCTCGAAGTCTCTTTCCTGGGATACATTACCAGTGAGGTCAGTTTGAGCGAAGGGCAGACTTCTGTTGAAGTCACCCTTAGGGAAGATACTGAAATGCTGGATGATGTGGTGGTCGTAGGATACGGAACGCAGAGACGTTCCGAGGTCACGGGCGCCATTACATCCATAAAAGGCGACGATGTTTCCAGCCGTCCCGCAGGAAGCCTTGCCGAAGCGCTGAGCGGTCAGGCCGCCGGTGTCATGGTGTCCATGACGGACAATGCTCCGGGAGCAAGCCCGAGCATACTTATCCGTGGAGCGGCGTCTGTAAACGGAATGCAGCCTCTCTATGTAGTGGACGGTGTAAGGCAGGATGCAGGATTCGAATTCAACATGCGTGATGTAGAGTCCATCGAAATCCTGAAAGATGCGGGTTCCGCCGCCATCTACGGAGCACAGGCCGCCGGCGGTGTCATCCTGATCACCACCAAACACGGATCTGCCGAAAAGCAGAACATCAACGTCAACGCCCGTTTCGGTATCCGTAAGGTCAACACCAACATCAAGCTGCTCAACCGTGACGAGTTCATCGACGCGCAGTCTCTTATCGGACGTGACATTCTTCTTTCCCACGGAGTAAGCAGCCGTGACCAGCTTCCGGACATAGACTGGATGGACTGGATGTACAACACGGGCTCGGAGCAGGAGTACAGCGTTTCCCTTTCCGGTGCGGGCAACAAGGTAAAATACTTCCTTTCAGCCGGATACTATGACCAGAAAGGTGTCTATATAGACAACAGCGCCAAACGTTTCTCCGTGCGCAGCAACATCGACGTCGATCTCAGCAAGCATGTCACGGTCGGTCTGTCTCTCTACGGCAATGTCCGTCAGAACAACCCCGCCCGTTCGGGAGGAATACCTACCCGTACTTCGCCTGCATGGTCCCCGGTTGACGAAAACGGAAATTACACCCAGGCTCCCGGCTATATCGGAGGCCCCAACCCTTACGGTGATGAACTCACCTGGCATTATCATGGAAAGAACTACGGTCTGAACGCTCTGGCCTACCTTAATGTGAAAATCATCGACGGCCTTGTCTTCAGAGTGAACGGTTCCGGCAAATTCACCAGCTATTCCAACAACGGATTTTCCGAACTCGGAAACTGGGGTACCATTGTTAACAACGCCTACATGGACGCTTATGCAGGAACCCGTCAGGATCTGCTCTACAATGCAACTCTGACTTACGACAAGACCATCGGCGACCATAACTTCAAACTGATGGCAGGTACCGAGGCGAGCAAGGACGACGGATACAATCTCCATGCGCATGCGATTGATTTTCCTATCCAGATTGCCCAGTCGCTCAATCTTTCTTCAAATGCAAGCAAATCGGCCGATGACAGCTGGCCTGTTTCCCGTTCGCTGTCTTTCTTCGGACGTCTGAACTATTCCTACAAGAACCGCTACATGCTCACAGCCAACATCAGGCGTGACGGTTCCGACAAGTTCGCTCCTTCCAACCGTTGGGGAACATTCCCTTCAGTAAACGTCGCATGGCGTTTTTCCGAAGAGCCGTTCGTCAAGAACCTTGTGCCCTGGGTTGAAAGCGGTAAGATCCGCGCCAGCTACGGTATACTGGGTAATGACGGCATAGGCCAGTTCCTGTATGCAAAAGCTTATGAAGGTTCCGTCCTCTATAACTACGGAGGAAACAATCAGAGCATAGGCTGGGGCAACTACAAAGTTCCCAACAGCGAAATCAAATGGGAAGAAGTCCATCAGGCTGACTTCGGTCTCGACCTCTCTTTCCTCCAGGGACGTCTCAGCGTCGTCTATGACTACTACAACCGCCAGACCAAAGATATGCTTTACTGGCGTACGCTGCCTATGGGCGCAGGTGTCGGATATTATGACAGCCAGAATCCTACCATGCCGGTCAACATCGGTAAGGTGCAGAATATAGGTCATGAAATTACCGTCAACTGGAACGACGATGTAGACGGTTTTGAATATGGTGTCGGACTCAACATGTCGTTCAACAGAAACAAGGTCGTGGATCTCGGAATCGACGGTGCCGTTCTTACGGACGGAAGCTACAACCGTACCGAAAGCGGCAAGCCTATGGGACTGCTCTATGGCTACAAGGCCATCGGCATCTTCCAGAACCAGGCACAGGTCGATGAATACAACGCCCGTGCGCGTGCGGCAGGCCAGTCATATTATTTCAGACCGCAGACAGGCCCCGGAGACCTCATCTACGATGACTTCGGAAAAGGTTATGTGAGCGGTGCTTCCCAGACCTACATCGGCAATCCCTGGCCGGACATGACCATGGGTCTGAATCTGAGCGCGGCTTGGAAGGGTTTCGACCTCAAGGCCATGTTCACAGGAGCTTTCGGCTTCGACATCTACAATGCCCTCAAGCCCCGTACCCAGCAGTTCTTCGGTGATGAAAACACCACAAAGGACATCTACAAGACTTCGTTCTTCGGGAACAACGGCGTTACCGACCAGCCTCGTCCGGGCATGTGGATTGACGGGACATACGTCTCCGATGCATCTCTCGGTTTGAACTACTATACGATATCTTCTTTCTGGGTTGAGAAGGGTGACTATGTCAAACTTAAGGATTTGACCTTGGGTTACACTTTGCCCGACAATATCTCGAAAAAGCTCAGCATAAACAAACTTAGAGTCTACGTCACTGCGAACAACGTTTTCACGATCACCAGCTACTCCGGACAGGATCCTGAAATCGGCGGTACAAGCAGCTCGGGCAGCGGCAGCGTGCGTCAGCGCGGTGTGGAATATCTGGGCCGTTATGTTCCTTCAAGACTGTATTCTTTCGGTTTGGACATCACATTTTAAATAATTTGCAATCATGAAGAAAGTATTCTACATATTCACAGCATCGTTGATGCTCTCTGTATCTGGTTGCTCCGATTTCCTGGATATTGAAGACAAGACTACAATTTCCGACAAGGATTTCCCTACGAATATCGAGCAGATCGACCTCATGTTGACGACTGCTTATTACGGAAGCCATGCCAACGGTCTTTACGGACAGTATTGGTTCAACTGCGGCATATACATGTGGGATCACACCACCGACGTGGACAACACATACGACGACCGCGGTCAGCTTCTGCTGGAAAATGCCAGTACGGACAACAGCTATGTCCGCCGTCAGTATTCTGACATAATGAAATGGGTGGACAAATCCAATGAAGTTCTCGATGCCATCGACAATTACAGAGCAAGCCATGAAGTCTCTGCCGACGATGAAGAACAACTTGACTATATGCGCGGACAGGCTCTGTTCAACCGTGCGCTTGCATACTGGCATGGTCAGATTTTCTTTGAAATCGAGAGCAAGGAAGGCGGTCTGGGTCTGCCGATCCACGAGCATGTTCCCGTAACCGTAGCCGACATGCAGACTCCTCGTTCCACGACGGCTGAAACATGGGCTTTTGTCATCAACACGTTGAAAGAAGCTTCAGACCTGCTTGCCGGCCACAACGGCGATCAGACACGCGCCACCGAATGGGCAGCCAAGGGATTGCTTGCTAAAGTTTACATGCAGGCCCGTCAGCCGCAGAATGCAAAGCCTATTCTGGAGGACATCATCAACAACAGCGGCAAGAAGCTGGTCTCTCCCGAGATCTATTCCAAGATGTTCTATGTGAGCAGTGAATGGGGGACTGGCTACGAGTTCAACGAGGAAAGCCTCTATGAACTTGACATGACCACCAACTGGGGCGGCGGTCCGCGCAGCAACAAGACCGGTTCATCGATGCAGATGATCCTTGCGCCCTGGGTGCTGAATCTTGACATCGATGTCGCTCCCGCAGGGCCGGATGAGCTGGATCCCCGTACATCAAAGGCAGGCGGCTGGGGCAACAACTATGTCGCCGACGGCAACCTTGTCCGTTTCGGATTCACTCTCGGAGGTCCCGGCAAGAGAATAGCCAATCCGAATTATGACGCTTCCAAGCCGAGAAGCATCGACAACTTCCCTCTGATTGTCCGTCCTGAATATGTCGCGCAGAGCAAAGCCATAAAGGACAACAAGATAGCGGATCCTCGCCTATACTTGAGCGCTGCACAGACTTATATCGACACTCATCTCGACGATAAAGGCCGTCTGACCTATGTGGACAAACCGCAGTCAATGTATGCCGAGGTTCCGGACAAACTTGCATGGTCATACAAGAAATACATGAACATGGACGGTCTCGAGAACCAGATCAACTTCAGCAGCCCTGCCAATTTCTACATAATCCGCCTGGCCGACATCTATCTGCTCTACGCGGAAGTGTTGAAAGACAGCGACCCTGCCCTTGCGTTGGAGTACATCAACAAGGTTCACCGCCGTGCGTACGGTTATCCTGTTGACACGCCTTCACCGGTAGACTACAGCAGCCTTACCGACGAGACAAAGGCTTCTCCTGAAGATCATCTGCACAATGACGTGCTCAAGTATGAGCGTTGGGCGGAGCTGTTTGCCGAAGGTCAGTGGTGGTGGGATGTCCGCCGCTGGGAGATCGGTGAGCAGGAGATGCAATACTACAAAGAGTCCCGTGCCGGCCAGCTCACATGGCGTGGAATCGACTGCTATGTGCAGCCTATCCCTCAGCGTGAGATCGAGCGTTATCCCGCAGGTGTGCTGAAACAGTCAGGTAACTATTAGTCTTCATATTCTGACCTCCTCCTTCTCTCTGCATCCCCGTCAAAGGATGCAGAGAATGAGGAAGGAGGTCATTTTTTTAGAATTCATACAAATCCCATCATGGTTTCGATTACCAAAAGATTATTGTTTTTAGGCGGCTTGCTGGCCCTCATGTGCTCCTGCCGACCGGATGCCGGCAACGTCGTCGTGTATCCTGCCCCTGAGGGTGAAGTTCTGAACACTTCGTACCGTATGAAGGTTCAGGGAGTTGATGTACCCGTATATGATGCCAAGATAGGCATGGAATACAAAGCGAACAGGGAAAGGGCTATGGATGACCAGCCCAACTCGGCTGATTTCTATGACATAGCCGGTTTCGCCTCTTTCGACCTGCTCAGCGGGGACGCCGATGTTGAAATCAGCTACAAAGAGCCCATCAAAAGTGCCAAGGTCCTGCCGGAAAAAGCCGGAATCACTCCTGTCGTCAAGGGCAGCAAGCTGAGCTTCAAAGTGGACAAGCCGCAGCTGCTGACCGTGGAAGTGAACGGCGAGCACATCCGTTCCCTGCACATTTTCGTTAACCCGGAAGACAAGAACATACCTGACCCCGATGACCCGAACGTCATCTATTTCGCACCCGGTGTCCACGAACTTACGGAATCGATAGAAGTTAAGGACAATCAGACCGTGTACATTGCCGGAGGTGCCCTGCTGCGCTGGAAGGATGTTCCGAACGTGGATTCCAACGACCGCCAGGCCGTGAGGAAATCCCGCGGCGCGAGCTTCATCGTAAGCGGCCACAATGCCACCATCCGCGGACGCGGCATAATAGACCAGGAGGGTGTCCATCGTCTGAAACCTCGCAACATCATGCTGATAACGGGCGATTCCATCAACATTGAAGGTGTGATTCTCCGCGATGCTTCCGTGTGGACGGTTTCGCTGAGAGGTGCGGACAATGTGACGATTGACAACATCAAACTGTTGGGACATCGTGCCAATTCCGACGGCATCGACATCTGCGACAGCTGGGATGTCACTGTCAAGAACTGCTTCGTCAGAACCTTGGACGACCTGGTCGTGGTCAAGACTTACAGCCGTGAGAACGGCAGCGGCAACATCCTGGTAGAGAAGTGCCTGCTTTGGAACGAGGTCGCGCATGCATTGAGCATCGGTGCTGAAATCCAGCAGCAGGTGGACGGCGTCGTCTTCAGGGACTGCGACATCATCGGCGACCATTGCCGTGAGTGGTCTTTGCGCGTTTATCAGTGCGACAAGGGCATAGTCAAGAACATAACGTTCGAGGACATACGCATAGAAGAGGCGGTCAAGTTTGCATCTCTGTGGATAAACGAGGCAAAATGGTCGACCGACCCTGAGCGCGGACATATCGAAAATGTGGTGTTCCGCAACATCAACCTCAAGACCGCACCTACCGTCAAGGGCATCGAATTCCTCGGTTTTGATGCGGGACATGCAATCAAGAACGTCACAGTGGACAATGTAGTCATCGCTGGGCACAAGGTTACCAGAGATGACATCACGGTCAACGACTATGTTTATGATCTGATAGTAAAATAAAATTCGCGCTCCATGAAAATATCAAATATTATCTCGCTTCCTTTGGCTGTGCTTTTTGCTGCCTGCCAAAATGTCGGCACTCCGGTGCAGACGGAAACGGCAAAGCCGGAAACCGGAAAAGTCACCGTTTATTCCGCTCCTGTCAACGAAGTGTTGAACCATGACTATCGTGTGATAGTTGAAGGCCAGGAAGTACCTGTATACAACAGGCGGATAAGTCTCAAAGCCGACAAGACCCAGGTAAACGAAACCCCTGAATCATATGAAAACGCGGCTTTCGCATACTTTGACCTCATCGAGGGAGAAGTAACCGTCACGGTAAGCTTCAAGTCCAACATCAGATCGGTCAGCTTTGCCTCGGCAGGCAAAAAACCTGTTCCTGAATTCAGGGAAAATCTGCTTACTTTCAAAGTGAGCGAGCCGCAGAACCTTTCGGTCATCATCAACGGTGACGAAGTCCATGCGCTTGACCTGTTCATCAATCCCCAGGAACAGGACATTCCCGATGCAAAAGATCCTAAGGTCGTGTATTTCGCCCCCGGAAGCTACCGCCTGCCTGCGGCCACATTGGAAGACGGCATGACGGTCTATGTAGCCGGAGGTGCGGTGGTGCACTGCTATGTCGGGCCTCATGAATGGTATACCGTCAATGCGGAGACTGGTCTGAAAAACTACAGCCCTTTCTACATGCTCAATCTTGACGGGAAACAGATAAAGGTATGCGGAAGAGGCATCATCGATGCGGACGGCACACCGTTGGGGTCACGCCGCGGCATCAGAATCAACGGAGAAGACATCAGCATGGACGGTGTAATCCTCAGAAATTCCAGTGAATGCGCAATCTATGTTGACAACGTCAGGCAGGCGAGAATCAACAACGTGAAGATTCTCAACTACCGTTTCAATGCCGACGGACTGGATGTTTCCCCGGCCGCATCGGACGTGGTCATATCCAACTCCTTTGTACAGGCCAAAACCGCATTGAAGGATCTCTCAGGCAAAGCGGTTTCTCAGGACAACCTTCTGGAGGACATCAGGTAAAACTGTCTTTTGAAGAGAAGTTAACCTTCTTTTCTGCGATACAAAATCAATGCAAAAGACATGAAAAGATTTTTGACGATATTGTTGCTTCTGTCGGGGTTCAGTGCGTATGCCTCGCAGGTTGACCGTATTGAACCTCCGTTCTGGTGGACCGGCATGAAGAACCATGAGCTGCAAATCATGGTGCATGGTTCCGGCATTGCCGCAAGCTCCGTCTCGATAGACTATCCGGGAGTGGAGCTGAAGGAAACCGTCAGGACAGGCAATCCCAACTATCTTTTTCTTTACCTCAACATAAGCGGCGATGCGAAGCCGGGCAAACTGCCCATCGTCTTTGCCGAGGGAAAGAAGAAAAACGTACGGGAATATGAGCTGAAAAGCCGCACCCGCACCGTCGGAGCACAGGGCGTGTCGACGGAGGATGCCATATACCTCCTGACTCCGGACCGCTTCGCGAATGCCGACCCGTCAAATGACGAACTTGACGGAGTGAAAATTGACCGCAGCCGCAGCGGTGCTCGGCACGGAGGGGATCTGCGCGGTATAATCGACCATCTGGACTACATACAGGATCTCGGATTCACCGCCGTGTGGCTGAATCCCGTGCTGGAAAACCGTATGCCCGGAGGATCGTACCACGGATACTCTACGACCGACTACTATAAGGTGGACCCTCGTTTCGGTTCGAATGAGGAATACCGCGAGCTTATAGACAAGGCCCACGCAAGGGGCATGAAGGTGGTCATGGACATGATTTTCAACCACTGCGGAAGTTCCCACTGGTGGATGACGGATCTGCCTGACAGTGACTGGCTCAATTATCAGGACAATTTCAAACCCACCAACCATCTCAAGTGGACGGTCATGGATCCCCATGCGGCCGGCACCGAGAAGGAGGCATTCCTTGACGGCTGGTTCTCCAGAGGAATGCCGGATCTTAATCAGCGCAACCGCCATCTCGCACGCTATCTGATCCAGAACAGCATCTGGTGGATTGAATATGCCGGCATAGATGCCATCCGTCAGGACACGCATTCCTATATGGACTATGATTTCCTGGCCGATTGGTGCGATGCCGTGGAGGCTGAATACCCTGAATTCAATATTATGGGGGAAGTATGGTATCCGCGCGGAACAAACTCTGCGTGGTGGCAGCGGAACAGTCCGCTGAGCCGTACGAACTCCGGTCTTAAGACCATCATGGATTTCGAACTGGCTTTCGCCTCGCAGCATGTGTTCGATGAAGAAAGCGACGGAAATGATCTGCATGAGGCCGGGCTGTTCAAGATTTATGAGATTCTTGCCCAGGACTATCAGATAGCCGACCTTGACAATGTCCTCGTTTTTCTTGACAACCATGATCTGGCGAGGTTCATGCGCAAGGGGGAAACCGACCTCAGGCGTTACAGACAGGGCATCGCTTTCATACTCACTACCAGAGGAATCCCTGAGATTTTCTATGGTACGGAAATTCTGATGTATGGTACCAAGGAGGAAGGAGACGGAGTCATCCGCACCGATTTCCCCGGAGGATGGGAGGGAGACCCTTCCGACGCCTTCACTTCGCAGGGCCGCACCGATCTGCAGAACCAGTCATGGGACTACATGAAGAAACTTCTCGACTGGAGAAAGCAGAGCGAGGCTGTCAAGCACGGACGGCTCGTCCACTATGCGCCTTTGTCGGACGGCTGCTATGTCTATGCCCGCATAAAGGATGACAAAACAGTTCTTGTCATGATGAACGGTACCGACAAGGATCAGAGTCTTGACATGAGCCGCTTCAGCGAAGTCACGAAAGACTTCACGCGGGGAAAGGACGTTACCACGGGCAGGACGTTGGACATCTCCGGTTCGGTGGACATTCCCGCCAGGGGGACATATGTGCTCGACCTTGAGCGCTGAAATCCTTTTTCACACATAACGAATCAATTTTCAATCAAATGATAACAATGAAAAAAAGCATCTTACTTTTAACATTGGGTCTGTTCTGCATGACTGCGTTCGCCCAGAAAACCGTCACTTATCCGGCTGTGCCCGGAGCTCGTACGAGTACCGATTTCTCTGCCGAAGTCAATGGCAAGTCTGTCTGGACCGAGGTTGCCGGCGCAGGCGGCATAGAAGATCTCAACATAGTCAACTTCTCGTGCGAAGGACCTCAGAACATTGTGATCACCGCCTCTGAGGAGATTACCAATTATGAGATCCATCCCAAAAGCGCAGGCATAAAAGCCGAAGTAAACGGCAGGCAGCTGTCGTTCAGCGTGCAGGGACCCAAGAAACTGTATATCCAGGTCAACAGCCTCCCGTATCTGGCCGTTTTCGCCAATCCGCTCGAGACTGATGTTCCCAAGGCTTCCGACAAGAAGATAACATACTTCGGCCCCGGCGTCCATGAACTTGGAAGACTGGAGCTGACGGCCGGCCAGCAGATATACATTGCAGGCGGCGCCAATGTGATTGCCAATGTATTCGGCAACGGCGTGGACAATGTCAAGATTTACGGACGCGGCACTCTGACAGGCAACGTGAGAGTCGTCAGCAGCGACAACCTTCATGTGGACGGCATCCAGATCAGAAACAAGAACGGCTGGGCCAACACATTGACCAACTGCACCAACTCAGGTTACAACAATGTGAAAGTGTTCTCATACGAAGGAGTCTGGGGACTGGACGGCATCAACCCGGTGTCATGTAAGAAATTCGACATTACCGACTGCTTCCTCCGTACTCGTGACGACTGCATAGCCATCAAGAGCAACGGCCGCAGAGACCGCAACGACTATGACCTCAGCACGCGCGACATCACCGTTTCCAAATGCATCATGGTCGGCTGGGACCATGCCGACGGCGTGACCCTCGGCTTCGAGCTTAACGGCGGTGTGGTCGAGAATGTGCTCGTGCAGGATTGCGACATCCTCCGCGCCCGCGGAAACGGACGTTCCGGCGGCCATTCGGCGTTCAGCATAGTCTGCGACGGTCCGTCAAATGTCTCCAACATAACCTTTGACGACATCAGGGTCGAAGGCGATATCGAGTACAAGAACATGGAAATCATCCTGACCGAGGGTGAGCGCTACGGCAACGGAAAGCATGGTACCATCAACGGAGTCAACATCAAGAATGTGACATGGGAGAATCCTTCCAAGCCTTTTACCATTGTCGGACTTCCTGTCCAGGCCGTGGAGAACATCACTTTCACCAACTGCTATGTCGGCGGTAAGCTTATGACAGGTTTCGATGATGCGCAGTTCCAGGTGGAATTTGCAAAAGGCATCGTGTTTGTTCCGGGAGGCGAAGCGAAGTATGTCCGCTATCCTGAAGCACAGAGCAGATAATGAAGAGATTATTCTTTCTTTTGACGGGAGCGGCCATCGCAATATGGCTGCTCTCTGCGTATATCGGGCCGGGGCACGTCACCACCGCTTCCGGCCTCAGTGCCGGTGCATTCGAAACCGTCACGGAGCAGGGACGCACGCATCTGTACAGGTTGACCAACAGGCATGGCGCGGAGCTCTGCGTGTCGGACCTCGGCGCCAGGGTGGTGTCTCTGATGGTCCCCGATGCTGAAGGCAGCTTGAGTGAAGTCGTCCTCGGGTTCGACAGTCTTAAAACTTATTTTCCTTCATTCAGCGAATTCGGCGCCACGATAGGGAGGTATGCCAACCGCATAGGGCATGGAAAACTTGTGATTGACTCGGACACCCTTCAGCTGCCCCGCAATCTGGGAGGGCACACTCTGCACGGCGGGCCGGACGGATGGCAGCACAGATTGTTTGCCGGAAAGCAGCATGGCCGGTCGGAAGTGGAGCTGAAACTGACCTCTCCCGACGGCGATATGGGTTTCCCCGGAAATGTGAACCTCACGGTCACCTATACTCTGACCGATGACAACGAAGTGAAGATAGCCTACCATGCCGCAACCGACCGCAAAACGGTAATCAATCTTACGAACCATTCGTATTTCAATCTTTCGGGCACTGCGGCGGAAGATGCCTTCGGACAGGAGCTCTACATCAACGCGGATTATTACACGCCGGTAGATCGCACGGCTCTGCCTACAGGCGAAATAGCTCCGGTATCGGACACCCGCTTCGACTTTACATCCCCGAAGGAGCTTTCCGTGTTGTTGAACGGCGGACGGCGCGGAGGACTTGACAACAACTGGGTCCTGAACACGAAAGGAGGGCTCGATCAGGTGGCGGCTTCCTTGTATTCTCCTGTATCAGGCATCCTGATGGAGGTTTACACTACGGAGCCAGGCATTCAGGTCTATACCCCGTTCATGGGGCAGCCTCCTGTGGGCAGGGGAGGGGTCCGCTTCAGCAACCGTCCGGCCGTCTGCCTTGAGACTCAGCACTATCCCGACACCCCGGCACATGAGGACTGGCCCAGCGTTACGCTTGAGCCGGGCAAGGATTTCAACTCGGTGACCATCTACCGTTTCCGCATCGGAAAACGATAGCTCCTACCTTACAATCTTATTGTAAAGATCCTTCCAGGAGTCAACCACATCATATGTCACATCGCTTGCGCCAATGGACTCGAAATGTCTTTTGGCGCATTCTATTTTTGCCTGTTCGACCGGCCGCAAATCCGCATCCAAAGCCTTGCCCTTTGTCTCGGCTATAAAGTAGACGTGTTTTACAGTGCCTTCCTTAAAGACTACCGCCCAGTCCGGATTGTAATGTCCCATCGGCGTGTTGATGTAGAAGCGGCGGGGCAGTTTCGTATATACCTCTACAATGTCCTCTTTCTCCAACGAGTCGGCGAAGTCCTTCTCATTCTTAGAGTCTACAACTACGAGGTCATAAAGGCTCTTCTTTGACTTTATGGCATTCTCGCCAATCTTGCCACGGAAGGCAGAACATGTAAAAATATCTTCGCTGAAGGTGTCGTCGAGCTTGTTGTACCGGATGTGTTCTATCACCGACAATGCCTTGCATGAGTTGATAAGGTTGGCTGCCTTCATGATAAACTCTTCAGGGTTCATCTTGAACAGTGAGAATTTTTCAGGAGACATTTTCTTCAATATCTTGACGATAGTCGTGCGTGTCAAGCCAGTTTTGCTGACCAGCTGTCCTATAAGGTCATACTTAACGGTATTGCCTACAGCCTCAGTAACATGCACCGTCTTGCGCAAGCCCTCAGTCATTGCAGTACCATCTTCCAATGATTGCTTGTCCTTTATCTTTTCATGACTACCATGAGAAACGACGATGCGGATTTCCGTAACAGTAAACTTACTGCTGTTGAGTTGTGCAACTGCATTATCAATGAGCTTCTGCGAGTCGAAGTGGACGGTATAATAACTGTGGATGTTTATCTTCTTCCACAAGTCGAGGAATTCCGTCTTGAACCTATCTTCATCGAAGTTTGCCTTAACATTGTCACGACCGTTTCCGACCTTAATCTTTTGTGGATTATAAACATTGTCAAGCTGCTTGACGATGACATTGTGCAGGTCTTCGACATTACGGAATTTGAGTTCGCCTTTCTCCTTATCTGCAAAGTACTTGCCTGTCAACTTGCCATGCCTGTCAACGTAACCGCCAGTGGTAAGGGCATCTTGTATCTCGCCTGCCTTATCCTTAGTGATAGTATGTTCGACATTGTCTTCTGTAGTGTACTTGACACCGACAAACAAGTCTTCGTTGACTTTCTGAGGACGGTCGGCACATGCATCGGCAATTTCTGTCTGCAAGCTCTTTGCAAACCTGTCATAGCTTTCACTGGCAATGACGGTAAGGACATTGGTATCGAAAACTCCATCGGTTCCAAGCACATCTGCATCCTGACGGTCGCCTCTGTCATTGACACAAAGGCGCATGCCACGTCCTACCTCCTGACGCTTTTTGTTCTCGTTGTAGCTGTCTTTCAATGTGCAAATCTGGAAAACATTAGGATTATCCCAGCCTTCCTTCAGCGCACTGTGGGAGAATATGAAACGCACGGGTTCTTTCAGACTGAGCAGACGCTCCTTGTCTTTCATGATAAGGTCGTAAGCGCTCTCATCATTACTGCTGTCGTTCTTCAGTTCGGTCTTTGACGGGTCAACCATCTTACCGTTCTTGTCCACGGAGAAGTAGCCTTGGTGGATATTCTCTACAGAGTTGCGTGGATCGGAAATATAACGTAGATAGGCAGTATCTGTCAGATGTGGCAGAAACTCCTGCAATACACGGGGATATTCTTCTTCGAACATCTTTGCATATTTACCCTTCGTGTCTTCCTGGTCATAAAGGCGGTAATTGCTGACATGGTCGATGAAGAACAACGAAAGCACCTTGATATGGCGTGGGAACAGCTGGCTCTCACGCTCAATATGCTTACGTATCGTCTCACGTATCTGGTTACGACGGATTACGTCCATGTTGGCAGCTCCCACCATCTGACCTTCTTCAAGTGTCAGACCGTTCAAGAACTTTATGGTATTGTATCTGCCGTCAATACTTTCAACAATGAAGTTGTCGCGGTATTCCTCAAGTCCGCCACTCAACTCAAACAAGTTGGCCCCTTCATCAACTATGCGTGACTGCTGTGTGGCAGTTCCGCCCTTGCGCATTACGTCAAAGTTGATACGCGCCTTAGGATTACCCGTGGATATTATGATGTTCTCAAGATATACATAGCCGTTGGTGGCTGTTGTTCCGACTTGTTCCACGCCCACAACCTCAACCTTCTTAACAAGGTGCTTCCTGTAGGCGTCCATTGCGTCAAGGCGATATACCATATTGGCAATATCTTCTTTACGGTGGGTTGCACTATACAAGAGTTTGGATAGAGGATTGAACAGTTTCAGTCCTTTGCGGGTTTGGTTTGCCTTGTTTGCTCCAAGCACACTCTGCGGCTCGTCTATAATCATTATCGGGTTAGTTGCAGCGAGAATGTCTATCGGACGACGTGAACGGAACTCGTCACGGCGTGAGAAGATGATACGTGCGGCAGCGCTGCTATTGAACGCCTGAGTGTTGATAATCATCACATGCATTCCGGCATCAGAGGCGAAAGAGTCTATCTTTGAAAGTTGCTTTGAGTTGTAGACAAAGTATTGTATGCGCTTCCCGTATTCTTGGGCAAAGTACTCGCTCATGCTGTCGAAACTGCTGAGCACACCTTCACGGATGGCTATGCTCGGTACTACGACTATGAACTTAGTCCAGCCATAACGCTTGTTGAGTTCAAACATAGTCTTGATATAGGTAAAAGTCTTACCCGTACCAGTCTCCATCTCTATGGTCAGTGTTCTACCGTCACCTTCAAGTTCATCTATAGGCTTCAGTCCGAACTCCGTCTGTACTCGGCGTATATTGTCTTTCAACGGCACATCAGGCAATATCGGTGCATTGGCAAAGCCTTCCACATGGAAGAGGTCTTTTTGGCGGATTATTCGTTGGCCGTCCGCACCTGTTCTTATGCTTATGTATCCCTGGTCAACAAGGAAGTTGCTGGCACCGTCATAGTGCGGTTGCCCCGAAAAGCAGTCGGTAACGGCACGCGCGGCATCATCCTGGAAGCTTTGATGTTTATATTTGAGTTTCATCTCGTCTCTTCTTTTTTCATCAAATCACTCTAATATTATTCAACGCTTCGTCATCAGACCAACCCAAGAGCTGCTTAAACTGCTCGAAGATATTTATCTTCTGCTCGTCTTCCACAAAGCAGCTGTCACGGAAGAGAATTCGTAGGGGATCTTTGTCTGCAATTGCCTTGACTACATTGTCAGTTATTGGTTTACCAAAACAAGCTACAAGGTCGCCTTCGTTGACAGTATAGACCTTAGTACCGTCTATAGTCTCTGTTTCCAAAGGCAAAGAAAGTTGGACGCCCCAATCTACCATGCAACCATAGAGCAAATCAAGATCTGAACGATCTTCCTTCACGTTGTCAGCAAAGAGGCCAAGCTGCTGCGGGTCGAAGTCCTTGGGTGCGAAGTAGACATCCTTCATGTTGCTGGAATCTACACGGAAAACACGGAAGCCAGTGTCAAGTTTTGGCTTGTTGCCATTCTCAAACAAGTCTGGCTGCTTTGCCTTTAACTCGTCTTGGATTTTCTTACCAGCACGACGGATACGTTCCTCTGCAATTTCCGTTAGATAGTGTGGCTTGACTATTGAGTCTAAAAATTTAATGGCTTCTTTTAATGTTTTCTTGGCATCAACACTAGCGTTCTTCAATGTCTCATCAAGATTTTCTGGAAATTGAACCATTATCCCTTTACAATGAATATTTTGTTCTATTTCATGTTTGAAAAGGGCATGAAGGGAAGTTCCTGAACCTGAGAAGAAATCCATGAATATATCATTTTCTCTAACAAAGCCATATTTCAAGAGCCTTTGAATCAAAGACGTAGGTTTAGGATAATCAAAAACCTTTTTCCCATCGAAAAGATTCATAATTTCTGTTGTACCTGTCTTTGTCGTTCCTGCATCTAAAAGAATTGAGCTCGGAGTTTTTGTGTCTCCCTTTGCAATTCTTTCCTTATAGTAAAGTTTCCTTTTTGGAGATGAGTCGTCAGACAATCCAAATTTAATTCGTCCATCTGCAATCAACTTTTTTATGGTCGACTCATTATAACACCAAACTCTGCCGTTGGGTGGATAATAATCAACTCCTGTCTTAGGATTTCTAATTGG
>CAYTYL010000045.1:0-4030 GCA_964441715.1 uncultured Muribaculaceae bacterium
ACCTGCTCTGATAACTTGCTCTGATAACTTGCTCTGATAACTTGCTCTGATAACTTGCTCTGATAACTACATAAATAACTATGCGAAAACTTTTACTCTGCGCGGCCATCTTCGCCGCCCTGATGTCCGCAGGCACGAAATCGGAAGCCTGCACCAATCTGATAGTCGGAAAAAACGCTTCGGCGGACGGTTCAGTGATATGCAGCTACAACTGCGATGCCTTCGGGGCAAGCGGCTCCCTCACTTTCATTCCGGGAGGACGGCATGCAAAAGGAGAAATGGTGGCCATCGATGGATGGGGCGGCAACAAAGGCTACATCCCCCAGGCGGAATATACCTACAACGTGATGGGTTTCATCAACGAACATCAGCTGAGCATAGTGGAGACGACATTTGACGGGAGACTGTCGCTGGTCAACGATGAAGGGCTGCTGGACTACTACTCCATGATGAGACTCGGGCTGCAGAGGGCCAGAACCGCCAGGGAGGCCATAAAGGTCATGACCGACCTTGTGGAAGAGTACGGCTACAATTCTTCAGGCGAAAGCATAACTATATGCGACACGCAGGAAGCCTGGATAATGGACATAATCGGCAAGGGCCCCGGAAGGAAAGGCGCCGTATGGGTGGCCGTCAGAATCCCGGATGACTGCATATCCGCACACGCCAATCTGAGCCGCATCCGCCAGTTCCCGCTGAATGACAAGGACAACTGCATGTACTCCAAGGATGTCATATCTTTTGCGAGGGAGATGGGCTTCTTCAGCGGCAAGGACAAGGATTTCAGCTTCCGCGATGCATACTGCCCCATAGATTTCGAAAATGTCCGTTACGGTGACGCCAGGGTATGGAGCTTCTTCCGTCACCACAGCGACACGGCCGAAATGGACAAATATCTCCCTTACATAAACGGAGATTTCGAGAAAGCGGATCATCTTCCTCTGTACATAAAGCCAGACAAGAAAGTATCGGTGAGGGACATACAGAACGACATGAGAGACCACTTCGAAGGCACGCCCCTGGACATGACGGCCGACATGAGCGCAGGCCCCTGGGGGATGCCGGTGAGGCCCACTCCCATGAGGTACGTGGCCAACGGCGGAAAAACCTATTTCACGGAACGTCCCATAGCCACGCAGAAATCCTGCATGACCATGGTGTGCCAGATGAGAGACTGGCTGCCGGATGCGCTGGGCGGAATCATCTGGTTCAACCTGGACGACGCCGCATGTGTCGCCTATGTGCCGGTGTACTGCGGAGCAAACAGAGTCCCCGACGCCTTCAGCCGCAAATACTCCAACTACAGGGAATTCAATGAAAACAGCGCCTTCTGGATGAACAACTTCGTCGCCAACATGGCATATCCGCGCTGGTCGCTCATATCTCCGGACATACATGACGCACAGAAAGAACTTGAGGACTATTATGCACTGAGCCAAAATGAGATAGAAGAAAAGGCCAAGGACATGACAGAGGGCGAACGCATAAACTACCTCACGGGAAAGAGCGAAGAATTCTGCGGCATGATGATGAAACGCTGGGACAAGCTCGCCCGGCTCATAATCGTCAAACACAACGACATGATAATGCTCCCTTCGGAAAACGGTGAAATAAGCGGCGGCTCGTACTCAACGCCCGGATACAACCAGAGCTACTACGACCGGATAGGCGTGGACACCGGCGACCGCTACATCATGAAGGAAGATATAGAACGCCGGGAAAGATAGCCCTTACCTGTTTACGGACAGGGACAGACTGTGGTCGATGCAGGGAGGAAGCACCTCCGGATAATGGGTCACCATGATTAAAGTTCTGTTCCTGTCCGTACAGTATTCATCTATCACGCGACGGACAAGAGACCTGTTCTCTTCGTCAAGCCCGTGCATGGGTTCATCAAGTATGAGCAGGTCGGGCTCACGTACGAACGCCCTGGCAAGCAGGACCAGACGCTGCTCTCCGCTCGACAGGCTCATGAAAAGCCGGCCGTAAAGATGCTCTATGCGGACAGTCCGCATCCATTTTCTCGCCACGGCAAGCTCCTCAGCCGAAAACACGGTGAATATTCCTCTGAAATCCCTGAGCCCGCCTGCGATTATGAGCTGAGTCTCTATATTCTGCCTGAAACTTCTGTGCAGTTCCGGACTCACATAGCCGATATGCTTCTTTATGTCCCAGATGCTTTCACCGCTGCCTCTTTTATGGCCGAAAAGGCTCACGTCACAGGCATAGCTCTGAGGATTGTCCGCGCACACGATGCTGAGAAGAGTCGATTTGCCGGAGCCGTTGGGGCCCGTGAGCGCCCAGTGCTCTCCCCTTCTGACGACCCAGTCAAGGTCTTTTAGAATGGTCCTCTCCCCATAACGTATGCTGACTTTGTTCAGGCGGATTATCTCCTCCCCGGCACCGTTCCCGCGCCGTCCGCGCCATTCCGCTGCACTGAGCTTAGGCAACACCCGCTGATCGGCGACCTCCACCACGGAAGTGATGAAAGGAGGTATCTCGTCCGCCCTGGAAAGGACAAGGACAAGGGCAGTCTTCCCGCCCTCGGCAATAGAGGAAAGCACCGATGTCAGATAGGCTCTGGAATCCTTGTCCAAGCCGACGTACGGATTGTCAAGAATCATCACGCAGGGTTTCTGCTCGAGCACCCTGGAAAGGCTGTACTTTCGCAGTTCACCGCTTGACATGGTCACCTTCTCGTCCGTCACGTCCCACTGGTTCCACCGCTGCTGGAGATAATAGTTCCTGTCCGTGTCTCCACCGTAACAGTCCTGGAATGCAAGATATTTTATATTGTCGCTAACATACTTGCCCGAGGGAGACGGGAAAGCGTAATCTATGGAACCTCCGGAAAGCGGATGTTTGGAGCGGATCATGTCCACAAGCTTGGTCTTCCCCGCCCCGTTGCGCCCTACGATGGCGACATGCTCTCCGGGAAACATTTCGAAATCGGCCGGCTCCGCAAGCCTCCATTCCGGAAGCATGGGGACACCGGCCTTAAGTGAAATCAAAGGGTTTTTCATGCTTTCAAGTCGTCCCAGAAAGCTGCCATGGACGTGGCCATGTACGGCTGGAGCCAGATGTAGCCTATACCGAGAGTAAGGACGCTAAGGATGGCCCAGCCTATGAAGCTCAGTTCAAGGTAAAAAAGATCAAACTTGTGCCCCTTCATCATGAGACGGCTTTTCTTCATGGCGTCCGTAATGGAAAGTTCAGGATTTTCCACGAGAATATAGGGAGTCATGGAATAGGCGAAGGTCCAGATGATGCCGGGGATGATGAAAAGCATGAAGCCGACGATCAGCACGACGGAAACGAGCATCATGCCCGCAACGACATGGAGATAGTTCCCGCGAAAAGCCAGATTGAACATGTTACCTGCCACGTTCGGATCGGAATTCTCAAACAAGAGGCGGAATGCGTTTGCTATGCCCGCAGCCAACGGGAGCAACAGAAAAAAATCGAGGACAAGCGTCACGATGGAGCTGTACATGGATCCGTTGCGCGAAGGTATGGCGGCGACGGCCACAGCCACGAGGAGGTACACTACAGTCGCTATCACGGCCCTTGACCAATTTCCTTTCAAAGCTGCAAGGGCAGCGTTTTTATAATCCTGGTTAGTCATATTAGATAAACTATTGCATCGAGTGTGTATCGCGTTGTTGTATCGAATCGCCGTATCAATGCTTTTCCTGCATATAACTTCCGAATTTCTTGACGTCATTCAGCTCATCTTCCATGGTGGAAGCCGCCACTATCCTGGTGCTCAGACTGCTGCACGGCTTGGAAATGAGCATGAGCATGTCATCGGTCTTCATTTTTTTGGAGAAATCCTTCCTGTTGAAGAACATGCCCGCTCCGAGAGGCTGAGGATCGGAAGCCACATCGGCAGGGTGGACTCCCCACGCCCAAAGATAATTCTTTCCGACAGATACCGTTTCACCAGCATGGTAATTTACCCCCGTGACAAATCTCACTTTTCTGCCGTTCAGCTCTGAAGCGGTCACTTTGGCGATTCTGCTGCCGTCAT
>CAYTYL010000045.1:4040-15948 GCA_964441715.1 uncultured Muribaculaceae bacterium
CACGCGTATGGACACATCATATTTCTCACCGCCGCATTCCACTCCGTAGGCAATCATCTCGGCGTAGGAGCCGTCGGAAGTCTTCCCGACCCTGGCAGTACGTCCCCCGGTAGCGACAAGCTTGACAACCTGAGTCCCGTCCCAAAGGGCGATGCCGCCGAGACCCACCGTCTTGCCGACCATGTATTCATCGCAGCCGGCGCCTTCATTCTTCTGCTGAGCCTCGGTGGGATACCAATGGTACTTCGCGAGCTCCATCATCTTTCCGCTCTTGGAGTAGACATCTATCGCGCCGCTGTCATTGAAATAGATCCTGAACGCCGAAGCGACATTTTCCACAGCCGGACCATGGTGTCCGACAAAATTGTACTGCACGGCCTCTTTGGACTTTATCTCGCTGACCTGCAGCGAATCCTTGCGCCAGAAAAGGCTTGAAGCAGTCTGTGCGCCGAGCGAGCAGCAGCACGCTGCCAGCAGCATAACGGTGAGAATCTTTTTCATCTGCTGATATTTATTTGTTGTCTTTCAATCTTGCCCAGAAACCTTTCTTTTTGGGCACGGCCTCACTTTGTCTGCGGTAATATTCCTCGAAGGTAAGCCCGTTGTGTATCACATCGTAAATGACGCCCCAGTCCGGCAGTCCGCCGACGTTCCTGTCATCTATGAACAAATCGGCACGCAGTTTACGGCCGCCTCCGGTAGGACGGTAGCTGACATCGGGACTGTCCCTGTTCACGGCGTAGAACTCCAGGCCTCTCGATGAACACCATTGCACCGCATCTTCCAGAAGCTTGTCTTCCCGGCAGCTCCAGAGTATGAGAGTGTGGCCTTCCTTGGCTATGGCCTTCAATGTAGCGACGGCGAAAGGGATTTCCTTTCCGATTTCGGGATACATGTGCTCCACTATGGTCCCGTCAAAATCCACTGCTATGATCATAGTCTAAATGTCTTCTTCCACACGTACCCCTGCCGTGACCGGCTTGACGGGATTGAGGGTCTGTCCGCTGCCAACGGAGTCGGAAAGCTTCTCGAACTCGCCGTCTTCCAGCATCTCGCACTTGCCGTTGAAGTAGGCGCCGAGCTCCACTGAAAGCCTCCTGACATGAAGGTTTCCGTTTATCTTGCAACCTTCCTTCAGGGACAGCGTGTCCTTTACGTAAATGCTTCCTGTCATCTTTCCCCAGAAGTCCACGTTGTCGCAGATGATGTCCCCGCTGATCACAGCCTTGTCTCCTACGACGACTTTCCCCTTGGAATTTATCTTCCCTTCAAAGGAACCGTCAATCCTTATGTCATTGGGAGAGGAAATCTCCCCCTTTATCACGGTCCCCGAGGAAATTCTGCTCACCTCGTTGACATTGACCGTAGGTTCATTTGTCTTTGCCATAATCGTAATCTGTTGTTAAACAAGCCCCTTTCCGTGACAGTTCTTGTACTTCAGCCCGGAACCGCACGGACAAGGATCATTCCTGCCTACGTGCTTGTCCACCTTTATGGGCATCCTGGCTCTCTGCTCCCTGCTTGCGGCGAGGTCACTGCGGCTTTCCTGCATCCTGTTCCTGTCCGGAGCCTCCTGAGGAGCCGGCCTTGCAGGAGCGTTTTCCCTTATGTTGAGCACAGCCCTGAGCAGGAACGAAAGCACATCCTTGTTGAGGGCCTCAAGCATGGACGAGAACAGATTGTAGCTTTCAAGCTTGTAGACCACGAGAGGATCCTTCTGTTCGTATGCGGCATTCTGCACGGACTGCTTGAGGTCGTCCATGTCACGCAGATGCTGCTTCCAATGCTCATCGATCTGCCACAGCACTATGGTCTTGCTGAGCATCTTTGCAAGCTCCCGCCCTTCAGACTCATAAGCTTTCTTGAGATTGACCGGAAGGTTGAGCCCCTTGCGTCCGTCCGTTATCGGAATGGCGATGTTCTCGAACAGGTTGCCCTTCTTCTCATATACATCCTTGACAACGGGATAGGTCTTGGAGACAAGGCCGTCCATACGGCGCGCGTAAACCTCCCGCATCTGCCTGAACAGTCTGTCGGCCAGCTCCTTGGCATTCAGTCCGCCGTACTCTTCCTCAGAGATTCCCGGATCTATGGAAAGCTGTGCCATTATGTAGGACACGAAATCGCCGTATGCCATGCCGGAGCACCTGTCCGCATAGATGTTGGCGGTGTCGATCATCATGTTCATGATGTCGATCTCTATCCTGTCTCCAGAGATGGCGTTGCGGCGGCGGGAATATATGGCCTCCCTCTGATAGTTCATGACATCGTCATACTCGAGAAGCCTCTTCCTTATGCCGAAGTTGTTTTCTTCCACTTTGCGCTGGGCCTTTTCGATGCTTCTTGAGAGCATAGGGCTTTCAAGAGCCTCGTCGTCCTTCATGCCGAGCTTGTCCACCACGGAAGCGATCTTCTCAGATCCGAACAGACGCATCAGCTTGTCTTCCAACGAGATGAAGAATATCGAAGAACCCGGGTCTCCCTGTCTTCCGGCACGTCCTCTGAGCTGCCTGTCGACACGGCGGGAATCGTGCCTCTCCGTACCTATTATGGCAAGACCGCCGGCTGCCTTCACCTCGGGCGAAAGCTTGATGTCGGTGCCTCGTCCCGCCATGTTGGTGGCTATGGTGACCGTACTGGACTGTCCGGCACGGGCCACTATCTCAGCCTCCCTGGCATACTGCTTGGCGTTCAGAAGCTGCGCATCGCGGATGCCGGACATCTCCATCATCCTGAGCAGGAGTTCGGAAGTCTCCACGTCCGTAGTTCCCACAAGGACCGGACGTCCCTTCGCACGCAATTCCAGCACCTTCTGTATCACGGCGTTGTATTTTGCCCTCTTGGTCTTGTATATCTGATCCTGCTCGTCAACCCTTATCACGGGCCTGTTGGTGGGAATCACCACGACATCGAGCTTGTAGATGGACCAGAACTCTCCCGCCTCCGTCTCGGCCGTACCGGTCATGCCGGCAAGCTTGTGGTACATACGGAAATAGTTCTGAAGGGTGATGGTGGCGAAGGTCTGCGTGGGGTCTTCGACCTTCACGTTCTCCTTGGCCTCCACAGCCTGGTGCAGTCCGTCGCTCCAACGTCTTCCCTCCATGATACGTCCGGTCTGCTCGTCCACGATTTTAACCTTGCCGTCAACTATGATGTAGTCCACATCCTTCTGGAACATGGCGTAGGCTTTGAGCAGCTGTATCATGGTGTGCACACGCTCGCTCTTGACGGCGAAGTCTTCCATGAGAGCGTCCTTCTGCTCCTGCTTTTCCGCAGGAGACGCATCCGACTTTTCTATCTCGGCGACCCTGCTTCCGACATCGGGAAGTACGAAGAAATTGTCATCGTTCACGCTGGAGGCAAGGAGGTCATGGCCCTTGTCCGTCATGTCCACGGAATGCTGCTGCTCGTTTATGACGAAATACAGAGGATCCGTCACCACGGGCATCTCGCGTTCATTGTCCTGCAGATAGTAGTTTTCCGTCTTCTGGAGAATGACCTTAATGCCGGGCTCGCTCAGGTATTTTATGAGCGGCTGATACTTAGGAAGGCCTTTGTAGCAGCGCAGCAGAAGTTTTCCGCCTTCCGCCTCATCTCCGGCCGCAAGCTTCTTCTTGGCTTCGTTCAATGTGGAATTCACAAGCTGACGCTGGAGGTTGTAAAGCCTTTCCACATAGGGGCGGAATTCCATATACTGCTCATCGGCCGATGATTTGGCCACCGGGCCGGATATGATGAGAGGAGTACGTGCATCGTCGATGAGCACCGAGTCCACCTCGTCCACTATGGCAAAGTGATGCTTCCTCTGCACGAGGTCGCTGCTGTTGACGGACATGTTGTCCCTCAGATAGTCGAATCCGAACTCGTTGTTCGTACCGAAAGTGATGTCACAGTTGTAGGCGGCACGCCTGGCGTCGCTGTTGGGTTCATGCTTGTCTATGCAGTCGACGGAAAGACCGTGGAACATGTACAGGGGGCCCATCCACTCGGAATCTCGCTTGGACAGGTAGTCGTTGACCGTGACCATGTGCACGCCTTTGCCGGCGAGAGCGTTCAGAAACACGGGGAGCGTGGCCACGAGGGGGTTGCCATCTCCGCTATCTTGCCCTGGTGCAGCACGATGCCTCCTATCAGCTGGACATCGTAATGGATCATGTCCCAGGTAATCTCGTTACCTCCGGCATGCCAATGGTTCTGCCATACGGCGACATCCCGTCCGTCCCTGTTTTCGATGCGGACGAAATCCTTGGACGTGCTGAGCTGTCTGTCGAAGTCGTTCGCCGTCACTTCCACGACCGGATTCTGTGCAAAACGCCTGGCGGTGGACTTCATTATGGCAAAGGCCTCGGGCAGGACTTCGTTGAGCACGGCCTCTATGGCTTCATCCTCATCTTTCACAAGCTTGTCGGACTCGGTGGCAAGCTTCTCCTTCTCGTCCACGGGAATGTCCTTCTCGAGCTCGGCCTTGATCTCGGCGATTCTGTCCTCGAAAGGCTTCTCTTTTTCCCTGATTCTGCTTTTAAGGGCCTCGGTATGGGCCCTGAGCTCATCGTTCGACAGCTTGTCTATGCTTTCATACGCCGACAGGACCTTCTGGAGTATAGGATTCAACTCCTTCATGTCCCTGTCAGCCTTGGAACCGAATATTTTCTTTATTATGTCTGTTACTGCCATTTTGTGAAATCGTCTAATGAGTTATTAACATCTTGCGAAGATAAAAATATCTCTTTATAAATCAAAAAAAGGCCGACTGAAAAGCCGGCCCGGAAAGTATCTTCTGAACTGCATCAGAACAGATAAGCGACTCCGAGATGAACCTCGTTCCTATGCTGTTTTACCTTAGGGCTGGCATCTCCGGTGTAACGGTTGACAAGACCCCAGTTGTAGCCTATTTTTATCTGCCATTTGTCCATGAGATCCACGCCTGCGCCGCCTCCGAGGAGCACGTCGAATCTCGTGTAGTCGGAATCATAGTTGTTGTAGGTCCAGCTTCCGCTCTTGGTCTTGGAAGACAGGCCGAGCTGTATGGTAGGACCTGCAAAGGCAAAGAATCTGGTGTCATCGGCGAAATCGAAATTGTATTTCGCCATGATGGGAACGCCGAGGTAATGCTCCTTCAACTTGGCGCTTCCGCCGGAAGAAAGGAATTCCCAATAGAGACCGGGATCCACCGACAGGTTCTCGACGCTCGTGGGCAGTTCGTAGCTCGCTCCGAGATAGAAACCGTTTGACGTCGTCCTGTTGGCATTTCCGTTCTGCTTCACTTTCATGGTGGAATTTACCCAGCCGGCGCCGACATTGAGCCTGTCAACGTCAAACTGTGCGAAAGCATCAACTCCGGCAAACATCATGGCCGCCGCAAAAACCGATGCAATAACTCTTTTCATAGTATCACAATTATTTTTTAAAAACATAACTTCTTATACTCTTCCTTTCTCCGCTTCCCAGGCCTATGAAAAAGGCTGCCGACGCGGCAATGAAGAAAACCAGCAAAATCCCTGCCAGATGGCCGAGGGATGACATTTCGTCAGGTACGGCAATCTTGTACAGCAGGACAACCGCCGACATGAGAACCACCACGGCGGCCGGACGAAGATATGCCTCCCTGCAGTAGGAAAGTACATCGAAGCCAAGGAGACGCTTCAGAAGACCGAACTCCACGAAACGGTACAAAACGGTGTACATGATGTAAAGCTGTATGACCGTCACCACCGGTGCCCCGAGGCTGTATGAAAGGAATGCGAGCGGAAGACAGAGCAAAGACATGGTACTGTTCCATATCTGAAACCACTTTATCCGTCCGGTCGCCTGCTCCAGGGACTGGGTACCTCCTGCAAAAGACCTCACGAGGGCGCTTGCAAGAGTCCATTCAGTAAACAATGCGGCCCCTTCGGGGACATCCTTCAGCCAAAGCGTCAGCAGAAAATCCACTTCCACGAAAGCCGTAAAGACGAAAACCGACATGAGCAGCGCGCTGAATCTGGATATCTTGTAGACCAGGTCGAGCGAACGTCCGGCATCGCCTCCGCTGTAGTTTTTGGTTATCTGCGGAGACGCGGCGTTGGTGAGCCTGTTCACCGACGTGACCGAAAAGTTTTCAAGCTGATAAGCCACGGACAGGGCGGAATTGACCACGGTACCGAAGAAATAATTCACGATGAGATTGCTGCCCTGAGTCCTTCCGATGTAAGCCGCGGCGCTCAGGGCCGTGTAATTGTTGAACACGATGACATCCCTGTAGGTCTTTTTGTCCTTTTCCAGTCTGAACCTGACAATCTCCTTCCAGTTTCTTCTGCAGTAGATTCTGTACAGCGATGCCGAAAGAACCGTCATGGCAGCCATGATGAGAGAGTAGAAGCGCAGTCCGTTCCCGTCATAGCATTCCAGAAGAAAGATTACCGACGCAAGCTTGAACAGATTGGAGACTATGTCGATGGACGAAGTCTGGAAAAACCGCTCGAAAGCCTCCATGAGACTCTGATAAGGAAGGGTGACGATGTTTATGCACGCCGTGAGCACCGAAACCTGAAACACGAAGCGGGCGTCCGGAAGCTTGCCCGGAGCGACATTCAGCCAATGGTTTATGTAGTAGATGCCGACGGTCTCCGAAAGGATCAGAATCACCGCGGCAAGAGCGAAGTGGACGGCGAGGCAGATGTTGAAAATCCTGCGGGGATCACCGCTTTCCTTCTTCCCGAGCTCTATGTTTATGAATCGTCTGGTGGTGGTGCTCATGGCAGTGCTCAGGAACCCGAGCATGGCGATGAGTCCCCCCACTACGCTGTAAAGGCCATAATCGGATTTGCCCAGGGCCGCAAGCACATAGCGGGTGCACAGAATTCCGATTATGATGATAAGGAACATCCTGACATATATGATCAAGGTGTTCCTGAAGATTCTCGCGTTGTCCTTATGGAAGGCTGAAGGCATTTTATCCGGAAGCCTTTATGACTTCAGCGTAACATTCAAGCAAAGAAGAAGTTATCGCAGTTCTGTCATGACGCTTCAACGCCACCTTGCGGGCCTGGTGTCCGACCTTGCGCAGCAGCGTCCTGTTTCTGTACAGAGCCACGACGCGCTCCGCTATCTCGTCGGCGCTGCCGCTCCGCACAAGAAAACCCGTTTCCCCGTCATCTATGAGGCTGGATACCCCTCCGACGTTGGTGGCCACGACCGCCGCTCCGAGCAGCTGCGCCTCGCACACGCTGTTGGGACTGTTGTCGATATAGGAAGGGTGGACATACATGGAAGCCCTGCTGATCGCATCCACAAGTTCTTCCGCCGTGGCAACTCCGGAAATGGTCACTCCGGCTTCGGCCGCGGTGATGCCGGTTATCTTCTCGAAGAAACAGGGATTCACATTGCCATAGACCTTCCATTCGAACCCGAGACCGTAATCGTCTTTAAGGATTTTTCCGGCACGCAGCACAAGATCCATACCCTTGTAGGTAGGCTCCGATATGGTGGTGACCAGTTTAAGAGTGGAAGGGATGCTGCTTATGGCATCTATGTCCGCATCGTAGAAAGGCTGACGGAGAATCTCCCCTCCATAGAAAAACTTGGCGTCCGGATTGTACTTTCTCACCTGGGCGTGGTCCCACTCGGTTCTTCCGAGGTAGTAGCGCACCGCTCTGAAAATGCGGATTTCCCTGTGGCAGGCCCTTTCCCATTTCTTTCGGGTGTATATCTTGTGCATCACCGAGCCCAGGGAAGGAGGCGTCAGGATGTATTGCTGCCATGAAACGCCCGGCGGCAGGAACGCCTTGAAGTACGGGTTCATTATGCCCTGGATATGGAGGACCACAGGCACTTTTACGCGTTCGGCCACGAGGCCGTATGAATGTTCCGACCCGAAGACCTGTATCAGGTCCGGTCTGTAGTTTTCAACAATCTCGACATAGGCGTTTACAAGGCTCTCTTCCTGGGCCTCGTCACCTTTGAAGATGGATGCGAGACGATCAGATTTCGTCCTGTTGAACCCGTTATAGATGGGATAGTAGGCCACTCCGTGCCGGACTTCCTTTTTCCATGTCACCTTCCGGCGCATGACCGCAGCATCGTCGCGGCCGAAAAGAGGCCTTCCGCCAAGCTTGGCCACAAAGGCGACGGCCAGTTCCACTTTGCCGGAAATTTCCGACTCCAATGCCGACACCCATCCTGTCCCGTTGTATGCGCTGCCCTCTCCGGAATAATTGGACGGAGTGTTGGCAAACCATAGAATTCTCATACCTTCATCCCCCGTCTGGCCTGCAGGTCAATCGCTTCATCCAACGTCAGGCGCCTGTCCAAGTCTATAAAATAATGGTAATGCTCGGAAAGTCTGGCCGTATATGGAGGAAGCTGCATATAGTCCCCGTAATAAAGCCTGAGCATGGTGTCGTAGCCCCCGGCCATGTTCACGTCAAGCCCTTCGAACTTCATGGTGACCGTGTTTTCAAAAACGGACCTCGGCAGCAGCAGACGTCTGTAATTGCTGCTCGTCCCGTAAACTATGAAATCGCCGCCGCGCTTCGCCGCCGCCTCTCTGTCACATGCCAGAAAAGCTTCTTTGTAGAAAGGCAGCCTGCGGGAATGCCACAGTCCGTCCGCGGCGACCTTGAAAGCGCCCCGGAAGTCGAGGCCGGCAAGTCTGCGGAGGAAAGAACCGCGGGGATATACCCGCTGGGAACGTTTGTATCTGTGGAAAATGCGTCTGTATCTCTGGCGGAACGCCTCGGAATCCCCTTCTCCCGCTTCATCAAGAGGAAAGACATCTATGAAGACCCCGAACACGGAAGGATACATCTGCCTCTCCCAAATGGTGGAATTCCCGTCGCAGAACTTTACGTAAGGAAAAGGGAAGTCATCTCCATCTCCCTCCCGGACATATTCTATCCGAACGCCCGGCACTTCGAGCTTTTTTAGTTTCTCATAATCGGGACGAGGCATAAAAACATCGATGTCATCGTCCCAGGGGATGAATCCATGGTGCCTGACCGTGCCTATGGCAGAGCCGAAGGCCATCCACCAGCGCAGAGAATTATCTCCGCACGTCCTGATGAAGGATTCAAGAGTTTTCAGCAAAACTCCCCGGTATTGTTCCAAACCTGTCTGTGAAAGAAGCATAAAAACAAATATAGCTTGATTTATCAAGTAAAACAAATCCACGGTCATCACAAAACCCATAAAAGTTTTTCAGACCGCCGAAATCAGCTTCGTGAAAAAGTTGCTAACTTTGTTGAAATTGAGTTTATTTTTGGAAAACGCACAGAAACCTGCCATATATCTCTACACGGACGGCGCAGCCAGCGGCAACCCCGGTCCCGGAGGCTACGGCGTGGTCCTGAAATGCGCGGGCATGGAAAAGGAACTCAGCGGAGGATTCGCCCTCACCACCAACAACAGGATGGAGCTTCTCGCTGTCATAAAGGGACTTGAGGCCGTAAAATGGAAGAATGCGGACATCAGGGTATGGAGCGATTCGTCCTACGTGGTAAAAGCCATAAACGAAGGCTGGCTGGAGAACTGGGAGAAGAAAGGGTTCAGGAAAGTAAAGAATCCGGACCTTTGGCAGCGTTTTCTGCCGCTTTACCGTTCCCACAGGGTCACTTTCCACTGGATAAAGGGGCACAACGGACATCCCGAGAACGAGCGCTGCGATGCGCTGGCCGTCGCCGCATACAGGCACGCCGGACTCCCGGATGACGAAGGATACCTCCTCTCGCAGGAAGAACATGCCTGAGACCGGCACCGCATAACACAAAACAGACGATGAACAACAGAAAGATAACAGTAGCGATATCGCAAGGCGATACGAACGGAATCGGCTACGAGGTCATAATCAAGGCTCTCTCCGACTCCAGGATTTTGGACAGTTTCACTCCCGTCATCTACGGCTCAAGCAAGGCTTTCGGGTTCTACAAAAAGCTTCTGCACAACCTTGAATGCCCGGAAACCTATGTCATATCGTCCGCAAAAGAGGCCAAGCCCAAAGCCATAAACATAGTCAACTGCGTGGCCGACAACATTATAGTTGAACCGGGGAAATCCACTCCCGACTCCGCGAAAGCGGCCATGAACGCTCTGGACGCCGCAGTGGAGGACATCAAGAACGGCTTTGCGGATGTGCTGGTGACAGCTCCCATAAACAAAAAGGCCATGGGGCTCGTGAATTTCGGATATACAGGCCACACCGAGTACCTGAAGAAAAAATTCTCGGTGGATGACGCCACCATGATAATGATAAGCGACAACCTCAAACTCGGCGTGGTGACCGGACACATTCCGCTGAGGAATGTAGCCTCATCCATTTCACACGACAAGATAATCGACAAGCTGAGAATGCTACGGTCCTCGCTCAAACGGGATTTCGGAATGGACGAACCCAAAATCGCCGTCCTCGGCCTGAACCCTCACTGCGGAGACAAGAGCCTCATGGGCGAAGAAGAGGAAAAAATCATCCTTCCCGCAGTGCAGGATGCCCGGAACGAAGGCATCATGGCTTACGGTCCGTATTCCGCAGACGGATACTTCGGCACGGGAAGCTACAATCTCTTTGACGTCACGCTCGCGATGTACCACGACCAGGGACTCGCACCCTTCAAGGCCATAGGCTTCGAGGAGGGGGTCAATTTCACGGCGGGACTCCCGATAGTCAGGACTTCTCCCGACCACGGAACGGAATACGCCATAGCCGGCAGGGACGAGGCCAACGCTCAGTCGATGAAGAGCGCGATCTATGCCGCCATCGACATATTCAGACGCAGAGCGGAATACGACAGGCTCTATGCGGGCAGAATGGAGGAGCGTCACCTGGACGTTCCCGAAAGACAGACGCGTCCCGGGAAGCCCCAGATCGCCTGATACGGCCCGACTTTCAAATCGCCTGATACACATGCAAGAAGGGTGACTAAAAGTCTTGTTGACTGATTAGCCACCCTTCGTTATGACATCCGCACTCAGCGGGCCGCATCTTGCCGCAGCACTCAGCGGGCCGCATCTTGCCGTCACGCTCAGCTACCTGCACCAGCGGTCCACCCAGCCGAACAGTTCCTCGTGCCACAGCACCGAGTTCTGGGGCTGGAGAATCCAGTGGTTCTCCTCAGGGAACACCACCAGTTTGGCAGGAACTCCCATCATCCTCGCGGCATTGAAGGCGGCCATGCCCTGATCATAGGGAATGCGGTAATCATTCATGCCATGGATGCATAGAATGGGAGTATTCCACTTGGTCACGTTGGCCGCAGGAGAGTTGGCATAGTGCCTTCTGGCCTTGGCGGCCGAACTCCAGGGCGAACCGGCCTGCTGAATGCCTCCGAAGGTGATTCCGTCACCCGCGGGGCCCGTCTGTCCGGGAGTGTAGGCATACTCGGAAAGGCCTCCGTTGTCCCAGTTGGGGAACCACATCTCCTCCGTTTCGTAGTACATGTACTGCTCATCGAAAATGCCGGCATGGGCCACGAAGCAGTCGAATGTGTTTTCGTGTATTCCGGCCATGTAGTAAACGGAATATCCGCCGTAGGAAGCGCCGACTCCGGCAATCTTCCCGGCATATGGCTCAGCTTTTATCATGCGCGCGGCAGAAAGGTAGTCCTGCATGTTGAGTCCGATGTAGTCTCCGGAAATCTGCTCGCACCACTCCTGTCCGAAAGCGGTGGTACCGCGCCTGTTGGGGAGCACCACTATATAGCCCTGAGATGCCAGAAGCCTGTAGTTCCATCTGTACGACCAGCTCTGGCTCAAAGTTCCCTGAGGTCCGCCGAGGAAGATTTCTATCACGGGATACTTTTTGCTCTCGTCGAACTGAGGAGGGAAAAGCACCCATGTGAGCATATCCTTTCCGTCGACGGTCTTTACGTAACGCTTTTCCGTCTTATGCTCGGCCAGACGGTCCAGAAGATGGGCATTTTCGTTTGTAATCTGACTGTGC
>CAYTYL010000046.1:0-15374 GCA_964441715.1 uncultured Muribaculaceae bacterium
CCGGCGTTGACGAGCCTGAACGATGACTTCATGTCGGCAAGAAGCGATGCCGGATTAGAAACGGACACGCCTCCGGAAGCGGCATCCTCCACAACCACCTCCTTCGCCGAAGAATCCACGGTCCAGACGGTCTTGCCGTCGCAACGGATGTCGAAACCCTCACCTTCAAGACGGTAGCTGTCTCCGCACAGCTCGGCCACCCCGGCATCGGCGCCCCCTCCCCTCACGGAGAGCACATAGCAGATCCTCACATCCGATGATGTCACCTTCCGGACAAAACGGTCAAAAACATCGTCCGCACGCAGCGGAAGCGCACAAAGAAATGCCACCGCAAAAATGGAAATCAGTGTCTTGTTCATAAATGCATTATTCAGAGCCAGGCCGGATCGTTGAAATACGGAATTATGCCTGATTGTTTTTGAAAGCGTCTATAATCTTCTGCAGCTCATCGAAATTGCTCACAAGCACCTGTCTCGGCTTGGAGCCTTCCTGAGGGCCTACGATTCCGGCTGCCTCAAGCTGGTCCATAACTCTTCCGGCCTTTGCATAACCCATGCCCAGACGCCGCTGCAGATCCGAAGTGGACCCTCTCTGCGACATGACGACCTGCCTGGCCGCCTCTTCGAAACGTTCGTCAAGATGTTTCATGTCCACCATGGCAGGAGAGTCATCCCCCTCCGACTCCGGTTCGGGAAGGTAGTAAGGAGTATTGTAGCTCTTCCTGTAGCCTTTCTGCTCCCCTATAAAGTTGGTGATGTCGTTTATCTCATCATTGCTTATGAAGGCGCACTGTATCCTTTCCATGTCAGCCCCCGCCGAATAGATCATGTCTCCCTTTCCTATCAGCTTCTCCGCCCCGGTGGAATCGAGGATAGTCTTGGAGTCCACCGCCGAGAACACTCTGAACGCTATTCGCGTAGGGAAATTGGATTTGATCAGTCCGGTGACGACATCCACGGAAGGACGCTGCGTGGCAAGCACGACATGGATTCCCGCGGCCCTTCCCTTCTGGGCCAGACGGATTATCGAAGTGGAAATGCTGCGTGCGAGCGCCTTCGCATCGCCCGAGCCCCCGACGGACATCGTAAGATCGGCATATTCATCTACCACGACCACTATGTAAGGCATGTAGCGGTGCCCTTCGGTAGGAAGAAGGTAACGGTTTTTGTATCTGTCATTGTACAATGTCACCTTATTGACCAGAGCCTTGCCCATAAGCTCGTATCTTTCATCCATTTCCTGGCATAGCGAACGGAGAATCAGCTCCGCGCTCCTGGCATCCTTGCATATGGCCTTGTTGTATTCGTCAGCCTCGTCCAGAGCGTTCGGAAGTTCTGCCAGATAATGCTTTATGAGCCTCGCATAGGCCGAGAACTCCACCATCTTGGGATCGATGAACACGAACTTCAGTTCCGAAGGATGTTTCGAGTACAGCAGAGAAGAAATCAGCACATTCAATCCCACGGATTTACCCTGCTTGGTAGCTCCGGCCACAAGAAGATGCGGAGCATCGGCAAGGTCGAAAACCTTTACCTTCTGGGTTATGGTATAGCCGATGGCCACAGGCAGTTCAGCCTTGCTGTCTCTGAAAGAAGGATCGTTGAGCATGGCCTTGAGCGGGACTATGGACGGCTGGTCATTGGCCACTTCTATGCCGACGGAATCATCCAGAGTGGCTATGCGCACGCCTTTGGCATGAAGAGCCATGGCGATGTCTTCCTGAAGATTCTTGATTGCGGATATTTTCACTCCGGGCGCAGGATAGACTTTGTAAAGGGTCACGGTAGGTCCTACCACCGCCTTGACATTGTCCACGTCTATCTTGTATGTCTTCAGGGTAGCGCGTATCTTGTAATTGTTGCGCTTAAGCTCTTCCTGAGGCACCTTATGGATAAGATTCTCGTAATCGTCCAGAAGTTCGAGAGGGGGGAAACGGTAGTCCCGCAGCTCATCCCTCACGTCGATACGCGGCAGTTCCTCCACTACCTCCGTAGACAATTCCTCACCTTCCACTACTTCAAGCCCTTCATCGTCCCCTGCATTCCCATGTATGGTTTTCCCGTCCGAAGCTACGGCGTCTCCGGAAACAGCAGCACCGCCGCCGGCAGACCGGCCTGCAGCCTTCTCCGTCGCCACGGAAGTCGTCACGGCATTATCCGCGGCAAGTTCAGCCACCTGCACTTCGACATCATCCGCTCCCAGAGAGACTTCCGATTCGGAAGAGGCGTCTTCATCACCGGGCGTTGAACCCGACTCCGCATCGGCGCTTTCTTCCGGTCCGGGAGTTTCCCCGGCTTCATCGGAAAGTTCT
The DNA here is from genome assembly GCA_964441715.1 of uncultured Muribaculaceae bacterium. Classification (GTDB taxonomy): domain Bacteria; phylum Bacteroidota; class Bacteroidia; order Bacteroidales; family UBA932; genus Cryptobacteroides. Next base: position 2,312 of record CAYTYL010000046.1, read on the forward strand.
TTCTTAAGCCAGGTGAAACCTCTTCGTACGCGGGCCGGTGCATCCGCTCCGGAGTCGGCCGCCGCAGCTTCATGTTCCCGTGCCGACGTGCGCTCCTTACCCACATCCGCGGCTTTCTTCTCCCCCAGAGACATGAACCAGTCGGAAAAACGTCTGCTGGCAAAAACGAACCACAGCACGATGAGTACCGCCAAGGCAAAAAATGTAACCGTGAAACCGAAAAGATTCTCCGACCATCCTATCACGACGTTCCCGCAGTCTCCGCCGAGGCCGCCTCCGAACACATTGTCCAGACCGGTGTGCACCGAGATGAAAGCCAGGACAAAAGACGAAACTATACCGGCCGTGAGAGCAAGAGCTATGGTCTTGGCCGCGGAAAAGTTCCTCCGTCCGAAAAGCATCCTGCAGGACATGACGGCAAGAGCAAGTATAAGGGCAAAAGAGCCCAACCCGAACCATCTGCTAACAAGCAGCCAGCCCCATCCTGCACCCGTCTTTCCGCCGGCGTTCGCCACCTCTACGGAAGGATCGAGACGCTGCGGGTCGACAATGACGCTTTGATCAGCCTTCCATGTGAAAAGATATGAAACAGCTGAAACGAGAGAAAAAACGGTGAACAGGGCCACTGCGAGCCCTGCAATCTTGACAATCTTTCTTTTGTCCATCCGTTATCTTCCTTTCTGAAATTTCTTTCTTCTGCCGTGATTCTGACCGTTGTTCTGTCTCCTGGGCGGATTGGGATTGTTGAAATCCATATTCATGCCGGGACGGGAGAAATTCGCATCCGAAGAGATGCGCGAAAGGCTCAACCCCTCCGGGATACGGATTCTGTAGTCGGACAGCTTTTCAATGTCAGAAAATATGGTTTCGTCAGCCACGCTGTCTTTGTTCCATATAAGATATTGGGTGCGCATGTACATGGCGAGGGAACGGATAAGCGATGTTTTCTGATCACCGTCTTCCAGCCCCGCGATAAGGTCGATCACACTCTCGATGTTTCTGCCGTAATGGGTCGCCTTGATTTTTTTCTTCACGAGAGGAATCCTCATGGGTTTCGTATGCAGCTCTTCCATGGACGGAGCCGGATATGGGGAGTCCACATCCAGTTTGAAATCGGAGATGAAATACAGGTGGTCCCATATCTTGTGCTCCCAGTTTTCTTCCTGATGCACCTGGGGATTGAGCAGCTCCATTACCCTGACTACGGCTCTCGCCTGGCGCGTACGCTCCTCCCTGTCAGGAATGGCCACCACCCTCTCGACCATCTTGAGCACGTTACGTCCGTACTCAGGCATCTTAAGTTTCTCTCTCTCAGTATTATATTCCAATATTACGTCTGCATCCGAATAATTCATCCCGTCAAGTTTTTGTATCAGGGCAAATATACTATTTTATTTTCATAAACATACCACAGACATGCCTTCACATCCCCGTGGCCCATCGCCTTCAAAAGAGAGGCATATTTTCCTATCTGTTTGATATATATAGGCTTCTCTTCTCCGAACTTGTAGTCGATGACCATGAGACCCTCACCGGTGCGCACCACGCGGTCGGGACGGTAGACTTCCCCGTCCGTATCTATCAGAGACTGTTCGTTGCTCACCAGGGACGGATCGTCGGGAAACCATCCGAGACCGGCGCCGTAGGCAATCCTCGCTGAAAGCAGAGACCTGTATTCCTCTGCCATGGACTCCGGAATATCTCCGCACCGCAGCTTGGAATCTATGGCCGGGCCCAGATCGGAAGGAGTCTTGACTGACGACAGGATGTCATGCAGGACTATTCCTTTGAGCCGGGGCGAGAGCTCCCCCGAGAAGAAATCAGCCCCCGAACCTCCGGTCCTGAGACGGCCACGCTCACGGGTGCCTCCGTCCGGACCGTCATCTGCGGCATTCAGAGGAAAAGAAGGATATGACGACTCCCATTCTTCAATCAGAGGGCCTCCTCCGGAAGGGCATGAATCCTCCGCGAGAGCACCGTGCGAGAAATGTTCCCTTTCCGTCTCTCCTTTTTCATCTTTCACCGTTTCCGTCTTGAAATCCGTTCTGCGGCTGTCCAGATATGAATACAATACCTCCCGCATGTTTTTCCGCCCTGCCCGGCTCTTGTTGTTCCCGATGACATACAGCCCCCTGCAAGCCCTCGTCATGGCCACATACATCAAGTTCAAGGCATCCACATACATGAGACGGCGGTTCTCTTCATAATCACCGGCAAACAAAGTCCCGGATGTTTTCTTGGCGGAAAGTTTCACATAGTAGACGCCTTCGCCGAATTCTTCAAGAGGAGTCCCTTCGGCATCCGGATGACACCACCGTGACTCATCCGTATCCAGAACGACATCCTCGACATAAGGGAAAATCACATAGGGATATTCCAGTCCTTTTGCTTTGTGGACCGTGATTATCCTCACCGCCCCCGGATCTTTCGGAGAACTTATGGAAAGACCGTCTTTGTTTTCCTCCCAGTATTCGAGGAATTCCGGAAGAGAGTTGCCGTTGACGGAAGTCCATTCCTGAAGACAGTCCATGAATGACTGGATGAAAAGCGTCTCGTTTCCGAACACGCCGGGATTGCCCTTTTTGAGCTCCCTGAGATAGCTTTCGGCCAGATCGGGCAGCGAAAGATACGACTCGGGGACCGTGATGTCCAGTTCCTCGGCAAGATATGCGTTTATCTTGTCGGAACTGTCCGCCGTATAATGCAGCAGCGACACCAGCTGCCTCACAATCTTGGACGACCTCACCTTGAGGGAATCATCGGAAATCACCGGAATGCCGTTGTCTATCAGATATGAAGCTACGGCGGAACCGATTTCTTTCCTCCTGACAAGCACTGCCGTCTTTCCGTAGTCCGACGGTCCTCCCGGGCTGAAGCTGCGTATCGCCTTCAGTATCTCCGCGTTCTCTTCATTTTCCGGACAGAAAACGAAATCGAGTGAAGCGTCTCCCTTTGCCATGGGCTCCTGACTCACATCGGCATATATCCCTGATACGAAGTTCTCCCCGGAAGAATTGCCCAACATCCCGTCAAGCGCGGCGGCAGCATATCCGAAGAAACCGTTGTTGAAACCGACTATGTCCGGAGAACTCCTCCAGTTGCTGCGCAGACTCACGCTGTCGTCGGCCTGAGGGAAATCCAGCTTGACCTGAGAGCCGAGAAGATTCCAGTCCGAGCCGCGCCACCTGTAGATGCTCTGCTTTATGTCGCCGACTATCAGGTTCTCATTTCCTCCGGCCTCGCTCTCCTTAAGCAGGGGACGGAAATTTTCCCATTGTATCGACGATGTATCCTGAAATTCGTCCAGAAGGAAGTGGTCGTAGCGGACTCCGAGCTTCTCATAGACAAAAGGTGCGTCGCTGCCGTCTATTATCCTGCGCAGCAATGTATTGGAATCATCGATATTCAGCACGTTCTTCTCTCTCATGAGGGCATTGAACTCGGCATTGAACTCGGAAGCGAGGCCCATGTAGTTCAGTCCTCCGGCAATCAGGCCGCAGGTCCTGTAGGCCTCGTATTCCCGGCCGAACAGTTCCGTGAAATGCCTGAAAGGTTCATTCAGAACTCCCTCAAGCAGGGGAAGGTACTTTTTAGCGTTCTTCTTCGGAAACCACTTCCCGCTGTCAAGCGAAAACTGCATGAGCCTGGCTCCCGGATAATCATTCAAGGCGGCCCCCGCGTCTTCTATATACTTATACAGCCCCGCGGCGAATCCGTGGCTTGTCTCTTCAGGAGAGACGCCGGCTTCCTGAAAAACGGAGATTATTTTCTCCGCGGCGTCCTTTACCTTCCCTTCGAAGCCTTTACGGTAGCGGCGGCATGCTTTGCTCAGTCCGCTTATGTTCTCCCGGGAAAAGAACTTTTCCTCATCCACTCCGTTTTTTTCGATCACCTCCCTGTACATGTCGGACTTCAGCGTCCTGCATGTATTGAAAAGATCATTGTCAAGACTCTCCTTTCCCCCGTCCATGATCTTGTTTATCACGCTCTCCCTGAGCCAGTCAAGCATGGCGGTATCTTTCACCGTCAGGTCGTCCAGCATACGGGCCACGCTTTCCTTTATGAGAGAATCCTTGTCAAGTTCTATCTGATAGGAAGAGAACTGCCCTATTTCCCTCGCGAAAGATTTGAGCGCGCTCTGGAAGAACTTGTCTATGGTGCTGACCGAGAAGGAGCCGTAATCGTGCAGGATGTCGAAAAGCAGGTTCTCCGCCTTGGACTTCAGCTCCGCCGCCGAACCGAATTCCGCCGAGAATTCCTTGTAATATCCCGATTTGGCCGGATTGCGCGCAAGGACGTCCAATTCCTTTATGATACGGCTTTTCATCTCATCCGTGGCCTTGTTGGTGAATGTCACGGCAAGTATATGCCTGTAGGCATAGCGGTCATCCGAAGCGAGAAGCAGCCTTATATATGTCTTTGCCAGCAGGAAAGTCTTTCCCGAACCGGCCGATGCCTTGACGATGTTCAACATATCTCTCTCTTTTTTACCGTCCGCAAATATTCCTGAAGTCGCAGTATGAACAGGTCTCATGCCGCCCGGTCCTGCGGAACGGGATTTCGGGATCGGTCATTTCGGCCAACAGAGCTCTGAGACGTGGAATCACGGCATCTGCGAAAGCATCGCATACCGGCCTTTCCAGCTTTGACACCCGTTCGCGGAACAAGCCGGCGACCGGATAAATCACGTTGACCTTCTGTCTGCCCGCAATCCATTTCTCGTTTTCCACATATTTGTCATATAGAAAAAGCTGGAGGGCAATCTTCGGTCTGTCCGCAATGTCCGCCATGAACAGTTTCTCCGCCACGGCTTCGGCGGTGTCATTGTCCACATTCATGTCTTTTTCCGTGACCGTCCCTGTCTTGTAATCGATGATACGCACCTTATTCCCTGAAATGCAGTCGATTCTGTCTATATATCCTCCGAACCTGAAGCCTTCGAATGTCCACGAGACAGGAAGTTCGAGTCCAATGATCTCAAAGCGGTCAGTACCCTCTTCCTTCAGATATTCCAGATCCCGTTCCAGGGTCTTGAGCACATATTGCAGGATTATCTCCTGAAAAACCAGACTGCGCCCGCCGATCTCCACGGTCTTGAGCTGAGAACATATCAGGGCGGCGATCTTGGCCCTTATCATGTCCGCATTCTTCATGAGACCGGAGATGTACCCTGCATCGACATACCTCAAAGGCACAAGCCTTCCGCTCCTGACGGCCTCCGCCACATCGGACCTTTCCATGGAGAAAGAAGGCGACAGGGCGCATCCGCCCAGATACAGAGCCTGCATGACGTCATGGTACACCGTACCGACCATCCCCTTGTCGAGGGACTCGGCCACGCCGGAATCATCGTCAAGCATTTCCACGTTGGCATAGAAGAACTTGGCCGGGCATTCCAGATACTTCTGAATGGCGGAAACTGACAGCTTCCTGCTCCTTATGGTTTCAGCAATATTCCGTGGCTTCGGCACACTCGCAGTCTCGATTTCGGCCCGCATTTCGGACCTCGCGGAATAACGCTTCAACGGAACCCTGAAATGATATTCAAGCTGTTTGATATAGCGGCTTTCCTCCCCTGCCTTCATCTTTTCCATCCTTGAGTCATAGACAAGCCAGAGCCTGTCCGCACGCTGGATAAGCCGGTAGAAGCTATACGCCAGCACGGCATCCTTGAACTCGCTGGTGGGAAGGCCGAAACCCTTCCGGAGTTCAGGCGGTATGAAGGAGACGGATACGTTTTTCCTCGGGAATATGCCCTCGTTGCAGGAAAAGATCACCACCGTAGAGAAATCCAGAGCCCTGGTTTCAAGAGGCCCCATGATCTGCAGTCCCTTCAGCGGCTCACCGGAAAAAGGGACGCTCTCCCCGGAGGCTATGGAGGAAAGCAGCCGCAGATAGGTCGCCGGTTTCACCGCAAGAGTCTTTCCTTCAAGCAGGTTCACACATTCGAAATAGCGCTTTGCGAACTCCGTCTCCACATCCTTGAGTCCGCTTTTACCGGACATGGCGCCGGCCACTGCGGAAAGGACTTCCTTCTGATATTCTTCCAGCCGGCCTATCTGCTCCGCATCGGCCGATGAAGGATCGCTTATCACGGGCCTGAAAATCAGTTCCAGCAGCGGTATGCCGCTGAAATCCGACTGCGGGACATAATACTTCGCTGCCGAAATGATTTCATCGGCCCTGGCCCTGCCCTCCTCTCCCGACGATTCCCGGATGATGGAGTCCGTCAGGATGCTTCTCACCTGGTTGTGGTAGAAATACCATCCGTCAGCCCTGCGGCGGACATGGAGCTGGAGCATGGACACGGAATGCATCAGAGACCATATCCCCGACGACTGCAAAGGATAGCCCATGGTGACGTTTATGTCTTCTATGTCAGGAGGAATGGAATTGAGCACGGGGACAAGGATGCTCTCGTCCGGCAGTACAAGGGCGCAATCAGAACAGCTCAGCTCCCCCGTGATGCCGGAACGTGAAAGAATCTCGGGAAGCTGCTTAGCCTGTCCGGCAGACGAAGGGACGGACAGCACATTTACTTCCTGCTCCGGCAGACCGTCAGGATCCAGTTCCCATGTCTGCGGAAACTCCTCGACATTCCTCTTCATGTATGCCGATGACTTGTTCCGCAGATTTTTCAGAAGAGCGGAAGAATAGTCCCAACAGAACTCCGCAATGCCGGCACCGTGCATACGTCTGAGCGTGAAACGTTCGCTCTCGTTGAGAGCATTGAGCCCCACGAACACGAATTTGTCCTTGCCCGGAAAAGCGGCGGAAAAGAAATCGGCCGCGGAAACGCTCTTCAGCGAATTCACAAGTTTCCTGTACGCCATTCCGTCATAGGCCCTGTTTTCAGACTCCAGCCGGGCATTGAATTTCACATAAAGGGGATAAAGCCTATCCCAAATCTTTATGAAGCGAGCCTTCACACCGTCTCCTTCCGCATTTGTCTTCATCCCGCCTCCGTCACGGAAATGCGAGATGAAAGCCGCCACGGCCTCCCGCTGCTCCGGGGTGAGGAAGGAATAGTCATCCTGCATGTCCTTGAACTCGGCGATGTTGGTGAAGACCTGCTTCGGATCCGTCATGTATTTGTCCACGTCCGAGAAATCTCCGAGAATCACTTCCCCCCAGCTGAAGAAGTCATCCAGAGGCTCGGCCGAAGGATTGATTTCTCTGTAGCATTCGTATAGCTCCAGTATCAGGGAGACCCTGTCTTCGGTCTCCAAGCCATGCGCACGATAGAAGAAATCGCTTATGGGAAGCATGGAAGGCATCCTGAGGGGTCTGCGCTCCCCTCCGTAGGGAGTCAGGCTACGGTCAGCGACAGCTTCCTTCAGGTACTCCGTGAAGAAAACCATTGAACGGCGGTTGGGAAAAACGAAGCATTTGTCCTCAACCGGACCCGATGTGTAGTAATGATAGGCGACTTGTTTCAGAAAAGGGACCATCAGCGCGTTTTTTTGTTTTCTAAAGTATGCCTTTTTTCTCTAAAAACCGCTGCGCATTTTGACAATTGTTCCGTTTTTTCCAATATATGTCTATTTTTGAGAATATAACTTTTTGACTATGGTGATACTTGTGACCGGAGCATCCTCCGGACTCGGCAAGGCAAGTGCCGATAAATTGGTTTCAGAAGGACATACGGTCTATGGGACCAGCCGTTCAAAAGAAGGGATGCTCGACGGAGTTTTCTTCCTGAAAGCGGACTCCTCATCGGACGGTGACGTCAGGAAGGCCGTGGACACGGTACTGGAAAGAGAAGGGAGGATAGACGTCCTGATAAACAACGCAGGCATGGGCATAGCCGGACCTTTTGAATTCTGCACCGAGGAGGACTGCCTAAGGCAGATGGACATAAATTTCATGGGGGCAGTCAGATACGCAAGGGCGGTCATCCCCGCCATGAGGCGGCGGAGGAGCGGCCACATCATCTGCGTTAGTTCCGTAGGCGGAAGAGTAGGACTTCCTTTCCAAAGCATGTACAGTGCCTCGAAGTTTGCGATAGAAGGCTGGTGCGAGGCCATGAGACTGGAAGTGATGCAGTTCGGAATAAAAGTCACGACAGTTGCCCCGGGAGATTTCCACACGGGATTCACCGCGCAAAGAAAAGCGGTCAGCGAGGATAATGCGTCGGCGGTCTATGCCGACTACGGGAGGAGTCTCGGCATCATCGAGAAAAACGAACTCGGCGGACTGGAGCCGGAGGTTTTCGCAGAGGCCATCCTCAAACTTACGGAAAGCAGCTCGCCGGCCTACCGCAGGATAGTGGCGACCTTTGTCCAGAAACTTTCCGTAACAGCAAGAGCCATCTTGCCGGGACCTGTTTTCGCATGGATAATGAAATTGTACTACAAACTCTGATTTTTTCAAGAAAAAATTTGCGGGACAAGATTTTTTACTTACCTTTGTTTTGAACTTTTAAAAATTAGAACAATCATAATAGTTTTATATACTTTAGGTTACGAATTATACAACAACATTTAAAAGGAAATTTACCATGAAAAAGAAATTCAGATGTCTCGTATGCGGCTACGTCTATGAAGGAGAGAACCCTCCCGAGCACTGCCCTATCTGCAAAGCACCTGCTTCCAAATTCGTCGAAATAAAGGAAAGCGCCGAAGGTCCTCAGTGGGCCTGCGAACACCACATCGGAGACGGAAAAGTGGAAGATGCGGAAATCATGCAGGGGCTGCATGACAACTTCACAGGAGAATGTTCGGAAGTGGGGATGTATCTCGCAATGAGCCGCCAGGCCGAAAGGGAGGGATACCCTGAGATTGCGGAAGCTTTCAAGAGATATGCTTTCGAGGAGGCCGAGCATGCCGCCAAATTCGCCGAACTTCTCGGAGAAATGGTATGGGACACCAAGACAAACCTGGAAAAGAGATACGAAGCCGAAGCAGGCGCATGCGAAGGCAAGTTCGAGCTCGCGAAAAGAGCGAAACAGCTCGGTTACGATGCCATCCATGACACCGTACACGAGATGGCCAAGGATGAAGCGCGCCACGGCGCCGGATTCTACGGACTTCTGAAACGCTACTTCGGCAAATGACGTCATGTCTGAAAACAAAAAAACGGAACTGAATAAGTTCCGTTTTTTTGTTCTTAATGCCGCTTTCTATTTCACTACAGCCTTCAGGGAGGTAATCATGTCCTTGCGTTCCTCCAGACGTTCACCCTCTCCCTCAGGATCGGGAATGTCGAATTTCGTCTCATAGGCAAGTTCCCCCTCGGAAGAAGTGGAGACGTCTCCGCTAAAGGTGACGATGGCCGTGCCGCTGAAAGTCGCCTGTACATAGAACTTGTAATCTCCTTCAGGAACGGCATTTCCGTTCTGGTCCTTGAAATCCCAGACATAGGTCTGCAAACCGCTCTCCGCAGGAGTGGCACCGGTGAAAGCATCAAGCTGCTCATCGGTAAGCGAATCCGCGTTCACATCCTTTACCCAGTCCGGCACGCAGGTCGTGCGGAAACGGTAGCCTCTCTCGGGAGTCTCTCCGTTGCGGCTGCGGCCCTTGGCGGAAAATTCGGTGACGAACAGAGTTCTCACCACCTGTTTCTGACCGTTCTCTATCCACACGGCCCACTGGTTCGAACCGCCGCCGTCCTTCTTGGAATAGTCAAAAGATATCTCAAGCGATTTTGCCGCCGCATCCCCGGCATCTTTGGACGTCTTTTTGCCGTTTCCGCAGGATGCGAGGCTCAGGACCGCCGCACAGGCAGCCGCTAAATAAATAAACTTTCTCATATCATTTAATACTTTAAACTACATTCAATCCACGTCCACAGCCGAAGAAAGCTTAAGCGCCTTGAGAACAATCTCCGTGAAATCGGAATTCTCAAAAGCACGCAGCCCCTTCTCCGTATATCCTCCCGGCGTAGCAATCTTGGCAATCTCTACGGACGGGTTAGTGCCATGTGCCGCCACAAGCATGGAGGCCCCTTTTACGGTCTGAACCACAACCTTGATCGCATCTTCGCGCCGGAAGCCCAGCTTGCAGCCGCCTTCCACCGAAGCAAGGATGTACTTCATGGCGTATGCGACTCCGCAAGAAGCAAGCGCCATGCCAGCGTTCATCATGTCCTCGTCCACTATCAGCGATTTTCCGACACTGTCAAAGATTGCCTTTACAAGTGAAATCTGAACAGGCGTCGCATGGATGGGAGTGATGAAGGTGAGGCTTTCATTCAGCTCCATGGCCGTATTGGGCATGGCAAGGAAGAAATTGGGGATGGTCATCCCGACTGACATCCTGTCAGAGTCCGTATTGTCAAACCACTCGACATATCTGGAAGACGATATTCCGGCTATGAAGCTTATGACAATCTGGTTGGAGAAATCGAGGACGGAAGCCACCTCCCTGGAAACGGTCTCCGCATCCTCGGGACGGACCGCAAGGATAATGATGTCGGCACTTTTCACAGCCTCCTTATTATCCAGACAGGTGTTTATGCCGGTGCCCTTAAAATTGTCAAGAGTCGACTGGTGCCTGGCCGTCACCGTAATGTCCTGAGGTGTAAAGAGCGGACTGGAACAGAAACTGCGGGCGGCCGTTCCGCCCATGCTGCCAGCTCCGATTATGGATACTTTCATCTGTTTTTATTGTTTATCGTTAATTCTATACTCTATGCATGGATGTAGCTAGCCGAGAGGAGCGATGGAAGTCTTCACGGTCCTGAAGCCCTTGGAGCTGACGCTGAGAACCGACTCTCCCTCTCCCCTGCGGATTATGGCCATCACGAATCCCCTATGGGCCTTCTTGGGGTTGACATTGAACAGCTCGCCGGTATAATGGTCCTGATCATCTATCGCCACGATTTCAGCATCTCCTTCCAGAGAGAACGACACGGCGGCATCGGAATCCCATATCCTGCGTCCCTTGGAATCGGTGACATATACGCGCACATACTCCAGCTCTCCCGGAACGTTTTCCTTCACAAGAGCAAGCACGGAAGCCTTTCCGGCAGTTTCCACGGAATGTTCCGCCACGGCGACCCCGCCGTTGCGTCCGACTGCGCGGAGCTTTCCGCCTTTGCCGTAAGCCACTTCAGGCCAGATGAATATGTTTCTGCGGTCTATGTCGGACCTGTCGTTCCGACGCACTCCGAGAGATTTTCCGTTGTTGAACAATTCCACTTCGTCGGCGTTGGAGTAGACACATACCGTCCAGGCGCTGCCCTCGGGCCTGTTCCAGTTCTCGCTCATGGGAGTTTTCCCGGAAATGATATCATTCCATTCTATCGCCTTTTTCTGTCCGTCGACCACCCCGATATGCACAAGTGGTTCGTCACAGAACGCGCTTTTTATGAGGAAAGCCTGAGGATAGGGATCGAGAGCGCTGTTGAAGAAGGAATAGTTCCAGCCTTTCTTGGGCCAGCCGTCAGATTCTCCCCAATATTCCACTGCGCCCCAATATGCCAGGCCGATGCTGTGGTCGTAGTCCATCCCGAAATACGGTGCGGCGAGTTCGTTCACACTAGCCTCGCTCTGGTAGATATTCAGACCGGGGTCGTGTTCCAGATACTTGCCGTAATCGCGGAAACGATAGTTGAATGCCGCGACATCCGTGACGCAGGCCAGTTCGGGGGCATAGACCTCGGTGTTGTAACGCGGATCGTCCTTGTTGATGCTGCCCCTCCTTGCCGGGAACTGCGCGACCGTGAACGGACGGGTGTCGTCATAACGCCGTGCGAATGTCTTCATCACCCTGAAGGTGGTAACGCCCCAGTCGGACGTCCCGGGCAGACCGTTCCACTCTTCGTTTATCTGCGTTTCGTTGCCGAAACTCCATAAAACCACGGAAGGATGGTTTCTGTCGCGTTTCAGCCATTCCCTTTCATGGTTGAACCAGGACTGCGTGAACGGATGGCGTGCAATCCAGAAACGGCCTCCGTCCGTCATCCACTTGTCGTAAAGCTCGTCGGTGACAAGAATCCCGTATTTGTCCGCCAGTTCAAGCAGGGATATCGAATAGGGATTGTGGGAGGTACGTATATGGTTGTATCCGAACTCTTTCATCCTTTTGAGCAGACGCTCGATGGCCCCGTCATAAGCAGCGGCTCCAAGCGCGCCGAGATCGTGGTGGTTCGCCATGCCTTTTAGGAAAACCTTCCGGCCGTTCAGCTTGAATCCGAATTCCCGGCTGTATTCTATGGTCCTGAATCCGAACTCCGCCTCATCGGAGTCAAGTTCCGCACCGTCTTTAACGAGGCTGACGCACACCCTGTACAGATTGGGCGCATCCACGTCCCACAGCATGGTGCCGTCCACTCTGAATTCGGGCAACGGAACTTCAATGTATCGCAGGTAATTCTTTTTGGGCGCCTCGGCACTGACCTTCCCTATGGACATGCCCGAGGGATCGAAGAACTCCGCCACTATGTCCACGTCATCGTCTTTCCGCGAAAAGCCTTCCAGTTCCACCTGCACCTTTACCGAAGAACTCTTTTCCGACACCTCGGGAGTCGTCACGTATATTCCGTTGCGGGCTATCGCCACGGGATTCTTGACAACCACATGCACGGGACGGATGAGCCCTCCTCCGGTGTACCACCTGGACCCGTCGGCATTGCCGGTGCTCACGCTGACCGTTATCTCGTTTTCCTCATCCCAGTCAAGGAGTTCCTGCACCGGGAAACTGCCCCCGAGGTATCCGTAATCTATCTCGCCTGCCGGCTTGCCGTTCACACTGATGTCCGCCTGCATGGCCACGCCCTCGAAATCCAGATACACGCTTTTCCCCTTCCACGAAGGGTCCGGCTTGAGCGTGGTCCTGTATGTAGCCTCCGCCATCGGCTTGAAGCCGCGTGCTCCTCCGGCCTCTTCCTCCCATGGGAGTTCCATCTGGAAGTCATGGGGTATGGTGACCGCGTTCCAGACACCGGTGTCCTTCAGGGACCATTCCCATTTTTTCAGTTCCACGACCTCCCGTGCAAAGGACAGCTCGCCCACAGACAGGCAGAGCAGGAGTAACGACAATACCTTTTTCATAAATCAAAGCAGTTTCGGCCAAGGTACGAAAAAAACTTCTATCCGCGGCATAGCCGCCTCTGCCGATGC